>JAEYRU010000276.1 GCA_023435335.1 Pseudomonadota bacterium
TCGATGTAGCGGCGCGGCATGCCGGCGAGCCCGAGGAAATGCTGCGGGAAGAACACCAGGTTCACGCCGATGAACGTCACCCAGAAGTGCACGCGGGCGACGAAGGAGTTGTACATGTAGCCCGTCATCTTCGGGAACCAGTAGTACCAGGCCGCGAAGATCGCGAACACGGCGCCCATCGACAGCACGTAGTGGAAGTGCGCCACCACGTAGTAGGTGTCGTGCATCGCCCGGTCGAGACCGGCGTTGGCGAGCTGGACGCCCGTGACGCCGCCGACCGTGAACAGGAAGATGAAGGCGATCGCCCACAGCATCGGCGTGCGGAAGGAAATCGAGCCGCCCCACATCGTCGCGATCCAGGAGAAGATCTTCACCCCGGTCGGAACCGCGATGACCATCGTGGCGAACACGAAATAGCGCTGCGTGTCGAGCGAAAGGCCGGTCGTGTACATGTGGTGCGCCCACACCACGAAGCCGACCACACCGATCGCCACCATAGCGTAGGCCATGCCGAGATAGCCGAAGATCGGCTTGCGCGAGAAGGTCGACACGATGTGGCTGACGATGCCGAAGCCCGGAAGGATCAGGATGTAGACCTCCGGATGCCCGAAGAACCAGAACAGATGCTGGAACAGGATCGGGTCGCCGCCGCCGGCGGGGTCGAAGAAGGTGGTGCCGAAGTTGCGGTCGGTGAGCAGCATGGTGATGCCGCCTGCCAGGACCGGTAGCGACAGGAGCAGCAGGAACGCGGTGATCAGCACCGACCAGGCGAACAGCGGCATCTTGTGCAGCGTCATGCCGGGCGCGCGCATGTTGAAGATGGTGGTGATGAAGTTGATCGCGCCGAGGATAGAAGACGCACCGGCGATATGGAGCGACAGGATCGCCAGATCCATCGCCGGCCCGGGCTGGCCGGAGGTGGAGAGCGGCGGATAGATCGTCCAGCCGCCGCCGACGCCGTAGCCGCCCGCGGGACCCTGCACGAACATCGACAGCAGCAGGAGGATGAATGCCGGCGGCAGCAGCCAGAACGAGATGTTGTTCATGCGCGGGAAGGCCATGTCCGGCGCGCCGATCATGATCGGCACCATCCAGTTGGCGAAGCCGCCGATGAGCGCCGGCATCACCATGAAGAAGATCATGATCAGGCCGTGCGCCGTGGTGAACACATTGTACATGTGCTTGCCGGCGTCGAGGGCCGCGTCACCCTCGAAACCGTAGACCATCGAGGCGAAGCCGTGGAATATCTGGATGCCAGGCTCCTGCAGTTCCCAACGCATGGCAACCGAAAGCAGCAGCCCGATGATACCGGCGATGATCGCGAAGATCAGGTAGAGCGTGCCGATATCCTTGTGGTTGGTCGAATAGACCCACCGGACCCAACCGCGCGGGTGGTGGTCCTCATGGGCATCGTGATGAGCTACGGCGTCTGCCATTTTCCCGCTCCGTTCGTGTCTCGCTTCCGGACCCGGCTTACTGGCCGGCGGCGGCTACGTTGGTCTGTTTGTTGATCGACGCCATAAGCGCCCGGTTGGCGGCGCCGATGTCGCTCTGCGCCGAAGCCAGCCAGGTGTCGTACTGCTCCTGGCTGACGACGCGAACGCCAATCGGCATGAAGGCATGGTCCTTGCCGCAAAGCTCGGAGCACTGCCCGTAGTAGATGCCTTCCCGCTCGGCCTTGAACCAGATCTCGTTGAGACGGCCGGGCACCGCGTCGGTCTTGATCCCGAAGGCGGGCACGGCGAAGGCGTGGATCACGTCGCTCGCCGTCACCAGCACGCGCACGGTGGTGTTGACCGGGACGACCACCTCGTTGTCGACGGCCAGAAGGCGCGGATACTCGGCGCGATCCTCCTTGCCGAGCGAAGCGCGGTCGTTCTCAGCCAGCATGATGGAGGAGAAGGTCAGCGGCTCGTCGCCCTGGTATTCGTAATCCCAGTACCACTGCACGCCTGTCGCCTTGATCGTCATCGCCGGCTCCTCGTCCGGCGTGTACTGGGCGGTCAGAAGCTGGAAGGACGGAACGGCGAGGAACAGCAGCACGACGACCGGCCCGACGGTCCAGATGACCTCGACCAGCGTGTTGTGGCTGGTGCGCGAGGGGTTGGGATTGGCGCTGGCGCGGAACCGCAGGATCACCCAGGCGAGCAGGAACATCACCAGCAGCGTGATCGGCACGATGAACCACAGCGTGTACTGCTCGAACCAGCGAATCTCGTTCATGATCGCGGTCGCCGCGGGCTGCAGGGTGATCTGCCACTCCACCGGCTGCGCGGCAAAGGCTGCGCCCGCGCCCAAAATCAGCGCCAGCGCGGCTATGCTTGCGAAAATCTTCTTCATCACCCTCATCGTCTCCCGGATCAGCGAGGTGTTGGCGATATGGCGCCACTGGGGCGGGGCAGCCCGGACCGGAATCCGTGCTCTGTCCGGCGCGTTCAAACCATACTCTCAATTCAACCGCAAGAAAGCCGTCTGCCCCAAGATGCGGCATTTTTGCGCGAAAGCTTTTGCGGCAAGGCTCCGCGCCACGCGCCGCAATAGCGCGCGCGTCGCATTTCGGACGGAATTGTCGCTGAATAAGCCGCGGAAGGGCGGAAAACCCGCCCGTCGCGCGCTTTTCTTTCGCTTCGGGTCCTACCAAGCTAGATTGCCGTGATTCGCCGAGGAGCCGAGATGAAGGGCAAACCGTTCCGCATACTGTCTGGCGTGCTGGCTTTTGGCGCCGCGCTTGCCCTTGCCGCACCTGCCGTCGGGCAGCAACCGGCCGGCACGGTGCGGTCCACGCACGGGGCTTGGTCGATCATCTGCGACACGCCGCCCGGCGCCTCTTCCGAGCAGTGCGCTATGATGCAGAATGTGATCGCGGAGGACCGGCCGGAGGTCGGCCTTTCCGTGGTGGTGCTGCGGACGGCCGACAACAAGGCCGAGATCCTGCGCGTGCTGGCCCCCCTTGGCGTGCTGCTTCCGAACGGGCTGGGGCTGAACGTAGACGGGAAGGACATCGGCCGCGCCTATTTCGTGCGCTGTTTCCAGGACGGGTGCTACGCCGAAGTGATTCTCGAGAAGCCGCTGCTCGACACGCTGCAGGCAGGCGAGTCGGCGACCTTCATCGTCTTCCAGACGCCGGAGGTGGGCATCGGCATTCCAGTCGACCTCGCCGGCTTCGCCGACGGGTTCAAGGCGCTGCCCTAGAGGCTGCCGCGCAGGCCGACCGCCATACCCGGGCCGGCGGCGCTGATGCCGACACCCGCAAGCCCATAGGCGTTCCCGAACAGACCGCCTGCCGCGGCTCCGGCAAGAACCCATATCGCCAGCAGGCGGATCATCCCGCGCCCCCATTCTTTGCGCGTCCCCCGTGCAAGCCGCGCCGTCGGCGACTATATAGGCTGCAAATCCAGATTTCACGGGAGCCTGCAGGTGGCTGAAAGACTTCTCGAGCAATTCGACATTTCCGAAGACACGGTACGCCGCATCGTGCGCGATACGGTCGACGGAGCCGACGACGGGGAGCTGTTCCTCGAATATCGCGAGGGTGAGGCGCTCGTCTTCGACAACGGCCGTCTGAAGACGGCCAACTTCAACGTCGAAAAGGGTTTCGGGCTGCGCGCCGTCGCCGGCGAGGCGATCGGCTATGCGCATGCGAGCGAGCTGTCGGAAGCTGCCCTGCTGCGCGCGGCCGACGCGGTCTCGGCAGTGAAGAGCGGATATTCCGGCACGCTGGCCGAGCGCCCGCAGGGCACCAACAGGCATCTCTATGGCGAGGAGAATCCCATCGCGGCTCCGGGTTTCGAGGCGAAGGCGCGGCTGCTCGAAGAGATCGACGCGTACCTGCGCGCCAAGGACCCGAAGGTGCGCCAGGTGACGGCGTCGTTGGCCGCGTCGTGGCAGCAGGTCGAGATCCTGCGCCCGGACGGCGCACTCGCGCAGGACATCCGCCCCCTGGTGCGGGTCAACGTGGCAGTCGTCGTCGGCGACGGCGACCGCCAGGAAACCGGCTCCTACGGCATGGGCGGACGCAAGAGCTTCGGCGAGTTTCTGGCGCAGGAGTCATGGAAATTCGCCGCCGACGAGGCGCTGCGGCAGGCCCTCGTCAACCTCGAGGCGATCCCGGCGCCGGCCGGCACCTTCGACATCGTGCTTTCCTCCGGCTGGCCCGGCGTGATGCTGCACGAGGCGGTTGGCCACGGTCTCGAAGGCGACTTCAACCGCAAGAAGACCTCCGCCTTTTCCGGTCTGATGGGCCAGCAGGTCGCGGCCAGGGGGGTCACCGTGGTCGACGACGGCACCATGGCCGAGCGGCGCGGCTCGCTCACCATCGACGACGAAGGCACCGCCACCAACCGCACGGTGCTGATCGAGGACGGCAAGCTGGTCAACTACATGCAGGACCGGCAGAACGCGCGCCTCATGGGCATGAAGCCGACCGGCAACGGCCGGCGCGAGAGCTACGCGCACCAGCCGATGCCGCGCATGACGAACACCTACATGACCGCTGGCGACAAGACTCCGGAGGAGATCATCGCCTCGGTCAAGCACGGCATCTACGCCGTCTCCTTCGGCGGAGGGCAGGTCGACATCACCAGCGGCAAATTCGTGTTCGGCTGCACCGAGGCCTACATGATCGAGGACGGCAAGGTGACCCAGCCCATCAAGGGCGCCATGCTGATCGGAAACGGGCCGGACGCCATGCACCGTGTTTCCATGGTCGGCAACGACATGAAGCTCGACACCGGAATCGGCATGTGCGGCAAGGCCGGCCAGGGCGTGCCGGTCGGCGTCGGCCAGCCGCACCTGCGAATGGATCAGATGACGGTGGGCGGCACCCGCACCTAGGCACGCAGGCGGCTTGCGTCGGAGCTGAGGGAAGCCGGCGCACGTTCGCCTCCGGCCGGCGGCCGTGCCGGGATCAGAGCCACGAAGCGGGCGTGCGCGGCATGCGCCCGTCGGGATCGACGATGTCGAGCTTCGGCTGCGACGGCCCGTTCCAGCGCCACAGCGCCACGCATGTGCCGCCCGGCGACATGAAGGACGGATAGATCACTCCGTCGAAGCCGCGTTCCAACAGTCGCTCGCGCAGCGCGTGCGTCTCCGGCATCCTGCCTTCGTCCAGGATTGCCCGCCACTCGCACCGATGGATGTCCGCGGCGATGCCGAGGCTGTCCATCTCTTCGGGCGAGGTCAGATTCGCCAGTTGCGCGCCGGTAAGACGAAGCTGCGCGATCAAGGCCGGGTGCTGGACGAATCCCTGGTTGTATTCCGCCCACGCGGTGGAGAGCTCGCGCGCCGCATAGATCGTCGGCTCGCCGGGAGGGCTCCACCTGCCGCCGAAACGCGCCGCGCCTTCACCCGACAGGGGGAGATGCGCCCAGCGAGGAACGTAGGCGCGCCAGAGCGTGAGGCTCGGGCCCGGGTCAGGCATAGACGCCGGAGCGCACTGCCTCCAGGTAAGCCAGCACCTTTTCCGCGCGGCCTTCGCGGACGAGGTCGTAGGCCGTCTTGCCGGCCCAGCCCGGTATCGGCTGATGCTTGAACCAGATCGCTGCGCGCTCCTCGCCTCCGGCCATTTCGCCTGCCATGGCGAGGATGCGCACGATCGGGCTCAGCGCCGCATCGACCTTGCGCGCGCCGGCTTTGGCGGCGAGCGTGTTACGTGCTACCCCGATCAGAGACGCGAGCTCGCTTTGGGTGATGCCCAGTCGCTCGGCCACGCGACGTGCGGAGAGGAACGGGCTCCGTTCGTCACCGAACCGGAAGGCAGAGACGTCCAACGCTACGGTCATGGTCATCATACTTCCATAAAGTGACTGTTTCTCCTTCAAAGTATGCTCAATTGACGCTCAATTCAAGTTGCGGAAAGATCCATCCCAGATGCCATCCTCCATCGTCATCCTCACCGGGGCCGGCATCTCCGTAGAGTCCGGCATTCCGAGCTTCCGCGACAAGGGCGGCATCTGGGCGAGGCACGACTGGCGCGACTATGCCACCCCGGACGCCTTCGCGCGCAACCCCGGCCGCGTGCAGGACTTCTACAACAAGCGCAGGCGGGCGATGGCGCAGGCTAGACCGAATGGCGCCCACCATGCGCTGGGGCGGCTCGAGGCCCAGTTCGAGGGTTCGTTCCTGCTGGTGACGCAGAACATCGACGGGCTGCACGAGGCCGCCGGCTCGCGGAAGCTCATCCACATGCACGGCGAACTCGGCTCGGCCCTGTGCGAGGCCTGCGGCATGCGCTCGCCTTGCCGCGACGACCTGACGATCGATTCGCGATGCCCGGCCTGCGATACGACAGGCAGGCTCCGCCCCGACGTGGTCTGGTTCGGCGAGATGCCGTACCAGATGGACCGCATCTACCGGGCGCTCGCCGAGACCGAGCTCTTCGTCGCCATCGGCACGTCGGGGCACGTCTATCCCGCCGCCGACTTCGTGGAGGAAGCGCGCCTGAACGGCGCGCACACGGTGGAGCTCAACCTGGAACCCTCCGAGAATGCCGGCGCCTTCGCCGAGGCGATACACGGCAAGGCGACCGAAATCGTGCCACTGTTTGTCGAGCGGCTTCTCCGGGGCGACCCGTAGCCCGGGGGCGGCCCGGCGACGCACCCGGCAGCCCGGACCTTGGCTCGCCGCCGACGCGGATTATATGTCAACCGAATGCAATCCTTCAGCCGACACATCATCGCCGGCGTGGTGGCCGTCATACCGCTGGGCGTAACCGTCTGGGTCGTCTGGTTCATCTTCGACGTGCTGACCTGGCTCGGGCGTCCGGCGACGCTCGCCCTGGCGCGCGCGTTGCGACCGACCTCGCCGCAGCTCTCGGACCTGCTGCAGGCCGGATGGTTCCAGTCCGCGATCGCGCTCGTTGTGGCGCTGCTCATCCTCTACCTGGTCGGCCGCGCCGCCAATGCCGTGATCGGCCGACGCATCCTGCGTCTTATGGACCGCGTGGTCGAAGCGGTGCCGGTGGCGCGCACCATCTACGGGGCGGCGCAGACACTGGTAAAGTCGATCGGCAGCGGCGACGGGACGCCGGCCGGAAGCCGGGTCGTGCTGATCGAGTTCCCCGGACCTCACATGCGTACCGTCGGCCTGGTGACGAAGATATTCCCGGCAACGGAGGAACAGCCGGAACTGGCCGCCGTCTATGTGCCGACGACTCCGAACCCCACCTCCGGCTATGTCGAAATCGTCCCGACCGCGCGGCTGACATGGCTCGACTGGTCCAAGAACGAAGCGATGTCGTTCATCATGTCGGGCGGCGCCATGTCCCCGGAGACCATTCCGATCAAATGGATCGAAGGGGAGAGTGCGCCGCCGGATACGAGGAGGCCGAAGGAACGCGCCCGGCGATAGGTCAGCGCCTGCGCTTCGGCTTCTCCAGCAAGGCGACCGCCTCGACATGCGGCGACCACAGGAACTGGTCGATCGGCGTGACGCTCGCCACCCGATAGCCGCCCGCCACCAGGATCGCGAGGTCGCGCGCGAGCGTGACGGGGTTGCAGGAGACGGCCGCCACCCAAGGTATCGCCGAACGGGCGATCTGCTTCGCCTGGTCCTCGGCCCCGGCGCGCGGCGGGTCGAACACCAGCCCGTCGAAGCGATCCAGTTCCTTCATTGTCAGCGGACGCCTGAAGAGGTCGCGTTTCTCGGTCGTCACCCGGCGCAGCCCGGAGGCGAAGCGGCCGGCCCGGTCGAGCGCGGCAAGGGACGCTGCGTCGGATTCCACCGCATGGACGTCCGCGGCGGCCGCCAGCCGCAGGGCGAACGTGCCGGAGCCCGCGAACAGGTCGGCGACCCGCTTCGAGCGCCACAGATGCTCCGTGACCAGCCCTGCCATCGCGGTTTCGGCCTCTGCCGTGGCCTGCAGAAAGGCGCCGGGAGGCAGCTCGACCGCCACGGTCCCGAACATGACAACCGGCTTTTTCGGCTCGACGATCACCTCGCCGCCGACCGAAAGCCGCGCCAAACCGGCGCGTCCGGTGAAATCGGCGGCCTTCAGCCGGGCCGAATCCGAAAGCTTGCCGCTGCCGTCGACGGCGACGTCGAGGCCGGACGCGGTCGCCGTCACGGTCAGGCGGAACGGCTCCGACGACGCTGCCACGAGAGCCGCCAGCGCGCGCAAATCGTCAAGCCGTCCGACGATCTCCGGGCGCGAGATTAGGCATTCCTCGATCGCAACGATGCGGTGCGACATCGCCTCGTAATAGCCGAGCAGCATGCCGCCCTCGGTGCGCCGCGCCGCCATGACGACGCGGCGTCGCGTATGCGGCGCGCAGGGCACGATCTCCCCCACCGGCGTCTCGACGCCCCTCCCCGCCAGCGCGGCCGCCACCTTGTCGCGCTTCCAGTCATTGTAGGCGCCCGATTCCAGATGCTGGATCGCGCAGCCGCCGCAGATGCCGAAATGCCGGCACGGCGGACCCACTCGCTGCGGCGAGGCATCCAGCACCGCCATCAGTTCGGCGCGATCCTTCTGCCGGGCCGCGGTCACCACCTCGCCCGGCAAGGCGTAGCGTATGTAGACCGGGCCGGTCTCCGTTACGGCGACGCCGTCGCCCTGCGCGCCCAGTCGCTCGATCCGGAACTGCGTGCTCACCGGTCCTTCACTCCCGCGAGCAGGAATTCGCGGTTGCCGTCGCCGCCTTCGATGGGCGATGCGACGAGGCCGGCCGCACGCCAGCCCGGCTGTGTTCCGAGCCATTCGCGAAGGTCCTCGCCAATCGCCTCCCCGGCGCTTCGCCCGACAAGGCCGCCCTTACCGATCGCCTCCCTGCCCGCCTCGAATTGCGGCTTGACGAGGATCACGGCGCGCGCGCCGGGCGCAGCCAGCGCAAGCGCCGCCGGCAAGGCGAGCCTGATCGAGATGAAGCTGACGTCGCAGACGAGGAAGTCGGGCACCCGGCCGCCCAGCATCGACGCATCCAGGTCGCGCGCGTTAACGCCCTGCAGGCTGGTGACGCGGGGATCGGCCGCGAGTTCCGGCCGCAATTGGCCGTGCCCGACGTCGAGCGCGATCACATGCGCGGCGCCGCGTTCGAGCAGGACCTGCGTGAAGCCGCCCGTCGAGGCGCCGACGTCGAGAGCCGTGCGTCCCGCCGGGTCAAAACCGAAGGCGTCGAGCCCGTGTACGAGCTTGAGGGCCGCGCGCGAGACATAATCGCGGGCCGGATCGGCGACCGTGATTTCGGCTCCCTCGCCGACCGTCTGACCCGGTTTTGTGGCGGGCGCACCCCCTACGGTCACCGTGCCGCGCAGGATTGCGTCGCGGGCGCGCGACCGGGTCGCGAAATGGCCGAGGCCGACAAGCAGTTCGTCGAGCCGGCGGTTCCGGGGGCGGGTTTCCATTCGCCTTCCATGGCGAAGGGTGCGTGCAAAGGCAAGCTGCCTAGCGTGGCGCAGGCACGATAAGGGACGCCACCGGCCGAGGCTCGCTACCGGCGCGCCATGCGCCGGGACGCCAGTCGACGGGGCGCACGAACTCCGGCGCCGTGTGGGAATCGAAGCTGCCACGGATCTCGCCCATCTTCTGGGCGACGATCGCCGCCGCGGCCTTCTCGAGCGATATGTCATGCCGGGGCTGCCCCGCGGCAGCGCCACCACAAGCGGCCAGAACCGCCGCGGC
>JAEYRU010000277.1 GCA_023435335.1 Pseudomonadota bacterium
ACCCGGGCGGCCCCGCCAAACAAGTTCCCACTCATCCCCTTCCTCCAGATTGTCCGCATGCCGCCGCATCCGGCGTCCCGGCTGCGCTCGGCGGCAAGCACTCGACACGTCTAGGCCGTGCGAGGAGTCGGCTCTTTGCGAAATGTCAAAGAGCCTGGCGGCAGGACATGCCAGCGTCGGGGCGCCGGCCTTGCCGGTCGAGCCGGAATCCCTCCATGCACCAGCGTTGCCTTCCTCTCTTCCCCGATCTCCGCTCGTTTCTGGACCACCTGCGGACGAGCGGAGACGTTCGGGAGATCGACGCGCCGGTCTCCATGCAGTTGGAAGTCACCGAACTGCATCGGCGTGTCATCGCCGCGGGCGGGCCGGCCCTTCGCCTGACAAAGCCGCGGAAAGCTGACGGCGCGATCTCCGGCATGCCGGTGCTGACGAACCTCTTCGGCACGCGCGACCGCGTGGCGGCGGGGCTCGGCACCGACCCGGACGGCCTGGAAGGGCTGGGCTCACTCCTGGCCTGGATGAAATCCCCTAGACCGCCACAGACGCTGCGCCAGGCGCGCGCGCTTCTGCCTGCTGCGCGCGGCGCAATGCTCGCACGGCCGAAATTCGTCCCGGTTCCGCGCGAGTGGCGCGATATCGATCCCGATTTCTCGCTCTTACCGGTGCAGACCTGCTGGCCCGAAGATGCAGGCCCGTTGATCACCTGGCCCGTCGTCGTCACCCGCGTCCCGGGCGTTGACGATCCCGCCACATACAATCTCGGTGTCTACCGCATGCAGGTGATCGGCCGTGATCGCGCCATCCTGCGCTGGCTTCCCATGCGCGGCGGGGCCGCTCATCATCGGCTCTGGCGGGCAGCCAACGGCGAGATGCCCGTCGCCGTGGTTATCGGCGCCGATCCGGCCACGTTGATTTCGGCGGTGATGCCTACTCCCGAAGGCGTGCCGGAGCTTATGCTGTCCGGACTGATCAACGGCCGCCGCGTAGGCCTGGCGCCCTGTGCCAGCATTGCCCTCCACGTGCCGGCCAGCGCCGAGATCGTGCTCGAGGGCACGGTCCTGCCGGACGAGACGGCGATGGAAGGCCCGTTCGGCGACCATACCGGCTACTACAATGCCGCCGAGCCCTACCCGGTCTTCCGCTTGAACCGCATCCGCATGCGCGATGGCGCGCACTACCTGACCACCCATACCGGCCGCGCGCCCGACGAGCCTTCGGTGCTCGGCGAGGCGCTGCTGGAGGTCTTCAAGCCGCTTCTCAGGCAGCAACTGCCCGAGATCGTCGATGCATGGCTGCCGCCGGAAGCCTGCTCCTACAGGATCGCGGTGATCGCCATCCGGAAAACCTATCCGGGCCAGGCCCGGCGGGTGATGATGGGCTTCTGGTCGCTGCTGCCGCAATTCACGATGACCAAACTGGTCATCGTGGTCGATGAGGACATCGACATCCGCTCATGGCCGGACGTGATGTGGGCCGTCGCTACGCGCATGGATCCGTCACGCGACCTGATGACCGTCGAGAATACGCCGATCGACGCGCTCGATTTCGCGTCCCCGGTCGAGGGACTTGGCGGCAAGCTCGGCATCGACGCCACCCGCAAGATCGGCTCGGAGACAACCCGGGAATGGGGAAAGGAATTGCGCATGCCGCAAGAGATCGAGCAGCTGGTTTCGCGGCGATGGGAGGATTTCTGCCCGCCGCATGCAGTCGGTGGCCAGCCATGACTACGCGACTGATCGTGGGAGTGACGGGCGCGTCGGGCGCCGCGCTTGCGCTGGAAACCTTGCGCCAACTCGCCGGTGCCGGGGTCGAGACGCATCTCGTAGTGTCCGGCGGCGCCAGGGCTTCCGTCGAGCACGAGCTTGGCGCCGATGGGCTGGACCGTCTGTCCGCTTCGGCGGCTCATACCCACGCCCATAGCGACCTCGCCGCCCCGATCTCCAGCGGCTCGTTCTGCACTGCCGGGATGATCATCGTCCCCTGTTCCATGCGCACCCTCGCTGCCGTGGCGCACGGCCTCGGTGACAACCTGCTCACCCGGGCAGCCGACGTAGTGCTCAAGGAAAGACGCCGGCTGGTCGTGGCGCCGCGCGAGGCGCCGCTGCACGAAGGCCACCTCAATTCGATGCTGACGTTGGCGCGCATGGGTGCGATCGTGGCACCGCCCGTCCCGCCCTTCTATGTGAAGATGCAGACGATCGACGAGATGGTCGTCCAGATCGCCGCCCGGCTGGTGAACTGGGCGGGCATCGATCCGGGCGGGAAGATCACTCGGTGGGGAGAGTAGCTTCGGCAGCGAAGCAGGTCGGTAGCCGGGTTTTGCGTCTTCTGCCCGCGGGCCCTAAGCCGTTCCGTCCCTTCTTCCTGCTCGCTGTCTTCGATGCCGTCCTCGGATCGCTGCTTCCCGTCGCCCTGCTGGAAGGCGCTGGTCAAAGCGTGCCGGCCGACTGGCACCGGAACCTGCTGCTTTTCGCCTTCGTGCCGGCAATGCTTTCGGGGTTCCTGCTGACGGCGCTGCCGCGCTGGACCCGGCTGCCACTTCCCGTGCTCGCAACGCCTGTGCTGCTGGCGCTATCGCTGGTGACCCGTGCCTGCCTCCTGTTCTTCCCGGCTCTTGGGATCGCCCTCGCTTCGCTGTGTATCCTGGCGCTCGGGCTGTTGACGGCAGCCCATATCTACGCGAGCGGCGACCGCCGCAACATCAAGATCGCCGGGCTGCTGATCGCGCTCGGCGGCGCCGCCTTTTCAGCGGACTTCGGCTCCGAAGCCGCCGTGCGGGTCGCACTCGGTGCGATCGTCGGGCTCCTGCTGGTAGTCGGCGGAAGGGTCGTGCCAGAGCTGACGAAGAACTATGCCGGGCAGGCCGGCGGCCGAGTCGAACTCCGCCGGTCGCCGGTCGTCGAACGCGCCGCAGCCATCACGGCCGCCGGTGCGCTCAGCCTCTGGTCGGTCACGCCGGAGTCGTCGCTCACGGCCTTCGCCGCGTTCCTTGCGGCGACGGTGCAGCTGATCCGCGCGGCGGGCTGGCAGGGCTGGCGCGTTCGCGCGTCGAGCGTCCTTGCCCTCCACGTCGGTTATTTCTGGATCGTCGCAGGCTTCGCGCTCCTGTCGGCGCATGTCCTTGCGCCCGACATTGTAACCCGCGCCACCTTCCTGCATGCCTGGACAATCGGGGGCATCGGCACGATGGGCCTGGCCGTCATGGCGAGCATGATACGCCGCCATGGCGGCCGTCCCTTTGCCCGCAACGGTCTTTGGACCGCGTCGTTCTGGGCCATCACACTGTCCGCGGGATTGCGGCTTCTTGCCGAATTTCCAGCCGGCGGACCTCAAACATGGAGTGGTCTTTCGACAGCCTTCTGGGTGGCCGCCTTCGTCCTCTTTCTGGCTGCATTCCGAGACACGCTCCTGGCGCGAAAGGCGCCGGCCTGATCGCGCCCTGCTACCAGGCCCCGCCGACACCGCCCGCTGGCGTGCCGGCGCGGGCAGGCATCTGGCGCGGTGACCTACTCCTGCAGTTCCGGCCTGTCCGCCGCCTTGGCGCGATGGCCGGAGATCGCCGTGCCGGTGTCGCGCGGCAGGCCGACAAAGGCGAGCGCCGAAAGCACGGCGACGGCGCCGGCGACGAGGAAAGCGACGACGAAGGCCGTGCGATCGAGTTCGCCGCCCGAGAACACGGTCACCACTTCCAGCAGGCCGCCCGCGCAGGCCACCGCCAGCGCTACGCTTACCTGCTGGGCAACGGCCGAGATCGCGGTCGCCTGTCCCGCCTGCCTGTCGTCGATGTCGACGAAGGCGAGCGCGTTGGTGCTGGTAAAGAAGAGCGAGCGCAGGAAGCCGCCGGCCAGAAGCACGGTGATAATGGCGGGATAGGGCGTCTCGGCCGTAAAGCTGGCGATCGCACCAATCAGGATCCCGCCACCGACCGCGCTGGCGATCGTCACGGTGCGGAAGCCGGCGGCGCGCAGCGTCGCGGTCGCCAGGAACTTCATCGACAACGCGCCCAAGGCCGAGACAAAGGTGAGCATCCCCGACTGGAACGGCGACAGGCCGAAGATCAGCTGGAACATCAGCGGGAGCAGGAAGGGTATCGCTCCGGTGCCTATCCGGAACAGCCCGCCGCCGCCGATCGCGGCGCGAAAGGCCTTGCTGCGGAAGAGCCGCAGGTTGAGCAGAGGGTCGGCCGCGCGCCGGGCATGCCGGATGTATGCTGCCGCAGCGGCCATCCCCACCAGCGTCGTCACGACGCCCACCAGTGGCGGCAGGGCGGGCAGGCTGATGACCGAGAGGCCAAAGACGATTCCCGAGGCGGCCACCGCGCTCAGGAAGAAGCCGGTCCAGTCGATCGGCTTGCGCCCCTCGCCCTTGATATCGGGCAGTACCCGGCCGGACACGATGATGCCGACAAGGCCGATGGGCACGTTGATGATGAA
>JAEYRU010000004.1 GCA_023435335.1 Pseudomonadota bacterium
CCCACGCCCATGCCCTCGCCGACTACGCGCTCGCCTTCCCGGATACGTCATGAGCGAGGCTGAAAATTACTCAGTTGGTCGAAGAACCGGCTGCGCGGAAACGCCCGGCGATGGCGAAGCCATGCCCGCAGGCGAGGTGCGGCCCCGTGAGGGAGACCCAGAACGGCCGAAGGCCGAGCGCGCGACTGCGCGCCGGGCGACGTTTCGCCCGCCCCCGCGGAGGGCCAGCCGCGCAGCGGCGGTGCGGCCCGTGAGCGAAACGAACGCCAGCGAGCGAAGCGAGCGCTCGGCCGTGAGCGAAACAACGGCCGCAGGCCGAGGCGGCGACTGCCGCCCGCCCGACTTTTCGGGCGCCCCCGCGGAGCGCCAGCGAGCCAAAGGCGAGCGATGCGGCGCGTGAGCGAAAAATATGTCGGAACCGCCCGCCCCCGCCCGTCCTTTGGGTGCAAGGCAGAAGGAGAAACCCCATGCTCAAGGACAAATCCTCATCCGCCATCGTCGCCGTCAGCGACATCGACCGTGCGAAGACGTTCTACCGCGACACGCTCGGCCTCGAGCTCGTGGACGACATGGGCGAGGTGCTGACATTCCGCACCGGCGACACAAGGCTGGTCGTCTACCGGTCGGAATTCGCCGGCGGCAACAAGGCCAACGCCGTCGTGTGGGACGTCGGCGAAGCGATCGACGCGATCGTGGCCGATCTGAGGGGCAAGGGCGTCGTGTTCGAGCGTTACGGCGATGTCGGCGAGTACAGGGACGGCATCCACCATGCCGGCGCGATGAAGCTGGTCTGGCTCAAGGATCCGGACGGCAACATCCTCCACCTGAACTCGATGTAGCGGAACACCCTCGCCCACGCCGCGTTCGGTCCGGACAGGCACGACGCCCGAAACGCAAGGAGGCTTTCATGCAGAACCGGACCACCGAGGAGTTTCTCGCCGATCTGGAGGAGTTCGACACCGCCATGCTGGTGACGCGCGACGGCGCGCACCTGCGCGCGCGGCCCATGCAGCCGCATGTCGGCAACGCCGACGGCTCGATCCGTTTCCTCACCTCGATCCGCACCCACAAGGTCGAGGAGGTCGCCCGCGCTCCCGAGGCCAACCTCGTCTTCACCGACGACGACGCCAGCTGGATCTCGGTCTCCGGCCGCATGCGCCTGTCGCGCGACGCGGCCGACATCGACGAGCTGTGGTCGGCCTCGGCGGAGGCCTGGCTCGGCCACGGCCGCGACGAGGCGGTGGTGCTCATCCTCGAGCCCGAGATCGCCGAATACTGGGACTACCGCGAGAACGCGGTGAAGGCCGGCTGGGAAATCGCCAAGGGCATGCTGACCGGCAGGCAGCCCGACATCGGCGAGAACCGCAAGCTGACGCTCTGAGCCAGGCGCGGCGGGCCCGCCCCTCGCCTAACGCGAAAGGAAAACCGACTTCGGCTGCCCCGAGCCCCCGGGGCCGCCCTCCAGCTTCCACTTCGCCGAGTTGATGATCAGCGAGTTGACCACGAGGTTCGTCTTGTTGCCGGTGACGTTGGTGGTCGAGTTGTAGGTCACGTCCCGGTTCGGCAGGTGGATCACCCCTTCCAGGTACTCGCCCTTGGAGCCGTTGAAGACGTAGTTGCGTTTGTTGGCGTTGTTGGCGGGGTCGCTGACCTTCTCGAACATCAGGATGCCGGTGTACGGGCCCGAGGCCGGCGCGGTCGCCTTCATGCTCAGGCCGCCATTGGCCTGGATCTGCGAGTCGGTGTTGGGGAAATAGAAGGTGACGCCTTCGGCGATCACCGTGGCGCCCGAATTGATGATCATCGGACCCTTGATGATGTGCAGCCCCGGCTTGAAGGTCACCGTCGGGCTGCCGTTGAAGTTGACGTTGCAGTGCACGCCCGGATTGAGCGTGTGGCTGGAGCCGTCCCTCGCGCCGCTGGTCGTGCAGCTGGCCGGCACGGTTGGCTCGGCGATCTTGCCGGCATAGGGGTCCGCGGCCGCCGGGCAGCCGGTCTCCAGCTTCGTGATCGTGCCGCCGTTCTTAATGTACTTCTTGCCCTTCACGCACAGCGTCTTCACGCCGAGCGTGGACCCGGCGTTCATGATGAAGGCGGGATCCTGCTCCGAGTGGACGTGCATCTCGCAGTCGGACGCCGTGATGCTGGCGCCGGAATTGACCAGCAGCGCCTGGCTCTTGTTGCCCAGCACCGTTACGCACGGGCCGCCCGCCTCGGTCTCGAACCGCGCTTGCGACACGACCCCCAGCGTCACACTGTCGCCCAGGATTCCGGTCCCGATGGTTAGCGGCATCTTTCCGCTGGCCGAGCCGTCGAGCACCCCGTCCCCCAGCGTGAAGGCGGCGGTGGGCCGGTCCGGATCGCTGGCCTCGCCGGGCAGGCTCGCCTGGAAGAAGGCTTCGGCCGCCCCGACCTGATTCTTGTCTTCGCGCGCGCCCGCGAGAACGGCCGCGTCCAGCAGCTGCTGCAGCCTGGCGCGCTGGTTGAGCGCGCTGGTATATTCGACGCTGAGGGCAACGCCGATCATGATCGGGACCAGCGCCAGCGCGGTGTAAATCGTGAAGTTGCCGCGCCGGTCAGCGACGAACGAAGCGGAGGTCGGGCGCCCAGCCCGCTTGCCCGGCCATGAAATGAGCATCTCGATCACTTGTTATGAAAGGCTTGAACGATGCCCCACCGTAGTGCCGGAATATGTTGAATTGCTTAAATAGGCCGAGCGATCGACTGGTTATTCCCAGCGCGCGAGGAAATCTTCCGCCGACAGCGCCTGCATGTCGGGCACGGCCTCGAACAGCCGCTCGACGGGCCAGTCCCACCAGGCAAGCGCGGCAAGCCGCCGCGCTATGTCGTCGGGAAAGCGCGGCCGCAGCACCCGCGCCGGCGCGCCGGCCACGATCGTGTAGGGCGCGACATCGCGCGTTACCACCGCGTTCGCGCCGACCACCGCGCCGTCGCCGACGGTGACGCCGGGCAGCACCACCGCGCCGTGCCCGATCCACACGTCGTTGCCGATCGTCACCCGCCTGCCGCGCCGCCGCTCCAGGAACTGCCCGTCGACGCCGAGGTAGCGGAAATATTCGTTCGGCCGGTAGCTGAGCTTGTGCGAGGTTATCCGCTCCAGCGGGTGTTCCAGCGCATTGATGCGCGTGTTGGCCGCGATCGAGCAGAACTTGCCGATCGAGGCATAGATCGCCTCGGCGTGCCGCTCGAAATAGGAGAAGTCGCCGACGGTCACCTCGCGCAGGACCACCCGCTCCGCCACCGCCGCGTAGGCGCCCAGCCGGCAGCCTTTCAGCTCCGCGGTCGGGTGGATGCGCGGCAGCGGGTCGGTGAAGCGCAGGTCGGCTGCAGCTTTGACGTCGTCGCTCATGCGCCGGCTTTACGCCGCGCCGCGCCGCCCGGCAAGATCAGGGCTTGCTCTTGCTCCAGACGACCTCCTGCCCGTAGAGCGGCACCGTCGAGATCGCCATCTTGGCCGAGCCGTCCTGCACCTGGCGCGAATGCGACAGGTAGATCAGCGTGTCGTTCGCCTTGTCGTAGATGCGGTTCACAACCTGCTTCTTCCAGATCAGGCTGATGCCCTGCCTGAACACTTCCTCCCCGTCGCGGTCGAGCTCTATGTCGCCGATGACGATCGGTCCGGTCTGCCGGCAGGCGATCGAGGTGTTGGACGGGTCCTCGAACCAGTTGCCCTTCTGCAGCCGGTCGATCAGCCCGCGCTCGAAGTAGGAGACGTGGCAGGTCACGCCCTGCACCTCGGGATCGGTGATCGCCTCGACGATGATGTCGTTGCCGATCCAGTCGACCCCGACCTTGCCGACCTGCTGGGCGGCAGCCGGTAGCGCGCCGACCAATGCGGCGAGGGTGGCGAGAACGATCTGGCGGCGCATCGGCGTCTCCCTGGTGGCGCTGGACTGCCGCTGGACTTGGGTCGCCGGGGTCGCCTTTACAAGTCCTGGTCGGCCCGGATCATGCGCTCCAGCACGCGGCTCTTGAGGATGAAGCGCTGGTAAAGCGCGCCGGCGATGTGCAGCAGCACGACCGCCAGCAGCACCGTCTTCAGCACCTCGTGGGTATCGGCCGCCTCCTCGACGCCGCCGAACCACGCCATCGCGCCGGAGAGCGGCACCACGACGAGCAGCGCGTAGAGGAGGAGATGCGTGCCGTGCGCCGCGATCCGCAGCGCCGGGGGTTCGTTCTCAGGCAGCGGCGGGCTGCCGCGCGTGAAGCGAAGGTAGAAGCGCCAGAAGACGAGCAGCAGGGTCAGCACCCCGGCGCCGGCGTGGAGATAGGCCCACTGCAGGTCGGCCGCCTCGGCCGTCCTGCCATGCTCCAGCGCCTCCCAGGCATTGCCCATGCCCTGGTTGCCGACGAACTGGAACAGCACCAGCAGCACCACGATCCAGTGCAGCCATATCTGGAGCTTGGAATAGCCTTGCGCGGATCTGGACATGGTGGAGTCGCCTTCGCCTCATGTGAACTGTTGCCAACTGACACCCGCCGCAATCTCCCGGCGATGATCTGGATCAACAACCCTCCGCGACGTTGTCGCATCTTCCATGTGGCCGGTGGCGGCTCTATATTCGGCCCATGACGAAGTTTGCTCCCTACAGCAATGCTCTGGTGCTTGCCTTGGCCGCGGCCGCACTGTCGGCCGCCACGGGCCTTGCCTTCGCCGGCTGGATGGAGCATGGGGCCGGCATGTTCGCCAGCCTCGCCGCTTCCGGCCTGAGCTGGTGCTTCTGATCCTCCCCACCCTTCTGGTGACAGCATGATGCGCTTTATCCTCATAGGCATAGCAGTGATCATGGCTGCCATGACCGGCTTCTGGGCCTTCGACTGGTATCGCCAGGCCTCCAGCGGCGACGCCTATGGCGGGCCGTTCACGCTGGTCGACCACACTGGCGCCGAGATCACGGAACAGGCGCTGCGCGGCCACCCGTCGGCCGTGTTCTTCGGCTTCACCCACTGCCCGGAAGTCTGCCCCACCACGCTGTTCGAGATGGACGGGTGGCTGAATACGCTGGGCGACGAGGGCAAGGACATCCGCGCCTTCTTCGTCTCGGTCGACCCGGAGCGCGACACGCCTGAGCTCATGGAGAGCTATGTCACCAACGTGTCCGACCGCATCACCGGCATCACCGGAGACCCGGAAGCGATTGCCGAGATGGCGCGGTCGTTCGGCATCTATTCGCGCAAGGTCGAGCTGGAAGGCGGCGACTACACGATGGACCACACGGCTTCCATCCTTCTGCTTGACCGCAACGGCGCATTTTCCGGCACCATCGCCTATGGCGAGAACCCGGACACGGCGGTGGCCAAGCTGAAACGGCTCGCCGGAGCCTGAACCTTACCGGATCTTCCCGCTTGACCCAGACCCGCCTGTTCTTCACCGCCCCGCGCCCGCAGGCGGAGGACCTCTACCGCCGCATCGAGAGCGCCTTCGAGGACGACGGCTTTCCGCTCGCGATCATCGAGCAGGACGAAGCGGCGGCGCTCTTCGAGGTCTCGCTCTACGTGGAAGACGTCGCGGCGGCCGAGCCGCGCCTGCGCGCGTTGCTGGACGGAAGCGGCTGCCGGTTGGACAGCGAGACGCTGCCCGACATCGACTGGGTCTCGCACACGCTTGCCGGGCTGACGCCGGTGCGCGCCGGGCGCGTGCTCGTCCACGGGAGCCACGACCGGGCGCGGCGCCACATCGGCGATGTCGCGATCGAGATCGAAGCGGGGCTCGCGTTCGGGACAGGTCATCACGGCACCACCGCCGGCTGCCTGGAAATGATCCAGCGTATCTTGCGCGCGGAACGGCCCCGCCGCGCGCTGGACCTGGGAACGGGCAGCGCCGTGCTGGCGATCGCCGTGGCCAGGCTCGCCAACATCCCCGTGCTCGCCACCGATATCGACCCGGTGGCGACCGCGGTGGCGCAGCGCAACGTGGAACTGAACGAGGTGGCCGCGCTGGTCGAATGCGCCACCGCCACCGGGTTCCATCACCCGGCCTTCGCCGCATGGCGGCCCTTCGACCTGATCGTGGCGAACATCCTGGCGCGGCCGCTGATGCAGCTGGCGCCGGCCATGGCGCAGCACGTCACGCCGGGCGGGTCGCTGGTTCTGTCGGGCATCCTCGACCGCCAGCGCCAGGCGGTCATCGCCGCCTATGTCGGGCAGCGCTTCCGCCATGTCGCGACGATCCATCGCGAGGGCTGGTCAACGATCCACCTGAAGCGGTAGGCGGAATCAAAAAGGGCGGCCAGGCCGCCCTTCAGGCTTGCGTAGCTGCGCCGGTCTCAGACGAGATAGCTGGCCGCGGCGTTCTTGCGCAGGTCCTCGCGCTTGTAGCCATGCGCGGCGAGCGTGCGGTCGTCGAGCATCAGAAGCGCGCCGTTCACATAACGGGTGGCCTGCTTGGAACGTGCCTCGATCATGGCGTCCATCGCGCTGCGGAAGAAGTTCCTGGACATATCCATCTCCTGTAACGTTGGAAGAGCAATCCTCCACCCTTGAAAGGTAAGCGTCGCTGCCCCTTGTAACCAGACACGATATCGCATGGCAGCCATCCCTTTTTTGCAGCGCACAAACACATGCTGCGCTGCAATACGGCACTCGGGATGGTCTGCGCCGGCCGGTTGCGCGTCGCCTGCGAGCGAGCTAGGACGAAGCCTCCCGTCGCAGGTGTCCCATGTTTCAGTCATTCGATAACGTCGCCGATCCAACGCAGGGCGTGGAGCGCGTCGCCCGCCTGCGGGAGGAACTGGCGAAGCAGGGCCTGGACGGCTTCCTCGTGCCCCGCGCCGACGAGCACCAGGGCGAGTATGTGGCGAAGCGGTCCGAGCGCCTGCAGTGGCTCACCGGCTTCACCGGCTCGGCAGGCGTCGCGCTGATCCTGCGCGAGCGCGCGGTGATCTGGGTCGACGGTCGTTATACGCTGCAGGTGCGGGACCAGACCGACCCAGATACGTTCGAGGTGGAGAGCCTGATCGACAACCCGCCGCCGCAATGGCTGCCCGACAACACGGCGCGCGGACGCAGGATCGGCTTCGACCCGTGGCTGCACACCATCGCCAATGCGCGAGCGCTCCGCGCCGCGCTGGAGAAATGCGGCGCCGAACTGGTGGCGGTGGAGCGCAATCCGGTCGACGCGGTCTGGACCGATCAGCCCGACGCACCTGCCGAACCCGTGGAGGTGCATCCTGAAAGCCTGGCGGGCGAGGCAGCGGCAGGCAAGCTCGCCCGGATCGCGCAGGCGGTAGAGGCGGCGGACGCCAGCGCCACGGTCCTTACCGACCCTGCCTCCATAGCCTGGGCCTTCAACATACGCGGCCGCGACGTCCCGCATACGCCTCTTGCGCTGGGCTTCGCCGTCATAGCGGCCGACGGGCGCCACGACCTCTACATGGACCGCGGCAAGTTCGGCGGTGAGGCGCTGGCTCATGTCGGCGAGCATGCCGAACTCCATCCTCCTGCCGAGCTCGAGCACGGCCTGCGCAGGCGCGCCGCCGAGGGCGGGCGCATTGCGCTCGACCCGCAGCTGGCGGCCGAGAAGCTGCGCCTTATCATCGAGGCGGCCGGCGGCGAGATGGTCGAGGCGCCCGATCCGGCCCGCCTGCCGCGCGCGACCAAGAACGCGCGCGAGCTCGAAGGCAGCCGCGCCGCGCACCGGCGCGACGGCGCGGCCGTGACGCGCTTCCTCTGCTGGCTCGACACCCAGCCGCCCGTATCGCTGGACGAGATCGCCGTCGCGCGGCGGTTGGAAGAGGCTCGCGCCTCCGTCGGGGAGGCGATGCAGATGCCGCTGCGCGACATCTCCTTCGACACCATTTCAGGAGCGGGTCCCAACGGCGCAATCATCCACTACCGCGTCACCACGCGCACGAACCGCAAGCTGCAGGAAGGTGAGCTCTATCTCGTCGATTCCGGCGCGCAGTATCGCGACGGCACCACGGACATAACCCGCACGGTCGCGATCGGCGCTCCCACCGAGGAGATGCGCACGCACTACACCCTTGTGCTGAAGGGGATGATCGGTATCTCCCTTCTGCGCTTTCCGCCCGGCACGCGCGGCATGGACATCGACGCGGTCGCCCGCATCGCGCTCTGGAAAGCCGGGCTGGACTACGCCCACGGCACCGGGCACGGCGTCGGCTCCTACCTGTCCGTGCACGAAGGGCCGCAGCGCATCGCCAAGACCGGAACGGAAAAGCTCCTTGCGGGCATGATCCTGTCCAACGAGCCTGGGTACTACCGCGAGGGCCAATACGGCATCAGGCTCGAGAACCTGATCGTCGTCACGCCGGCCGAAGCCGTGGCGGGCGGCGACATCGCCATGCACGGCTTCGAGACGCTGACGCTGGCTCCCTTCGACCGGCGGCTGGTCAGGGTCGAACTGCTGACCGGCGAGGAGCGCGCCTGGCTGGACGCCTACCATGCCCGCGTGCTGGCCGAGATCGGCCCGATGGTGGACGGCGAGGTCTTAAGCTGGCTCGAGACAGCGACGGCGCCGCTTGAGGGCTAGCCGAGAAGCTGGCGGGCGAGTATGAGCGTGCCGCCGCCGATGATTAGCACAAGCAGCGTGCCTCCGCGAAGGGCGGCGAGCCCGCCGGCCAGCAGCGCCAGCAATTCGGCGGGGCTTGCGCTGAACGCCGCCGGCGCCACCAGCGTCGAAAGGACCGCAGCGGGCACCGCATTTAGGCCCGCCTCCACGCGCGGATGGACATGCGCGAAACGCGACAGCACCAGATGCCCGCCGATGCGCGTGAGGTAGGTCAGCAGCGCGCCGCCAAGGATGATCCACACCGCCGTGGTCATGCGCGCGCCTCCTTCGAGGAGGGCGTGAACACCACGGCCAGCACGATTCCCGCCAGGGCGCCCAGCGAGACGTGCCACGGTGAGCCGACGAAATGATAGGCGAGCACGGAGGCGGCGCTGCTCGCCAGCACGACCGGGAGCCACAGCGGCCGCTTGCGGAAGCCGAGCACCAGGCCGAGGAAATAGATCGGCATGAGGAAGTCGACGCCGAGCGCCTGAGGGTCCGGAATCATGCCGCCGAACCACGCCCCGATCGCCGTGGCTCCGGTCCAGATGCACCATAGCGGGGTGAGCAAGCCGGCATACCATGCGAAGGCGACGGGTATGCCGCGCTCGGCGCGCGCCTCCGATTCGGCGAATTGCGGATCGGTGAGGAAGAAGAAGCCGACCATGCGCTGGAGGCCGCTCCAGTGGCCGGTGCGCCGGCCGAGCGCCGCCGAATAGAGCACGTGGCGGAAATTGACCGCGAAGATCGAGAAGACGATCAGCCATGCCGGCACGTGCTGGCCGAACAGCTCGATGCCGACCAGCTGGCTCGCGCCCCCGAAGACGGCGCCGCTCATGAGCACCGTCTCTCCGAAGCTGAGGCCGTTCTGCACCGCCAGCGCGCCGAACAGCATCGCCACCGGGATCATGGCGATTGCAATGGTGCCGCCGCGGCCGAAGCCGTGCCAGAACTCCTCGCGTTTGCTCAGGGAGAAATTGGAATGGTCCATTGGGTGAGCTGATTAGGACAGCAGACCTACCCTGTCATGCGAATTCGATTGAGCCACTGCACCTGCGCATCAGCTCAGCTGCCCTATCCTCTCGAACCACTGGTCCTCGTCGATTACCTCGATGCCGAGATCGGTCGCCTGCTTCAGCTTCGAGCCCGCGCCAGGCCCGGCCACGACGAGATCCGTCTTCTTCGATACGGAGCCCGCCACCTTGGCGCCGAGCCGCTCCGCCATCGCCTTTGCCTCGTCGCGCGACATCTTCTCCAGAGAGCCGGTGAACACCACCGTCTTGCCCGCAACCGGCGAGGAGATGTCGGCAACCCGCTCTTCGTCCTGCGGCGCAACCTCGGCGAGAAGATCGTTCACGACCTGACGGTTGTGTTGCTCGGCGAAGAACTCGACCAGCGCCTCAGCCACGATTGCGCCGATGCCGTTGACACCGACGATCTCCTGCCACTCGGCATTGCCGGGGTCGCCCTTGCCCTCCGGCAGCCGGGCGGCCTCGGCAGCGGTCCGCAAGGCGTCGAAGCTCACGAAATGCCGGGCAAGCCGCTTGGCGTTGGTTTCGCCGATATGGCGGATGCCAAGCGCGAAGAGGAAGCGCGACACCGGCACCTGCCGCCTGTCGTCGATGGCGGCGAACAGCTTGCGCACCGAGACCTGGCCGAAGCCCTCGACGTTCTCGAGCTTGGTGAGCGAGCCTTCCTGACGCCTCTTCAGCGTGAAAATGTCGGCCGGCGAGCGCACCTTCAGCGCGTCGTCGACGTGGTTGAAGAAGAACTCGATCTGCTTCTCGCCGAGCCCCTCGATATCCATGGCGTTGCGCGACACGAAGTGGCGGATGCGTTCCACCGCCTGTGCGGCGCAGATCAGACCGCCGGTGCAGCGGCGCACCGCCTCGCCCTCCTCGCGCACCGCATGGCTGTCGCAGACCGGGCAGCGGTCCGGGAACCTGTAGGGCTGCGCATCCGCGGGGCGCTTCTCGGGCACGAAGCCGAGGATCTGCGGGATCACGTCGCCGGCGCGCTGGATGATAACCGTGTCGCCGATGCGGATGTCCTTGCGCGCGATCTCGTCCTCGTTGTGCAGCGTCGCGTTGGTGACCACCACGCCGCCCACCGTCACCGGCTCCAGTCGCGCCACCGGCGTCAGCGCGCCGGTGCGGCCGACCTGGATGTCGATGGCGTTGAGCACGGTCGTCGCCTTTTCGGCGGGGAACTTGTGCGCGGTCGCCCAGCGCGGGCTGCGCGAGCGGAAGCCCAACCGCTCCTGCAGGTCCAGCCGGTCGACCTTGTAGACGACGCCGTCGATGTCGTAGGGCAGCTCGGCCCGCATCGCCTCTATTTTCCGGTACTGCGCCAGCATCTCGTCGAGCGAGCGGCAGCGCACCATCTCCGGATTGACCTGGAAACCCCAGTCTCCCAGCCGCTGCACCGCGTCGTATTGCGTGTCGGCCAGCGGCTCGCTGGTTTCGCCCCAGGCATAGCCGAAGAACTTGAGCGGACGCGAGCGCGTCACCTCCGGGGCCTTCTGGCGCAGGCTGCCGGCCGCCGAGTTGCGGGGGTTGGCGAAGTTCTGGCCGAGCTCGGCCATGCGCTGGTTGAGCTTGAAGAAGTCGTCGCGGCGCATGTAGACCTCGCCGCGCACCTCGACCACGTCGGGGCAGGAGCCGCCGAGCTTCTCGGGAATCTCGCCGATCGTACGGATGTTGGCGGTCACGTTCTCGCCGGTCGTGCCGTCGCCGCGCGTCGCCGCCGTCACCAGCCTCCCCTTCTCGTAGCGCAGCGACATGGAGAGCCCGTCGATCTTCGGCTCGGCGGTGAAAACGAGCTCGGCGTCGGCAGGCAGGGCCAGGAAGCGCCGCACCGAGCCCACGAAATCGGTCACGTCGTCCTCGGAGAAGACGTTGTCCAGCGACAGCATGGGCTTTGCGTGCCGCACCTGGCTGAACGTGCCGGACGGCGCCGCGCCGACCGCCTGTGACGGGGAATCCTCGCGCACCAGCTCCGGAAACCTGGCCTCGATCTCCGCGTTTCGGCGGCGCAACGCATCATACGCGGCGTCGGAGATGACCGGCGCGTCCTCTCCGTGGTAGCGCCGGTCATGCTCGGCGATCTCGGCGGCGAGCCGCTCCAGTTCGGAGGCAGCCTGCTCGGCGGTCAGCTTGTCGACGTCGATTGCGGCAAAGGACATGGGCGGGCGATTCCGGTTGTCTGGCCGGCGAACTTACCCCGACCCGCGCCGGATTTGGATAGGGCTTTGCCGGGTTCGTCGCGGCATTGCCGCCGCTCCTGACACCTGCCGACGGTGCAGCCGTTCAGCCGGCGGCGTTCTCCTGCAACAGCCGTTCGGCTGCCGCGCGCGCCTCGGTGGTGATCGTGGCGCCTGCCAGCATGCGCGCGATCTCTTCCTGTCGCGCCGCGCGATCCATCTCGGTCACGCCTGTGGAAACGCGGTCGGCGCCGCCGGATTTCGAGATCAGGTAGTGCGTGCTGGCGCGGGCCGCGACCTGCGGCGCATGCGTGACCGCCAACACCTGGATCTTCTGCGAAAGCCTAGCCAGCCGCTGCCCGATGGCGTCGGCCACCGCGCCGCCAACGCCGGTGTCGATCTCGTCGAAGACCAGCGTTGGGGCGGAGCCGCGGTCGGCAAGCGCCACTTTCAGCGCCAGAAGGAAACGCGACAGCTCGCCACCCGATGCGACCTTCATCATCGGACCCGGCCGCGTGCCCGGGTTCGTGCGCACCCAGAACTCCACCTGGTCGATGCCGGCGGCGGTGCGGTCATCCGGCTCGCTGGCGACCTCGACGATGAACTCGGCACGTTCGAGCTTCAGCGCCGGGAGTTCGGCCGCGACGGTTGCCGCCAGCGCCTCGGCCACGCCCCGACGCAGTTGCGAGAGATGCGCCGCCGCGACATCGTAGGCGTCGCGCGCGGCCACGGCCTGCGTCTCCAGTTCCGCCAGCCGCGCCTCCCCGGCGTCGAGATCGGCAAGGTCGGCGGCCATCTCGTCGCGCAGCCGCGCCAGATCGTCCACCGCGACGTTGTGCTTGCGCGCCAACGCGCGCAACGCAAACAGCCGCTCCTCGGCCTGCTCCAGCTTGCGCGGGTCGAATTCGGCCGCCCGCATCGCGGCGTCCGTCGCCGCCTGCGCGGCATCGAGCGACACGAGCGCCTCGTCGAGCGACTTAACGATTTCCTCGAGCAGGCCCGGCGCCTCCGCCGCCTTGCGCTCCAGCCTCCTGAGGAGGCCCGAAAGCACCGGCACCGGCGACGACGGGCCGGAGAGAACGTCCTGCGCTTCCGCGATATCCGAGGCCGATTTCTCGGCCCGCATCATGACGGCGCGGAGTTCCGCGAGTTCGGTTTCCTCGCCGGGCTGCGGGTCGGCCTTCGTCAGTTCTTCCACCGAAGCGCGCAGGAAGTCGGCCTCGCGCGCGGCCGCCTCCACGCGGGCGCGGTGGCGGGCGAGCTCCTGTTCGCGCTCCCGCCAATGCCGCCAGGCCGCCGCGACGCGGTCGGCCTCGCCGCCGTGGCCGCCGAATGCGTCGAGCAGGTCCCGGTGAGCGGCTGGATCGACCAGCGCGCGCTCGTCGTGCTGGCCATGGATCTCCACCAGCGCCCGCCCGATCTCGCGCATAAGCGTGACGCTGGCTGGCTGGTCGTTGACAAAGACGCGCGTCCGCCCGTCGGCCGACTGTACCCGCCGAAGGATGAGGTCGCCTCCGTCATCGATGGCGTTTTCGGTGAGTATCGCGCGCGCAGGGTGGTTGGCTGGAACGTCGAAGACCGCCGTCACCTGGCCCTGGCTCGCCCCGTGGCGCACCAGCGCGGTGTCGCCGCGCGCGCCCAGCGCCAGCGCCAGCGCGTCAAGCAGGATCGACTTGCCGGCGCCCGTCTCGCCGGTGAGCACCGACAGGCCTTCGGAAAAATCGATATCAAGCCGCTCGATCAGGACGATATCGCGGATCGACAGCTGCGATAGCATGGATCAGGTCAGCTTCGCGCCCCGACCAGCGTCCCGCCGATGCGCGAGAGCCACGAGCCCGAATTGTCGCGCGGCTCCAGCCCGCCGGACTGCAGCAGTGCGTAGGAGTCCTTGTACCACTGGCTCTCGGGGTAGTTGTGCCCGAGCACCGCGGCGGCGGCCTGCGCCTCGCTGGCCAGGCCCATGGCGAAATATGCTTCCACAAGGCGCGCGAGCGCCTCCTCGACATGGCGCGTATTGGAATAGTTCTCCACCACGTAGCGGAACCGCTTGATCGAGGCGAGGTACTCGCGCCGCTCGAGATAATAGCGGCCGACCTGCATCTCCTTGCCGGCAAGCTGGTCGCGGGCGAAGCGGATCTTCGTATTGGCGTCTTCCACATACTCGGAGTCGGGCCAGCGCTGAACCACGGCCTCCATCGCCTCGATGGCGCGCCGCGACTCCCGCTGGTCCTGGGTCACGTCCCGGATCTGCCGGAAATAGCTGAGGCCGATCAGGTACTGCGCGTAGGCCGCATCCTCGGTGGAGGGATAAAGCTGCACGTAGCGCTGCCCCGCGGTGATCGCCTCCTCGTACTTGCCCTGGCGGTAGTTCGTGAAGGCGCTCATCACGAGCGACTTGCGGGCATACTCCGAATAGGGATGCTGGCGGTCGACCGCCTCGAACTTCTTCGAGGCCTCGTTGATGCGACCGGCATTCAGGTTGGCCAGCCCCTGGTTGTAGAGCACATCCGCCGGATCGGTATTCTCGACATAGCTGGCAAGATCGATGTCGTCGTCCGACGAGCACGCCGAAACGAACAGCGGCGCCATGAGCAGCGGCAGCGCCAGAAGCCGGACACGCGCCGAACGACGCGACATGTCGGAATTGGTGTTTGACATGGTGGCTTTTCGCCCCTCCGGCGCCCCATGAGGGCCTATTCTAAACGCAGTCATAAACCACAACTGCAAGGTTCGGGCAACTTGATGGCTGCGCAATCGCGCATTTTTGTGGCGGCGCCACGCGTCCCGCACCCCTGCTGTCGGAGCGCCGCTTCCGCCCGTTTCAGAGCATCCAGGGCGCGTAGACCGGGGCGTTCACCTGGATCATCTCGGCCGAACGGCCGCGTTCGCGCCGTATCGTCTCGACAATCTCGAATGCCGACTGATCGGAAAGCAACCGCCGCAGTGCCGCAGCGTTCAGCTTGTGACCGCCACGATAGGAGCGGAAGCAACCGATGAAGCGGGCCCCGGCAAGCGCCAGGTCGCCCATCGCGTCGAGCGTCTTGTGACGCACGAACTCGTCGGTATAGCGCAGGCCTTCCATGTTGATGACCCGGTGATCCTCGCCGATGACGACGGAGTTTTCCAGCGAGGAGCCCAGCGCGTAGCCCGCGGCCCAGAGGCGCTCGACGTCCTTCAGGAAGCCGAAGGTACGCGCGCGGGACAGCTCGCGGCGGAAAGCGGCAGGGTTGATGTCGCTGGCGAAGGCCTGACGGCCGATGGCCGGGCTTTCGAAGTCGATCTCGATCTCGAATCGGGTCCCGTCATAGGGGCGGAACTCCGCCCAAGAGGCGCCATTCTCGATGCGCACCGGCTTGACGACCCGGATGTAGCGCCGCTTCACCGCCAGCGGCTCGACGCCGGCCTGGTCGATCGCGTCGACGAAACCGGCGGCGCTGCCGTCCAGGATCGGCACTTCACTGCCGTCGATCTCGATCAGCACATTGTCGATGCCCAACCCGAGAAGCGCAGCCATCAGGTGCTCGACGGTCGCGACATGCGCGCCCGTCGGATCGCCAAGCATCGTGCAGAGGTCCGTGCCGCCGATGGCGAGCGCATTTGCGCCGATCTCGGCGCCATCAAACTCGCCGCCCACCTTATGGAAAACGACCCCGGTATCGGGGTCGGCGGGGTTGAAATGGATGGAAACTGGCTTTCCACTATGAACGCCTACGCCGGTCAGTGACACGCGCGACTTGAGCGTCGTTTGATAGTCGTACAACTCGATCCCCATAGGCCCGTCCCGCTTACGAAAGCCGCGCCTCGTATTACGGCGTGACCAAACTCGCAGCGCGCGGAGCTACATCCCCTCAACTCCGCGTACCGTCTTTAACTTGGGAGCGAAAGATACCGGGTGGGATTACATACTCCAAATCACGGTTTCTTACCTCCTGTTACGCCTCATCGGCCGAGTGACGGGCGGCTAAACCTTTGATTAAAGGAGCATTCCGGATTTCAGGCGGGCCGGGTTCCGGTCCGCCTGAAACAGTTGTTCACATTCCGTCATCGCCTCAGTTCGCCTGCCGTCGCAGAAAGGCGGGAATCTCGAGGTGATCGTCATCCTGTGCGGCACGCGGCTGCGGCGTCACCCGGCCCTGCTCGTCGAGCTGGCCGCGGCGCGGCGCGTAGAGCTGCGGATCCTGAAGCCGGCGCGGCTCCGCCTCGCGCAGCTTCGGCTCGCGCGGCTGCGCGGGTTGAAGCCTCGGTTCCTCCTCTCGCCGCGAGAGGCCGTTCGTCAGCCGCTTGAGCAGGCCCATCGGACCGCGCTCGTCGTTGTCGTCATGCACGGGCGGCGTCATCTCTGCGCGCGCCACGGGCGGGAAATCCTCTACCCGGGGCATGCGCGGCGCGGCCTGCACCGGCGCCTGCGCCCGCGCGGGTTCCGGCGGAGCCTGGAACAGCCGGTTGTGAGGCCGGAACTCTTCTGCCGGCTGCGCGGGTTGCTCGCCGGGCAACGCCTCTGCGGCCCGGATCGCTTCGGCCACCGGATCCACATGCGCAGCGGTCGGGACAGGCGACGGCTGCACGGCAGCCGGCTGCGGGGCGGCGGCCTGCGGCCGGATCTCGACCGGGCGCTGCTGCACCGGCTTGGGCTGCGGCTGCCTGATCTGCACCGGCGCCGCGGCGATCTCGGCCGCCGTCTTGTCGATGCCGGTCGCCACCACGGAAACGCGGATCACACCCTCGAGGTCCTCGTCGAAGGTGGCTCCCAGGATGATGTTGGCCTCCTGATCGACTTCCTCGCGGATGCGGGTCGCCGCTTCGTCCACCTCGAAGAGCGTCATGTCGCGTCCGCCGGTGATCGAGATCAGCAGGCCCTTGGCGCCCTTCATCGAGGTCTCGTCGAGCAGCGGGTTGGCGATCGCAGCCTCGGCCGCGGCCATCGCACGACCGTCGCCAGAGGCCTCTCCAGTACCCATCATGGCCTTGCCCATCTCGCGCATGACCGAACGCACGTCGGCGAAGTCGAGGTTGATCAGGCCTTCCTTGACCATCAGGTCGGTGATGCAGGCGACGCCGGAATAGAGCACCTGATCCGCCATCGCGAACGCGTCGGCGAAGGTGGTCTTGTCATTGGCGATACGGAACAGGTTCTGGTTCGGGATGACGATGAGCGTGTCGACGCTCTTCTGCAGTTCCTCGATGCCGAGGTCCGCCGTCCGCATGCGCCGCTGGCCCTCGAAATGGAAAGGCTTGGTGACCACCCCGACGGTCAGGATGCCCTTCTCGCGCGCGGCCCTGGCAACCACCGGCGCCGCGCCGGTGCCCGTGCCCCCGCCCATGCCGGCGGTGACGAAGCACATGTGCGTGTTCGTCAGGTGGTCCATGATCTCGTCGATGCACTCCTCCGCCGCGGCCCGGCCGACCTCGGGCTGCGAACCGGCGCCCAGGCCTTCCGTCACGTGGGCGCCCAGCTGGATGAGCCGCTCCGCCTTCGACATGGTGAGCGCCTGCGCGTCGGTGTTGGCGACGACGAAGTCGACCCCCTTCAGCCCCGCGGAGATCATATTGTTGACGGCGTTGCCGCCGCCTCCGCCCACGCCGAAGACGGTGATCCGCGGCTTCAGCTCGGTAATGTCCGGCTTCTTCAGATTGATAGTCATGATCCTCGTCCTTTCCGCCTTTCCTGCCGCTTCGCCGCCGAAGCCGCCGTGGGGGCCATCCCCGTTAATCAGAAACTGTCTTTCAACCACTGACCCATGCGGTGCAGCCGTCCGCCCGTGCCCGTGGCACGCGCGCGGAACGTCCTGCCCGCATGAAGACTCTCGAAACCCGCCACCTGCGGATAGATCATCAGGCCGACCGCGGTAGCGAACGCGGGGCCCTTCGCCGCTTCCGGCAGCCCAGACACGCCCAGGGGGCGGCCGATGCGCACGTTGCGGCCAAGGATACGGCGCGCTGCTTCCGGCAACCCGGTCAACTGGCTGGCGCCCCCCGTAAGGACGACGCGTTTCCCCACCACGCCTGCGAAACCCGACTGGTTCAGGCGGTCGCGCACCATCTCGAGCGTCTCCTCGATGCGCGCGCGGATGATGCGGTTCATGACCGAGCGCGGGATCTGCGTCTGCTGGTCGGGGTCGTCGCCCGCGATCGGCTGTATGGTGACAACGTCGCGGTCGTCGACGCTGCCAGGCAGGGCCGATCCATGCATCACCTTCAGCCGCTCGGCGTGTTCCGCGCGCGTGGATAGGCCGCGCGCCAGGTCGCCGGTGACGTGCCCACCGCCGACCGGGATCGCGTCTGCATGCAGGAACTTGCCGTTGGCGAAGACGGAGATTGTTGTGGTGCCGCCGCCGAAGTCGATGCAGGCCGCCCCCATCTCGGACTCGTCCTCCACGAGAGCGGAGAGGCCGCTGGCATAGGGCGTCGCCACCATACGCTCGACCGACAGATGGGCCCGGTTGATGCAAAGCTCGAGGTTGCGCAGCGGTGCGGCGTCACCGGTCACTACGTGCATGTCGACGCCCAGCGTCTCCCCGATCATGCCGCGCGGATCGCGGATTCCCTTCTCGGCGTCGAGCGAAAAACCCGTCGGCAGCGAATGAACCACCTGCCGCTCGGCCCGCAGCGCCTGCTTGGCGCCGGCAGCCAGCACCTGCTTGATGTCGGCCTCGTCCGCCTCATGCCCGCCGAGCCTGATCTGGGCGGAGAAGGTTTCGCTGCGGATGCGCCCCGCCGACAGGTTGACCATGAGCGATTCCACGGTCAGCCCGGCCATGCGTTCGGCCGCGTCCACCGCCAGGCGGACTGCCTGCTCGGCGCGGTCGAGGTCGATGATCACGCCCGACTTAACACCCTGCGATTTCTGGTGCCCTATCCCGAGCACCTGGATTTGGTGCGTGCGCCCCGGAAGCAGACGGCTGTCCTGGCGCGGCTGAAGCCGTCCGATGATGCAGCAAACCTTGTTCGAGCCGACGTCGAGCACCGTGACTATGCCGGAGCGGCGGGCGCCGTTTTCCCTGCCTGCGCCAAGCCAGCTCATGTGCTTCGCCCCGACTTGGCCTTGCCGAGACGCTCCTTAAGCGCAGCCTCGCGCGCCACCACGGCGTCGGGAGAGAGCTGGATGGAGATCCGGTCCGCGAGCCGCATGTCCACGGAAACGATGTCGGTCGACAGCAGGCCGTTCTCCTGGTCGAGGCGCACTAGCTCGGCGAGCGCGGCGTCCTCGCCGTGCTCGGGCAACCTGACAGTGATACCGCCGTCCAGCCGGAGGTCCCAGCGCCGGTCGGCGACACGCATGTAGCCGACCACGCGTCCGGACAAGCCACGCATCCGCGCGATCTTGTCGATGAAGGCCTCCGCCCGCTTCGGCGCGCCCATGCCCACGACCAGCGGCAGGCTTGCGTGACGCGCCCCCGAAAGGGCCGTGATCGGACGCCCGTCCCGTTCGATGACGGTGAGCTCGCTTCCGTGCTGCCACACGGCGAACGCCTGGCGCTCATCGATGATCACTTCGAGAGCCGCCGGATAGATCTTGCGCACCGTAACCGCTTCGACCCAGGGAAGCTCCGCGATCCGGTCGCGGGCCGCCTCGGCGTCGAAGCCGATGAGAGACGTGAACCCATCGAAGCCGAGAGCTCCGAGCACGTCGATCTCGGACGTCTCGCGATTGCCGGTGATGCGCACCGCGCTGACGGCGAACCCGGTGCGCGCGGTCACCGCCTGCACGATCGAGTGCACGTGCCCGCCAACGACCGCACCGTAGATGCCAGTGGAGCCCAGCAGCGCCAGTGCCATCGCCGCGCCGGCGAAACGCGGCACCTCGAAATCGGAATCGAACAGACGCGAAAGCGAGCGCGCGGGACGGCGCAGCAGACGCGGCAGCACGAGGCCGGCGCCGGCCGGCGCTGCGGATGCGCCCCTCTCCGACCTCATCGAGAACACGAAGCGTCCTCCACCATCCAACTCACCAGCTCACCGAATGTATGCCCCGCATGCAGGGCGAGTTCGGGCACGAGCGACGTGGGCGTCATTCCGGGCTGGGTGTTGACTTCCAGCCAGACAATCTCGCCCTCGGGCGAATAACTGTCGTCGTAGCGGAAGTCCGATCTGGAGACGCCCCGGCAGCCGATCGCTTGATGTGCCTTGAGCGCGAGTGTCTGTATATTTTGGTAAATTTTTAGTGAAAGTTTAGCCGGACACTCGTGCTTTGAGCCGCCAGCGGCATATTTCGCATCGAAATCGTAGAACGCGGTTCCGGTCGGAATGATCTCCGTCACGCCGAGCGCGACGTCGCCCATGACGGCACAGGTCAGCTCACGGCCCGGGATGAAGCGCTCGACCATCACGATGTCGCCGTAGCGCCACTCCGGCGAACCGATCATCTGCGGCGGATGCGACTGGTCCTCGCGCACGATGACGACGCCGAAGCTTGAGCCTTCCTTGACCGGCTTGACCACATAGGGGGTCTCCATCGGATGCCGGTTGCCGATGTCGAAGCGGCTCATGACCTTCGATTCGGCGACCGGAATGCCGGCCGCCTTCGCGATCGTCTTGGCGCGCTCCTTGTCCATGGCAAGGGCGGAGGCGAGCACGCCCGAATGGGTATAGGGAATCTGCAGGTATTCAAGGATGCCCTGAATGGTGCCGTCCTCGCCGAAGGGGCCGTGCAGCGCATTGAAGGCCACGTCCGGCCGGAGTTCAGCGAGCTTCGCGGCGATGTTGCGGTCCACGTCCACACGACTGACTTGATAACCGGCCGCCTCGAGAGCGTCGGCGCAGGGCACGCCCGACCACAGGCTCACCTGGCGTTCCGAGGAAAACCCGCCATAGAGCACTGCCACATGCTTTTTCGCCATGCCCTGATAATCCCTCTCCACAGGGGCCAGCCTGGGCAGCGCATCAGGTTAGAGTCGACTCCCCCGGCGGAACGACCGCCAGGTTGGGAACGCGTGACCGACTCAAATCAGAAAACGCCGCTACCCCAAAGAATCAGAGAGTTGATTCCGTGGCAAGCCTTCAGGATTCAACGAGATTCATTTTATCGCAGAATCGAAGCCCGCGGCAGTTTGCGGCAAGCTAGAGCAACTGCCCAAGGAACTCCTGCACCTCGTGCCCGGGCTTGAACCGCCCTACCCGCTTGATCTCCCATTGCAGGCGGATGCCGGAATGCTCGAGCACGCGAGCCCTCACCGTCTCGCCGAGGTACTCCAGGTCATAGCCGGTGGCCGCGCCGGTGTTGATCATGAAGTTGCAGTGCATGGGCGACATCTGCGCGCCGCCGATCATCAGCCCACGGCAGCCAGCCTTGTCGATCTCCTTCCAGGCGGATGTCCCTTCCGGATTTTTGAAGGTGGAGCCGCCGGTCTTCTCGCGGATCGGCTGCACCGTCTCGCGGTGGTGCTGAACCTCGTCCATCGCCGCCTGGATGGCCGCGCGGTCCTCCGCGAAACCTTCGAACACAGCCGCAGTGAAGATCAGGTCGGCGGGCGCCGAGGAGTGCCGATAGGAATAGCCCATATCCGCGTTGGAAAGCACGTGCCGCTCGCCCTTGCGATCCATGGCATGGACCTCGATCACACGTTCGCGCGTCTCCACGCCGTTCGCGCCGGCGTTCATGCGCAGCGCCCCGCCGATCGCACCAGGGATGCCGTGGTAGAAGTGGAACCCGCCGATGCCGGCCTCCAGCGCCACCGCGGCGACCCGCTTGTCGGGGACGGCCGCGCCGGCACGCAGGCGCGTGCCGGTAACCTGGGAAACATCGCCGAAGCCCTTCGCTGACAGGCGCACGACGAAACCGGGGATGCCACCCTCGCGGACGAGCAGGTTGGAACCGATACCAACCACCGACACCGGGATGTCGGCCGGTACCGCCTTGAGAAAGGCAGCCAGATCGTCCTCGTCGGCAGGCTGAAACAGCACCTCGGCCGGGCCGCCGGCGCGGAACCAGGTGACCTTGTCCATGCCCGCATCCGGCGTGAAACGGCCGCGGAGACCAGCAAGCGGTCCTGCCAGCCGCTCGAGCAGCGCCGCGCCGTCGATCATGCGGCGGCCCCCATCGTGGAAAGCTCGCCGGGCAACGCATATGCCCACTGCGTGATACTGCCGGCTCCGAGGAAGACGACGAAGTCCCCGCTGCGCGCCAGCGCGCGGACCGCCGGCGCCACCGCCTCGGATCCCGAAATGGCGCGCGCATCGCGGTGTCCGCCAGCCCGTATGCGCGTGACCAGCGTCTCCGAGGTGATCCCCTCGATCGGGTCTTCGCCCGCGGCGTAGACAGGCGCCACCATCACGGTGTCGGCGTCGTTGAAGCAGGCTGCGAAGTCGTCGAAGAGATCGCGCAGCCGCGTGAAACGGTGCGGCTGGGCGATCGCGATCACTCGGCCGGAGCAGGACTCGCGCGCTGCCTTGAGCACCGCCTTGATCTCGACCGGATGGTGGCCGTAGTCGTCGTAGACCTTCACACCGTTCCACTCGCCCGTCAGCGTGAAGCGGCGCTTGACGCCCCCGAAGGAGGACAGTCCCTTGCGGATGGCATCGGCAGACAGGCCGAGTTCGTTTGCCACGGCAATGGCAGCTGTCGCGTTGGAAACGTTGTGCCGCCCCGGCATGGGCAGCGTAAGCCCGTCGATGCGCCTGGTGTCGCCGCTCTTGCGGCTGCGGATCACGACATTGAAATGCGCCGCGCCGTTCTCCATGCGCACATTCTCGAACCGAACGTCCGCCTGCGGGTTCTCGCCATAAGTGACGACGCGCCTGTCGTCGATGCGCGAGACCAGCGCCTGCACCTCCGGATGGTCGATGCACATCACGCCGAACCCGTAGAAGGGCACGTTCTCCACGAACTGCCGGAACGCTTCGCGCACCGCATCGAACGAGCCGTAGTGGTCGAGATGCTCCGGATCGATGTTCGTCACGACGGCAATGTCGGCCGGCAGTTTCAGGAAAGTGCCGTCGCTCTCGTCAGCCTCCACGACCATCCATTCGCCGTCACCCATGCGCGCGTTGGTGCCGTATGCGTTGATGATGCCGCCGTTGATGACGGTCGGGTCGAGCCCACCAGCGTCGAGCAGCGTCGCCACCATCGACGTCGTGGTGGTCTTGCCGTGCGTACCGCCGATCGCCACCGCCTGGCGGAAGCGCATGAGTTCGGCGAGCATCTCGGCGCGGCGCACGATCGGCAGCAGCTTCTCCCTCGCCGCGACGACTTCCGGATTGTCCTTCTTGATCGCGGTCGACACCACCACCACCTCGGCGGCACCCAGGTTCTCGGCGCGGTGCCCCACGAAGCAGTCGATGCCTTCGGCGCGCAAGCGTTGGACATTGGCGTTCTCGGCCTGGTCGGAGCCTTGCACCTTGTAGCCGAGATTGTGCAGCACCTCGGCGATGCCGCTCATGCCGATGCCGCCGATCCCGATGAAATGCACGACGCCGATGGTCTGCGGCAGTCTCATGGCCGCACCCCCTTCTTGTATTCTTTGACAGACGTACCCGACGCAATAGCCTCAACCAGATCGGCAAGCAACGCCGTCGCCTCCGGCTTTCCGGCCGACCGGGCCGCCTGCGCCTTGCCCGCGAGCCCCTTCGGATCGTCCATCGCCGCACCGATCAGACCCGCCAGGACCGCCGGGGTGAGCGTGCTCTGCGGACGCACCTCGGCGCCACCGGTTGCCGCGAGCGCGGCCGCGTTGGCGGCCTGGTCGTGGTCGAGCGCATGCGGATAGGGCACGAAGATCGCCGGGCGCCCGATCGCCGCGACTTCGGAAACTGTCGAGGCGCCGGAGCGCGAGATGATCAGATGCGTCCCGGCCATGCGCCGCGCCAAATCCGTGAAGAACGGGGAAACCTCCGCCTCGACCCCCAACGCGTTGTAGGAAGCGCGCACCTGCGCTTCATCCTCGGGCCGCGCCTGCTGCGTGACCCTGAGCCGCGCCCGTTGCGGTTCGGACAGTTTGGCGACGGCGGCAGGCAGCGATTGCGAGAAGAACTGCGCGCCCTGGCTGCCGCCGAATACCAGCAGCCTGAATTCCCCGCCCGCTTCCGGCGCGGCATAGGCCGTCGCGGAAGCGTCGCTGACCGCCGGCCGCACCGGATTCCCGGTGACGACGATCTTCTCCGCGAACGCGCCGTCGGCCGCAAGGAAGCCGCCGGCTATCGCGTCCACCCGCGCGGCCAACGCCTTGTTGGCACGACCCATCACCGCATTCTGCTCGTGGACGACCGTCGGCACCCCGCGTCGGGTGGCAGCGAACAGCGGCGGCAACGTTGGATACCCGCCAAAACCTACCACCGCCTTCGGCCGCAGCCGCTGGATGAGGGCGGAAGACTGCCTGAACCCCCGCCATATCGCCAAGGCGGCACGGGCGAAGGCGAAGGGATTCCTGTCACCGAACGTGGCCGACGACACCGCATGGATGTGGCGCGCCGGGAATTTTCCGGCATAACGCTCGGCCCTGCTGTCGGTAACCAGGTCGACCGTCCAGCCGCGCCGGGAGAGCTCGTGCGCCAGCGCCTCCGCCGGGAAGAGATGGCCGCCGGTACCGCCGGCGGCAAGCAGTATCGTTCCGCGTTCCATCTATTCGGCGGGCGCCGGCCGCTGCGCCGGGTATGAAACCCCGACATGCTTTCGCTTCTCCGGCCGCTTGCGCGTGAGTGCCAGCACCATTCCCATCGCGATGGCCATGGCGATCAGCGACGATCCGCCATAGGAGATGAAAGGCAGCGTCATGCCCTTTGCCGGCAGCAACTGTACGTTGACGCCCATGTTGATGATCGACTGGAAGCCGAACACCGTGACCAGCCCCGCGATCGAGTAGCGGCTGAAATCGTCGGTGTCGCGCATGGCGACCGTAAGCCCGCGCAGCACGACGAAGGCAAAGAGCGCGGCGATCACGAAGCACAGCACGAGCCCGAACTCCTCCGCCGCCACGGCGAACACGAAATCGGTGTGGCTGTCGGGGAGGATGCGCTTCACCGACCCCTCGCCTGGACCCTGCCCGAACCACCCGCCACGCACCATCGCCTCGTGGGCCACGTCGACCTGGTAGGTGTCGCCCTCGCCGGTCAGGAAGCGGTCTATGCGGCCCGCCACATGCGGGAACGCGCCGTAGGCCAGCGCCGCCCCGCCGACCGCGGCGCCCCCAAGAGCGGCGATCCAGAACCAGGGAAGGCCGGCCATGAAGAACATCACGCCCCAGGTGCCGAGCACCAGCAGGGTCTGTCCCAGATCGGGTTGCGCGACGAGCAGCGCCAGAACCAGCCCCAGCAGGATCATGGCGAACAGGTTGCCCGGAATATCGGGTTGGCGCGCATTCTCCGAGAACAGCCAGGCGCAGATGACGACAAAGGCCGGCTTCAGGTATTCCGAAGGTTGGATCGACACGCCTGCAAGGTAGATCCAGCGACGCGACCCCTTGACCTCGACGCCGACATACAGCGCAGCCACCATCAGCAGCAGCGAGCCGGCCAGCATCACGATGGAGAGCCGCCTGATCTGGCGCACATCCAGGAACGAAACGCCGATCATGATGATCAGCGCCGGCACCATGAACATGATCTGCCTGTTGACGAAATGGTATGCGTCGAGGCCGATGCGCTCGGCGACCGCGGGACTGGCCGCGAACGAAAGCACGATGCCCAGCACCATCAGCGCCAGGAAGGCTGCGAGGAACCAGCGGTCGATCGTCCACCACCAGTTGGCCACCGGTCCACGGTCTACACGGCTAACCATCAGCTTGTTCCCCCGATCGGCGTTACGCCCTCAAGTCCCTGCACGGCGGCGCGGAAGGCGTCGCCACGGACCTCAAAGTTCCTGAACTGGTCGAAACTCGAACACGCCGGCGAAAGGAGCACGACCGCCTCTTCCCCCGGCTCACGTGCAGCGTCGCGCGCGGCGTGTTCGACTGCAACTCCCAGCGTCCCCGATATCTCGTAGCGGACGGCGTCGCCCAGCGTCGCCGCGAAAACCGGGGCTGCCTCGCCAACAAGGTAGGCCTTCGCCACGCGCGGAAAGTAGCTCCGCAGGGATGCGATGCCGCCCTCCTTGGGAAGACCACCTGCGATCCAGTAGATGCGCTCGAAGCTCGAAAGCGCGGGCGCGGCGGCATCCGCATTGGTCGCCTTGGAATCGTTGATGAAGAGCACCCTTCCCTTGCGCCCAACCTGCTCCATGCGATGCGCGAGCCCGGGAAAGCTGGCGAGGCCAGCCTGGATCTCCGCCGCGCTCATGCCCACTTCGAGGCAGGCGGCGGCCGCCGCGAGCGCGTTCTGCGCATTGTGCTGGCCACGCAGCGACCCGATACCCTCGAGGGAGGCGATCCGGCGCGTCCTGCCCCGCTCCGCGAGCACGAGGTTCGCGCCTTCGGCGTAGAGACCGTCGGCCAGCGCCCGTCGCTTCGAGATGCGGGTCACCTTGCGCCCGGTGCGCTCCAGCCGCTCTGCGATATCGGCGCAATACGGATCGTCGACGCCGAGGACCGCCGTGCGGCTTGCCTCGACCAGCCGGGCCTTCACATCGGCGTAATGCTGCATCGTGCCATGCCGGTCGATATGGTCCGGCGTGAGGTTGAGCAGGATGCCGACAGTCGGGTCCAGTGATGGAGCGAGGTCGATCTGGTAGGACGAGCACTCGACCACGTAGTGCCGGCCGGGTGCCGGTGGCTCAAGGGTGAGGATGGCCTGCCCGATATTACCGCCCATCTGCGCGTCGCGGCCTGCCGCCGCGATCATGTGCGAGATCAGCGCCGTGGTGGTGGACTTTCCATTCGTACCGGTGATTGCGATGAACGGCGCGTCCGAGCCTCTGGCCCTTCGCTCGCGTGCGAACAGTTCGATGTCCCCGATGATCTCGACGCCTGCCGCGTTGGCCAGGTCGACGCTCCAGTGGGGCCTGGGATGCGTCAACGGGACGCCGGGCGACAGCACGAAGCTGGCGAAGGCGGACCAGTCCTGCTTCCGCAGATCCGCTACGGTGGTTCCCTCCGCATCGGCCCTTGCCACGCTGTCGGGATTGTCGTCCCAGGCGACCACCTCGGCGCCGCCCGCCAGCAGCGCGCGCACAGTTGCCACGCCCGAGCCGCCAAGGCCGAACAACGCGACTTTCCTGCCGGCGAAGCTGTCGATGGACATCATCCCGGCATCACCTCAGCTTCAGCGTTGACAGGCCGATGAGGGCAAGGACCACGGCTATGATCCAGAAGCGGATCACGATCTGGCTCTCCGTCCAGCCCAGCTTCTCGAAGTGATGGTGGATCGGCGCCATCAGAAAGACGCGCCGGCCCGTCAACTTGAAATAGCCTACCTGGATGATGACCGACAGCGCCTCCATGACGAACAGGCCGCCGATGATGATCATGACGATCTCGTGCTTTGTGGCGACCGCTATCGTACCGATCAGTCCGCCGAGCGCGAGCGAACCCGTGTCACCCATGAAGATCGCGGCCGGCGGGGCGTTGAACCACAGGAAGCCGAGGCCCGCGCCGATCACTGCCCCCAGCAGCACCGCCAGTTCGCCGGTGCCGGGTACGAAATGGATCTGCAGGTAGTCGGCGAACACCGCGTTGCCCGACAGGTAGGCGATCACGCCGAAAGCCGCCGCCGCCACCATGATCGGCACGATCGCAAGCCCATCCAGCCCGTCCGTCAGGTTCACCGCATTGCCGGCTCCGACGACGACGAAGGCCGCGAAGGGGATGAAGAACCAGCCCAGATTGATGAGCCAGTCCTTAAAGAAGGGGAACGTGAGCGACGACGAGAAAGGAGCTTGACCCGCCCGCATGATGACCCAGGCCGCCACGCCTGCGATCAGGAATTCCGCTGCCAACCGCCAGCGTCCGGACACGCCCAGATGCGACTGCTTGGTCACCTTCAGATAGTCGTCGTAGAAGCCGATCGCGCCGAAACTGACCGTGACCAGCAACACGGTCCACACATAGATGCTCGACAGGTTTCCCCAAAGCAATGCGGAGCCGACGATGCCGGACAGGATCATCAGGCCGCCCATGGTTGGGGTACCGGCTTTCTTGAAGTGCGTCTGCGGCCCGTCGGCGCGGATCGGCTGGCCCTTGCCTTGCCGGATGCGCAGCGCATTGATGATGGCCGGGCCGACCAGGAAGACGATCACCGCGGAGGTGATCAGCGCACCGCCCGTGCGGAAGGTGATGTAGCGAAAGACGTTGAAGAGCTGGAATTGGTCCGCCAGCCCGGTAAGCAGCATCAGCATGGTCTGGAATCCCCCTCAGGCGGCATGGCTGTTGCTCGCTGCGGCCGGAAATTTCTTGGTCAGGGCATCGACAATCCGGGAAAAGCCGATCCCGTTGGAAGACTTGATCATGACGGCATCGCCGGGCTTCACCGCCTGCACGACCAGAGGCAACAATTCTTCGGTCTTCGCGCGGTATTCGGCCGGAAAATCCGGCGGCAGCCGCTCCGCCAGCGCCTTCATCTCGGGCCCGGCGAGGAACACGACGTCGGTCTTCGCGGCCGCGATGGCATCCGCCAGCCCCGCGTGGAGCTTCGCCGAATGGCTGCCGAGTTCGAGCATGTCGCCGAGCACTGCGATGCGACGGCCGCCCTCGCCTACCGGCGCCATGGCCAGCAGTTCGAGCGCCGCCTTCATGGAGGCCGGATTGGCATTGTAGCTCTCGTCTATCAAGGTGAAGCTGCCGCCCTTGTGCGACAGGATGTGGCGCCGTCCGCGTCCGCGCTCCGCGACGACGCCGCCGAGCGCGATAGCTGCCTTCGCGACATCGGCCCCGGCAAGCTGGGCCACAGCCAATACGGCGAGCGCGTTTTGCGCGATGTGACGGCCGGGAACGCCGATGCGCGCGGTCACTTCATGGCCGCCAATCCGGGCGGTGATCGTCGAGCCGTCCGAATGATCGTTATATTTCAATAGCTTGAACTGCGCTCGCGCATGTTCGCCGAAACCCCAGAGGTGCGCCACGCCTGCGGCCTGCGCATGTTTCTCCAGCACCTTCCACTTGCCGTCGTCTCGGTTGACCAGGGCATGCCCGTCCGGCTCGAGCCCCTCGAATATCTCCGCCTTGGCAGCAGCGATCTCGTCGAGGTTCTTGAAGTGTCCCAGATGCGCCGCCGCGATTAGCGTGATGACGGCAATGTGCGGCCGCACCATCTTCACCAACGGACGTATCTCGCCGGGATGGTTCATGCCGATCTCGAAGACCGCGAAATCGCATTCCGCCGGCATGCGCGCCAGCGTCAGCGGCACCCCCCAGTGATTGTTGAACGACTTGTCGGAGGCATGCACCGCACCCGAAGCCGACAGCGCCTGCCGCAGCATCTCCTTGGTGGTCGTCTTGCCGGCCGAGCCCGTGACCGCGACGATCCTGGCGTTGCTGCGCGCACGCGCCGCGATGCCGGCCTTCTCCAGGGCTGCAAGCACGTCCGGCACCACGATCATCGGCATGGACATACGGCCGAGCGACGGCAGCTTCGCCTCGGCCACCACCATCAGCGCGGCGCCCGCGGCCATCGCCGCGGTGGCGAAATCATGTCCGTCAAAATTCTCGCCCTTGATCGCGAAGAATGCCTCGCCGGGCGCCAGCGTGCGTGTGTCGATCGATATTCCGGTGACGCCCTCGGGCATCCTGCCGACCGGGCGGCCGTCCATCGCCGCGACGAGCGCGTCACACGTCCACAGGAAGCTCATGCGGCCGCCCCCTCCAGCGCCCGCCGCACTTCCTCGTGATCGGAAAAATGCACGGTCACGTCGCCGATGGTCTGCCCTTCCTCATGGCCCTTTCCCGCGACGATCAGCGTGTCGCCGGCCTCCAGCAGCGCAACCGCCTCAGAGATTGCCGCCCTCCTGTCGCCCGTCTCTCGCGCACCGGGGGCCGCAGCGAGAATGGCGGCGCGGATCGAAGCCGGGTCCTCGCTGCGCGGATTGTCGTCCGTAACAATAACTATGTCGGCCAGACGGGAAGCGATCTCGCCCATGACCGGCCGCTTGATGCGGTCGCGGTCGCCGCCGCATCCGAACACCACGACTACGCGGCCGGTCGTGAACGGTCGCACCGCCTGCAGCACGTTTTCGAGCGCTTCCGGCTTATGCGCGTAGTCCACGTAGACCGGCGCGCCATTCGCCTTGGTTCCGACATGCTCCAACCGTCCGGACGCGCCCATCAAGTGCTCCAGCGCCTCGAGCGCACGGGGCGCGCGGGTGCCTGTTGAGATCGCGAGACCTGCCGCGACAAGGGCGTTGGACAGCTGGAACTCGCCGGCAAGCGGAAGGTCCACCTCGAACAGTTCCCCACCGAACTCGATCTCCGCGCGCTGTCGGAAACGCTCGTGCTCGGCTCGCTTCAGGCACAGATACTGCCCGTGCCGGCCTACGGTGAGGACGTCCAGTCCGCTCGCCCGAGCCACATCGATCGTCGGCCGCGACCAGGCGTCGTCGGCGAATATGACCGCCGGCGCTCCCTTAGGGAGGAGCTCCGCGAAGAGGCGCATCTTTGCGCGATGGTAGTCCTCCAACGTGGGGTGATAGTCCATGTGGTCATGGCCGAGATTGGTGAACCCGCCAGCCGCCAGGTTCACGCCATCGAGCCGCCGCTGATCCAGACCGTGGCTCGACGCCTCCATGGCACCGTGCGTGACGCCTGCGTCGCTGAGGTCCCTCAGAAGCCTGTGCAGCGCGACGGGATCGGGCGTGGTCAGCGAACCGTACTCGGAACGGCCGGGGGCTGTAACGCCGGTCGTGCCAATGCTCGCCGCGGCAAGTCCCTGCCGCTCCCAGATCTGGCGTACGAACGAGGCCACGGACGTCTTGCCGCTGGTGCCGGTGACTGCGACCATCGTCCCCGGCTGCTTGCCGAAGAAGCGTGCGGCCGCGAGAGCCAGCGCCACACGCGGCTCGTCGACCTCCATCAGGGGCACGTCGAGTGGAGCATCCAAGGCCCCGCGCGCTGCAACGACGGCGACCGCTCCACGCGCAACGGCGTCCGTCGCGAAGGCCGCGCCGTCGGTCTTCGTTCCGGGTACGGCAACAAAAAGGAACCCCGGCTCCACCTTCCTGGAATCCGAAGCGATACCCAAAATCTTCACGCCGCCGAGCGGGTCGCCCGTCACAGGCAGGATGCCGGAGAATTCACTGAGCTTCATCGTAAACCGATCGTCTGAAGCGGCCAGCCCTCCCGTGCCGCAGAATCAATGGGTGGAAACGAGCAGGGCAGCACCTTCATGGCCGAATTCCGGCATCACGCCAAGCAGCGACGCGGCCCTGCGGATGATGCCTCCCACCACCGGCGCGGCATTGAGGCCCGAGGTCGCGCCCATTCCTGGCTTCTCCGGCTTCGGCTCGTCGAGGATGACCACCACAACGTATTCGGGATCATGCACAGGAAATGCCGACAGGAACGCATTGAACCGCTTATCGGTCGAATAGCGCCCGTTCACCACCTTCTCCGCTGTCCCGGTCTTGCCGCCGACGAAATAGCCGGGCACCTCGGCGCGCTTGCCCGAACCCTTCTCGACGTTCAGCCGGAAGAGATAGCGCATCGCCTGGCTGGTCGACGGATCGAGCACTTGAGGGGCGGAAATCGCTGCCTCCTTTTCGCTGCGCGGCAGGAAGGTCGGCTGATGCAGCTTGCCGCCATTGACGAGGGTGGCCGCCGCCATGGCCGTTTGCAGCGGCGTCGTAGCAACGCCGTGGCCGAACGAGATAGTGATGCGATTGATGCGCTTCCACTCGGCCGGCTCCGTGGGGCGCGCGACCTCCGGTAATTCGGTCGTCATGCGGTCGAGCAGTCCAATCCGTTTGAAGAACGCCCGGTGGTCCTCGATGCTCACGGTTTCCGCCATCTTGGCCGTGCCGATATTGGACGAATAGATGAAGATCTCCGGCACGGTCAGCACGCGGCCCTTGCCGCGGAAGTCGCGGATCGTGTGCTTGCCGACCTGCAGCGGACGCGAGGCATCGAAGCTGTCCCTGAGGCTCACCGAACCCGCATCAAGCGCCATCGCCGTGGTGAAGCCCTTGAAGGTTGACCCCATTTCGAACACACCGCCCGACATCCGGTTGAGCCGGTCCTTTTCGTGCGCGTTGAACGGGTTGTTCGGGTCGTAATCGGGCAACGAAACCATGGCGAGCACCTCGCCGGTCTTGGCGCTCAACACGACGGCGCCCGCAGCAATCGCGTCATAGCGCTCCATTGCCTGGGCCAGTTCATCGCGCACGATGTGCTGTACGCGGATGTCCAGCGCCAGCCGGAACGGCATCAGATCGTCGGGCGTGGCGAGACCTGCCTCGCGCAGGTCCGAGAGGCCCTGGCTGTCGATGTATTTCTCGATCCCCGCGATGCCCTTGTTGTCGATATCGACGAGACCGAGCACATGAGAGGCTAGCGGCCCGCCCGGATAGAACCGCCGCTTCTCGGTGCGGAATCCGATACCGGGGATTCCAAGCTGCATGATCTCGTTCTGCTGCCGGGGCGTGAGCTGGCGCCGCAGCCAGACGAAGCCCGCGTCGGACTTGAGCTTGTGATAGGTTTGCTCGTAGTCGATGTCGCTCAGTACCGTCGACAGTTTCTCCAGCACTTCGTCTGCGTCGACGATGCGGCGCGGCTCGGCAAACAGCGAGGCCGTCTTGATATCAGTCGCCAAGACCTCACCATTGCGATCCACGATGTCAGGCCGCGACGCCGTGATGCGCGAGGCGGGACCGCCACCTTCCTTGGGCTCCTGTATGCCGAGATAGAGGAGCCGCCCCCCTATAGCCGCATACATCAGCAAGAACACGGCCATGGTCATGGCCATGCGGCTGCGGGCCCTACCGCCCTTGCGGGCACCATCGACGACAATCGCCGACTTGCCCGCGCTGGTGATCTCGCCTTTGCGGAAGGGTAGCCTGATCATCGCCCGATCCCGCCGGTTGCCAGTTGGTCCGTGCCGCCGTCCGCTACCCCGGCTTCCCGCATGATCAGGTCCTCGATTGCCAATGGCTTCGGCGGGAGTTCGGAAAGGCTGCCGATCTGTGTCGCCTCGACCGGCGCCAAGCCCAGCTCTTCATGGTACTGTTCGGTCAGCCGCTGCAGCCGCGCCGGTTGCGTGAGCAGGCTCCAGTCTGCTTTCAGGACATCGATCAGGTCCTTCTCGAAGCGTATCTGCTCCTCGACCTTGCGCAATTCGGCATACTGGCTCTCCGCGTCATGCTTGGTCTTGTAGGTGAAGGCCGCCGCGGCCACCATGACCGCGATCAGCACGATGTCGGTTGTCCGGAATATCGCACCCACTCAACGCACTCCCGATGCGCCGCCGATCAGCGGCAAACCAAATTCAGCCAGATCGCTTTCCCTCGGCGGCGCTCCCGTTCGGACTGCCCACCGCAGGCGCGCCGATCGCGCACGCGGATTGGCCGCCGTTTCCATTTCGGAGGGCGAAGCCGCGGACGGCTTGAGGAATATCGGCTCGCGCACATGCAATTCCGGCAGGTGACGGGACCCCGCGGCCTTTCCCGAGCGGTCCGCGAGAAAGCGTTTCACGATCCGGTCTTCGAGCGAATGGAACGTGACCACCGCCAGCGTGCCGCCTGGCTTCAGAATCCTCTCCGCCGCCAGCAACGCGCGCGCAAGTTCGCCGAGTTCGTCGTTAACGAAGATGCGCAGCGCCTGGAACACGCGCGTGGCCGGATGGATCTTGTCGGTCGGCTTGCGCCCCACCAGCCGTTCGATGGCGCCGGCAAGGTCTAGGGTACGTTCGAATGGCCTTTCGGCGCGGCGTTTCTCGATCATGCGCGCTATGCGGCCGGCATGACGCTCCTCGCCGAGCAGCCCGAAGATCCGGGTGAGATCGCTTGCCTTCCAGGAGTTGACCACGTCGGCGGCCGACACGCCCGACCGGGCCATACGCATGTCGAGCGGCCCGTCATGGCGGAAGGAGAAGCCCCGCTCCGCCTCGTCAACCTGCATGGAGGAGACGCCGATATCGAGCACCACGCCGTCTACCGGCTCCCCGCCATGTTCGTCGAGTGCGGAGAACGCACCATGCACCAGCCGCAGCCGCCCCCCAGACATCGCTTCCAACTCGCGACCCGCCGCGATCGCATCCGGGTCGCGGTCGATTGCTACGACCGAGGCGCCCAGCCCGAGCATCGCCCGCGTGTAACCGCCTGCGCCGAAAGTCCCGTCGATGATGTACTTGCCTTCGAGCGGCGACAGCGCGGCGAGCACCTCGGAAAGCAGGACCGGAATGTGGCGGACCGGTCCGCCGCCGGCGTCTTGCGCGCCGGGATCCGCCATCATTCCGGTTCCCCCGCCGAAGCCTTGCGCCGCAGCAGCCGCAGCCGGTCGCGCGCCTCTTCCGAGTATTTCCGGAACCGCGAGGGCTCCCATATCTGGAAGAAGTGCCCCCGTCCCGCGAAGGTCATGTCGGTCGTGATGCCCGTGTGCTCCCGGATGAAATCGGTGACCGTGATGCGCCCGTCCTGGTCGAGCTTTAGAAAGGCGCCGTCCGCATAGAAGAGCAGTGACATGTCGTCGGCGGTCTGCAGGAAGGGATCCTCCTGGGAGATGCGCTTCTCGAACGAGTCGAGCAGGTCCGGACCGCCTACGTCCATCGAGGGAGTATCCAGCGACCGCAACGCGTAAAGCTCGCCGTAGCCGCGCTTCTGCACGATCGCCCGGAAATGCGCAGGCACCGACACGCGTCCCTTCGCGTCGATCCTGTTTGTTGCGCTCGATAGAAACCGGTCCATCGCCTGAAACGGCGACCTCAGCCGCCTGCCCCCTCTTCATCGCGTCGCCCGCTTCCCTCAGCGGCTCCTTCGGTCCGTTGCCGACAACCAAACGAGATTCATCCTTCCGGCGACCCGCATGGCCCGCCGGGGAGGCAAACGACTTACCCTTGACTGGAACTTCGATTTGACTGGGTTCAAGGGATATCATGGGGCAGTATGGGCGTCAACGGGATACACTTCCACCATGCGCTGGCGCTTGGTCAAATCGCGCAGCTGCACGGGCCTTTTCCCGTTTATCCCGCATTAAGGCTAACGAACTGTTAGGGCGCGCGGGGCGCGCCTTGCGAGGGCGCTGCCGCCGGCATAGCGTCGCGCTAAACAAGCACTCACACGGACCCCACAGAATGACTGAAAGCTCACGATCGCGCGCCGCAGCGCTGCCGCATCTTCGGCGCGCAATGCTGGAGAAGGGCGACGCGGTTCCGCTCCCGCTCACCATGGCATCGATCTTTCACCTGCCTGGCGACCCCAAGGGCTTTGCCCAGTACGGCCGCTTCGACAACCCGACCTGGGAGGCCGTCGAGCATCTGCTGGCCCATCTGGAAGGCGCGCCCTGCATCGCCTTCCCTTCGGGCATGGCGGCAATCTCGGCGGTGTTCTTTGCGCTCCTGAAGAGCGGGGATCGGATCCTGCTTCCGTCTGACGGCTACTACACGCCGCGTGTGCTGATGGAGCGCTTCCTCACCCGGTTCGGAGTCAGATTTGATCTGCGTCCTACCGCGGCCTTCCTTGATGGCGGTTTCGATGGATACCGGCTGGTCTTTGTCGAAACGCCCTCCAATCCGGGCCTTGACCTATGCGATATCGCTGCAGTGTCGGAGGCCGCCCACGCGGCCGGCGCTCTCGTCGTCGCCGACAACACGACTATGACGCCGCTCGGGCAACGACCACTCGATCTCGGCGCCGACGTGGTGGTAGCGGCCGACACCAAGGCACCCAACGGCCATTCCGACGCCCTCTTCGGTCACGTGGCGACCCGCGACTCCGGTATTTACGGCGCGATCGCCGAATGGCGCAAGCTGGCGGGCGCCATCCCGGGCCCGTTCGAAGCGTGGCAGGTTCATCGCGGCCTAGAGACCCTGGAAGTGCGTTATGAGCGCATGTGCTCGTCGGCCGAAATCGTTGCCCGGCGGCTCAAGGAGCACCCTGTGGTGAAGGCAGTGCGCTTTCCGGGGCTCGAGGGCGATCCCTCGCACAACCTGGCCC
>JAEYRU010000080.1 GCA_023435335.1 Pseudomonadota bacterium
CGGGCCACGCCATCGACGAGAAGGTTGGTGGAAGTGCCGATGAGCGTGCAAGTACCGCCCACGATCGCCGCATAGGAAAGGGGGATCAGCAGGCGCGTCGAAGCGATATTGAGCGAACGCGCCAGCCGTACAACGATCGGAATGAGGATCAGCACTACCGGCGTGTTGTTCATGAAAGCGGAAGCAGCGACGACCACCGCGAGGAAGGCCGCAATGGCGATGCGCGGACGCTTCACCGCCCGGCTAATGACTGCCGTCGACAACGTGTCGAGCACGCCGGTGCGCACCAGCGCGCCGGAAAGGATGAACATCGCCCCGATCGTGATCGGAGCCGGATTGGAGAACACCGCAAGGGCATCGCCCGCGGGAACGAAGCCCAGCACGAGGAATGCCGCTGCGCCGGCCAGCGCGGTCACTTCCGGCGGGTATTTCTCCCATATGAAGGCGGCGAGCAGCCCCAGGATCAGGGCGATCGCCACATATGGCTCGAAACCGCCGAAGAAGCCTGCGGGAAGCATCTACCCGCGCGCCCCACTACAGCCGCCCAAATGCGATCGATCACCCGCCTCGGAGCGCCTGTCTTTGCAGAAGGGATTGCCTCTCATGTCCACTCGCTTCCGGCAGGCAGGGAGAAACGCGGTTTGTCAGAGTGCGTTCCGGCGATCAGCCTCGTCCCACAAAGGGCATCTTCGTCGCCATGACGGTCATGAAAAGCACGTTCGCGTCAAGCGGCAGTCTGGCCATATGAAGGACAGCATCGGCCACGTGGCGCACATCCATCGTCGGTTCGGGCCTGACGCTTCCGTCCGCCTGGGGGACGCCGGCGGCGAAGGTGGCGGCGAGATCGGTAAGCGCATTCCCGATGTCGATCTGCCCGCATGCGATGTCAAACGGCCGTCCGTCGAGGGCCAGGGTCCTGGTCAGGCCGCTTATCGCGTGCTTGGTGGTGGTATAGGGAACCGAGCCGGGCCGGGGGGCATGCGCTGAGATCGAGCCGTTGTTGATGATTCGACCGCCCATGGGCTTCTGCCTCCGCATCAGGCCGAATGCGGCGCGCGCGCAGAGGAACGAGCCGGTCAGGTTCACATCCAGTACCTGACGCCAGACCTCCACCGGGATTTCGTCGATCGGCGCCCCCTTCGCGCCCATGCCGGCATTGTTGAACAAGAGGTCGAGTCGGCCGAACTCGCGTTCGACCCTCGCGAACACCACGTCGACCTGTTCGGGGTTGCTGACGTCGCAGGCGATCGCCATCGCCTTGCCTGGACCGGTCGATGCCTCCGCGACCGCCTCTTCGAGCTTCTCCATGCGGCGGCCGACGAAGATCGTATCCCAACCGTCCTGGACGAGAGCGACCGCGGCCGCCCGCCCTATGCCAGTGCCTGCCCCGGTTACCAGCGCGATCTTTCCAGCCATGATCAGTCCCCTTCCAACAAAGGCGGAGTTGATCGCAGATGGCGGGCGGACCTGCAAGGCATCCTGTTTCAAGAGTTGAATTGAAAAGGGGCGGCCTTTGCGGGCCGCCCCAATCTGAACCGTCTTGGGAGGAGGAATAGCCGGTTCAATCGATACGAGGATGCGCCGATCTGGTTAACGGTTGGTTAAGTTCTTCGACTTTTCGAAACCGGAGGTTGCAACGGCATCAGGCGCTCACCTCGGTGATCGTCGCCTCTATGTGCTCGACCAGCGCGTCCGGCAGCCGCAGGCGGCCGGCGAGCAGGTCCAGGTATCCGCGCTCGGCGCGCGAATCCGGGTCGATAGCGAGGCGGGAGGCGGTGTAGAGTTCGGCTTTCTGCGCATCGGTCCTGGCGGCGGCGACCAGCTCGTCGACATCGACCGGCCGCGCGAGTTCGGAGAGCAGGAATTCCTCCGCGTCGTGGTCCATCCCGGACAGCCGCAGCCTGTCGCCTATGCGCGCCCGCTCGGCGTCGTCGACATGGCCATCGGAACGCGCCGCGGCGATCATGGCGCGCACAAGCACCAGCGCGAATTCGGTTTCGCCCTGCGGGGCGAGCTTCGGATCGAAGGGGGTATCAGTGGGAGGAGGCAGCAGTTCGGGGCCGGCCGCACCGGCTCCGGGCCGGCTGCCCTCCTGGTAGTTCTGGTAGGCCTTGTAGGCGAGGCCGGCAACGGCCGCGAGACCACCCAGCTTCAGCGCCGAGCCGGCCAGGCCGCGCCCGGCGCCGGTGCCGAGCAGGACCGCTGCCAGCGCACCCGTCGCGATCGGATTGTCCTTGGCGAGCTGCGCGGCCTGGCTGGCCTTGTCACGCACGGTTCCTTCGGTGCCGGGCACTTTCGAGCCGAGCAGGTCGTCGAGCAACTTCTTGGGATCGAATACCATCTTTTCCTCGCGGGTTTCGGGCGTCGGCGCGCCAAGCCAGGGGGTGAGATGGAAGTAGGGAGGACCCGCGCCGATTGCAATGAACCGGAAAGCGGAGCGGTTCAGCCCCCGATGTGCGGAGTGGCGCCGCGGCGGGCGGCAAGCTCGACCTGCCGCTGGCGCTCGGCGTAACGGGCCCGGTCCGCCTCGCTGCGCACCTCATTGCAATGCGGGCAGGATACGCCTTCCTCGTAGCGGGGCGAGGCGCGTTCTTCCGCGGTAAGGGGGCGGCGGCAGGCGCGGCACAGCGTTGCATCCCCTTCCGCCAGTCCATGGCCGACAGCGACGCGCTCGTCGAACACGAAACACTCGCCCTGCCAGAGGCTATCGGCGGCGGGCACTTCCTCGAGGTATTTGAGGATGCCGCCCTTGAGGTGGAACACCTCCTCTATGCCGATGCTGCGCACGTAGGCAGTTGCCTTCTCGCAGCGTATGCCGCCGGTGCAGAACATGGCGACCCGCTTGCCTTCCAGCATCGACCGGTGCCGCTCCGCCCAGTCGGGGAACTCGCGGAAGCTCGCCGTCCCGGGATCGATCGCGTTGCGGAATGTGCCGAGGGCCACTTCGTAGGCGTTGCGCGTGTCGACCACCACGGTGTCGGGGTCGCCGATGAGTTCGTTCCACTCCGCCGGAGCGACGTAGCGGCCGGCTCCGGCCACGGGATCGATCTCCGGCACCCCCATTGTGACGATCTCGCGCTTCAACCGCACTTTCATGCGATGGAACGGCATCTCCGCGGCCTCGGAGAACTTCACGTCGATCTCAGCGAAGCCCGGGATGGCGCGGAGGTGCGCGATCAGCCGGTCTATCGCCTCATGCCGTCCTGCCACGGTGCCGTTCAAACCTTCGGGGGCGACGAGGATCGTGCCTCTCAGGCCGATCCCTTGGCAGAACGCCGCCAGGTCGGCGCAGAGCGCCTGAGGATCCGCGACGCTGGCGAAGCGGTAGAACGCGGCAACGCGGTAGCCGGCCAAGGATGTGAATGGAGCATTCATGCCCGTGCATTATTCCGTGGGCGGTTCGAGCTCAAGCCTGCCGGAATAACGAAGAGATTTCAAAGCAGTGCAGGACGAGATGGCCGCGATCCGGTGGCAGGTGCGCCCGCGCACGACATCTTTCCATCCCCACCCTCCGCGCGTCGGCGACAATCAGGCTTTGCTGGAGATGCGCCATGTTCAAGCCGGAAGTCATCGAGGACATCAGGAAAGCCGCCGCCGAATTCGGCGTCGAAGCCGCCGCACTGCTCGCAATCGCGGAGACAGAAACTGGGGGAAAGGCCTTTACCGTGGTGAACGGGCGGCGCGAGCCGTTGATCCGCTTCGAAGGCCACTATTTCGACCGCCGGCTTTCCGGCGACAGGCGCGCCGAGGCGCGTGGCTTGGGTATAGCCTCGCCGGTAGCGGGCGCCGTCGCCAATCCCGCGTCGCAGGCAGCCCGCTGGAAGCTGCTCGATCGGGCGATGGCGATCGACGCCAAGGCCGCGTGCGAGGCCACCTCGTGGGGCCTTGGGCAGGTGATGGGCGCCCACTGGGCCTGGCTGGGCTATGCCAGCGTCGACGCGCTGGTCAAGGACGTGCGGGCAAGCGCGGCCGGGCAGGCGCGGCTGATGGCGCGCTACATTGTCAAGTCAGGGCTGGCGGACGCGCTTGCGCGGCGCGACTGGGCGGCATTCGCGCGCGGCTACAACGGACCCGGCTACCCCGCCAACCGCTACGACGCAAAGCTTGCAGCGGCCTTCGCGCGACATGCAGATGGCGAGAAGCGGCAGGGCGCGCGCCCGTCAGCCGGGAGTCCAGCCGGCGCGGTGCTCAAACGCGGAGACCGCGGCGCGGCCGTGGCCGACCTGCAGGCTGCTCTATCAGCTGCCGGCTATCCGGTCGCGGTCGACAGCGCGTACGGGCCGCTCACGGCAAAGGCGGTGGCGCGCTACCAGCGCGACAACGGGCTGGCGCCGAACGGGATCGCAGGCAAGCAAACGCTCGACGCGCTGCGCTTGTCGTTGTCCTTGCGGCAGCGGCTGCGCCGCTTGTGGGCGGCTGTGGCGGCCTTCCTTCGCGGAAGGGATGCCGCTGCTTAGCGATGGACAGGGACGCCGCCACGGCCTAAATCGGTTAGCATTCTCAAACCCGGGATTTCTCGCCATGCATGACAGGTCCGCATCCTTGATCGAACTGCTCGCGGGCCAGCCCGTCGTGCCCGTGCTCAAGATCGAAAGACTGGCGGACGCGGTTCCGCTGGCGCGCGCACTTGCGGCGGGCGGGCTTCCGGCTATCGAGATCACGTTGCGCACCGAGTGCGCGCTCGATGCGATCCGGCTCGTGGTCGAGGAGGTGCCGGAGGCGATCGTGGGCGCTGGCACGATCCTGTCGGGAAAGGATTTCCGCCATGCCGCCGATGCAGGCGCGCGCTTCATCGTAAGCCCCGGCACGACACAGGAACTTCTGGACGAGGCGCATCTGCGCCCCGTTCCGTTCCTGCCGGGCGCGATCACGCCAAGCGAGATCATGGCGCTCGCCGACGAAGGCTATTCGGTGGTGAAGTTCTTCCCGGCCGAACAGGCGGGTGGGGCGGCCTTCCTGAAGTCGCTGGCCTCGCCTCTCTCGGCGATGCGCTTCTGCCCCACGGGCGGCATCTCCCCCAAGAACGCCGGCGACTATCTCGCCCTGCCCAACGTCGTGTGTATCGGCGGTTCGTGGGTGGCGAGCGACGACCTGCTCTCCGGCGGGCGTTGGGACGAGGTCACGGCGCTGGCCGCCCAAGCGGCGGGCCTGCGCCGGAGGTAGGGCCCGCCGCAGAAGCAGCCGGCCCTGCCGGGGCGAAATCGAAACTGCTTACAGCACCGAGCTGAGCTGCATGGCGACCGACATGTCGCCGTCAACCTTGAGCTTGCCCTGCATGAAGGCCATGGTCGGGTTGAGTTCGCCGGCGATCAGCGATTCCAGGTCGTCCTTGGAGAGCCGGATGGTGCAGTCGGTCTCGGCGTCCGTGGTGGAAACGGACTGCCCGTCGATGACGATGACGCCATCGCCGCCGAGGTCGAACTTGACGGAGCGGCTGAAATCGGAGCCCTCGGCCTTGCCTTTGATCTTGTCCGCGATTTCCTGCGTGTTCATCGATATCTCCTTGTTTGCGGCCACCCTGCCGGACGGTCCGTTCAGTCGCTGGCGGCATAGCAACTGATTGACGTTTACGTCAACGTGATTTAGCGTTTTGCTCAGTCTCGATAATGCCGGGCGCGGCCGGAGGAAAGGCCCCATGCGGGCTTTCGCCGCATCAACGGAGGAGCGCATTGGGATACCGCAGCATTCTGCGCGGCGGCTGCTTTGCCGGCGAGGTGCACGTCGTCACCGGCGGCGGCTCGGGGATCGGCCGCTGCGTGGCGCATGAGCTTGCGAGTCTCGGAGCCCATGTTGTCATAACCGGTCGGAAGCAGGACAAGCTCGACCGGGTGCTCGTGGAGATCGCGGAAGACGGCGGCCGCGCCGAGGCGCATGCCTTCGACATTCGCGACGAGGAGGCGGTGTCTACCGCGGTCCGCGCGATCGTGGCCTCGCACGGCCAAATCCATGGACTGTTCAACAATGCCGGCGGGCAGTTCCCCGCGCCGCTTCAGGACATCTCGAAGAAGGGTTTCGAGGCGGTCGTCTCCAACAACCTGACGGGCGGCTTCCTGGTGATGCGGGAGGTGTTCAAGCAGTCGATGCAGGCGCACGGGGGTGCCATCGTCAATATGGCCGCCGACATGTGGCGCGGCATGCCGGGCATGGCGCACTCGGGCGCGGCACGGGCGGGGATGGTGAACCTTACCAAGACCGCCGCCTACGAGTGGGGACCGGCCGGCGTGCGCGTGAATTGCGTCGCGCCCGGCTGGGTCGCCTCCTCCGGCATGGACACCTACGACGGCATGACCCGCGCGCTCATCCCCCAATTGAAGAAGCATGTCCCGCTCGGCCGGCTGGCCGTCGAGGCGGAGGTGTCGTCGGTAGTCTGTTTCCTGCTTTCGCCGGCCGCAAGCTTCGTCACCGGCGTGACGGTGCCGATCGACGGCGGAGCGCCGCTGGGGACGGCGCTTTTCCCGCTCGGCAGATCGAAGGGAACCGCGCCGTTCGACGGGTTCCACCGCGCGGCCATACCGGCCGTGCTGTCGGAAGGCGAGGGGTGATGCCGGTCCTCGGCTCCGCGCTCGATACGCGCTCGGCCGCCTTCGCGGCCAATGCAGCGGCGATGGAGGAGAAGCTGGCTGAGGT
>JAEYRU010000165.1 GCA_023435335.1 Pseudomonadota bacterium
ACCTTCGAGGAAGGCGCGCTGGCCGAGGCCCTGCCGACGATCGAGATCGCGAAAGCCGAGTTGGAGGCCGGCATCGGCATCCTGGCGCTGCTGGTGCGCGCCGGGCTGGCCGGCTCCAACGGCGAAGCCCGGCGCCACGTGCAGGGCGGAGCCGTGCGGCTGAACGACCAGGGCGTGTCCGACGACCGCATGACGGTGACGACGTCGCATCTGTCGGATCAGGGCATACTGAAGGTTTCGTTCGGCAAGAAGAAGCACATCCTGGTGCGGCCAGCCTGACCGTTAAGCGTTCGCACACCGGCAGGCGCTAGAAGCGACCGGTGACATCCCGTCCCGGAGACCGGTCCATGCCTGTTTTTCAACTGCTCTATGCGAGCGGAGCCTCCTACGACATCAGCGCCGACGATATCGCTGCGATCCTCGCGGCCTCGCGCCGCAACAATGCGCGACTGGACGTCACCGGCATGCTGCTGTTCGCCAACAACACCTTCATCCAGATCCTCGAGGGGCCGGAAGAGACCGTGCGCCGGCTGGCCGGAACGATCAGCGAGGACCGCCGGCACCGCAACTACATGATTCTCTTCGAGCGAACCTCCGACAGCAGGGCCTTCGCCAATTGGGAGATGGGATTCAAGGCGCTGGATCCAAGCCGCCCCGAGGACGGGAACATCTTCCGTTCGACGCGCGACGCGCTGGAGAAGCGCATCGCCAAGCATGATGGACGGGTGATGCTGGACACCGTCCTGGCTTTCGCGTCGAGCGAATTCCTCGCCGACGTCTGAGCCTACCTGTACTCGAAGATCGAGCGGAAGATGCCGGGGGCGACGATCGACAGCGGATTGACGTCGAGCTTTGGCTCCGAGGTCTTGCCGGCCAGCCTGAAGGTGATGCCGATCAGGCCTCGATCACGCCCGTTGCCGAGCAACTGGCCGATGAGCGGTATCTCGCCGAAGAGCCGATTGAGGCCGTAGGCGGGCATGAAGGTGCCGGTGATCGACATGTTGCCGTCCCTGTCGAACACCGTTCCCTGGAAGGTGCTGCCGATGGTCGGGCCGCGGACGACGCCTCTGGACACGGCGAGGTAGCCGTCGCCCTTCTCCAGCACCGCCGATCCCTGGTCGAAATGCGCGCGGGTCAGGTCGATGTCGCGCCTGACGGCCTGATTGAGCGAGCGGTCGGAGCCCGGCGGCGCACGGCTTACGATGGTTTCCAGCTTGTCCTCGTTGAGCACGGCGAAGTCGCGTGCGTTGACCTGCCCGCGCAGCGGCCCGTTGACCGGGCCGGAAAGCGAAAGCGCCGCGCTCCCACCCCTTATGTTCTTGTAGACATCGAGAAACCTGAGAAGCGAGCCCACGTCGCCTGCCTGCATTTCGACCTTGCGGCTGCCGCCGGCGCTGGCGTCGACAACGGTCACCTGGGCGCCTGAGGTGGTGGTCGCCGAGGCGCGCAGCCCGCCAACGGTCGTCCCGGCGGCGGAGTAGGCCAGCTTCAGGCCGCGCAGCCGCTCGTCGTGGAAGCCGGCGACCTCCGCCACATCGGCTTCCAGAGAGAAATCCAGATCGTCGGCATCGCCATCGCCGGGCGAGGCCCCGCCGCCCTTCGCGAAGTGGCTGAATCGCTGGATCACCGACCGTGCGTCGAACGAACTGCCGTTCACCTTGACGGCATAGCTGCCGCGCCTGCGCTCAATGGTGGCGGCCGCGTTGTCGCCGCGGTTCAGCGCAAATCGCGAGAAGCGGGCGCTCGCCAGCCCGTTGTCGTCGAGCTTCAGGACACCCGACGCCCCGAAACTCTCCCCGGCGAGTTCGAAGTCGGAAATGGTCGTGGCCCCGCCGGTGGTCTCCATCACGAAGGTCGCCCTTGCGGATGCACCAGCGCCCTTGCTCCAGCCAACCCACGGCAGCGACAGCTGCGCAGCGCGCAGGTCGGCCGAGACCTTCTGCCTGCCCTTCCCCAGCGATTCGAGATCGACCGTGAAAGGTCCCGAAAGGATGGACGAAAGGCCCGGCGCGAGCCGGTCGCGCGTGGAGTTGTCGACCGAGAGGCGCGCCTTGAGCTGGCGTCCGCTGCGGTCACCTTCCAGTGGCTCGACAAGCGAGAACTCCGCGGGAACGCCGTTGGCCGTCGCACGCGCCTCGATGCGCGCCTCTTCCGGGCGGGCGACGATGGTCCCCTCGGCATCGGCGATCTGCTGACCCTCGAACGGCTTGGCGAGGGAAAGCCCTTTATAGGCAAGATCGACCTGCCAGCGCAGGTCCTTGGCGTCTATGTCGCGCTGCAACGGGATGCCGGCGCTGATATGTCCCGTCACCTCCCCGGTCAGTTCGTCGGGCGGCAGGTCGATATAGCGTGCGATGTTGATCGGCTCGTAGGTCGCTATCTCGGCCACCGCCCCGGCCGCGCCCTCCACGTCGATCTCGAGGTCGCCGATGAGCGGCTTCAGATGGGCATTGACCAGCCGCAAGGTTCCGTCCCGCGCTGCCAGCGTTCGCCCGCTTGGCATGAAGACGGTCCCCGAGGTCAGCGCGATATCGACGTCGGTGCCCTTGAAGTCGATGCTGCCGACCGCATCGCGCACCGGCGGAATGGTGCCGGCCACGTCGAAACGGGTCCCGCGCACCTCGAAATGGCCGCTCACCTCGTCATGGCCGAGCTGCTTGCCGGGCCCCAGGCTGCCCGGCGGGGCGTTGAGCAGGAGCCGGCTGTTCTCGACCGTTCCGCCAAACACATTGGCGAGAGCCCAGTTGCGCGCGCCCGGCGCGGCGAACCAGGGCCACAGGCTCTTCACGTAGCTGACCGGCAGCCGCGGAACCGCAATCGCCAGTGAAATACCCGGCGTCTGGTCCAGCTGGATGTCGAGCGCGCCGGAGCCAAGAACCTCGCCCTGGTCGGTGGCCACGGTGATTTCGTCACCGACGATGCGCATTCCGTCAGCCGTTATGCGCCCGGCCACGCGCACGGCCGCCGTCAACCCCGGCTCGTTTGCGTCGGCGGGCGCGATGAACGAACCGAGGCTCACCAGTTCGAACCGATAGGGGGTCAGTTCCCTGCCGCTGGCTTCGGCGGGCATCAGACCCACCGCCCCGGTGAAGGACAGCCGGGAGCGTCCGGCCCGGGCGTCGATCCTGGAGAATTCGATCTTGCCGCTGCCCTCCGCCAGCACAGCCGTGATCCGGCCGGTGCCAACCACGGGGGCGCTGTTGCGGGTCTTTACAAGCGTGTCGCCGACATCGATCTCCGCTGTGATCGAGTCGCGCCCGGAGGCGACGGCCTGGGCCCCCTTCAGCGTCAGGGACGCCGAGCCGAGCGCGAATTGCGGTCCATCCGGATCGTCCGGGTCCTCCCTGGGAGCGACGGCTTCCTCGGGGGCCGTCTGCATGGCCAGGGTGAAATCGGCGCCGACCCGCTCCCTGCCCGGCCTGCTAGCCGCGCCTCTGAAGCTCACCGAACGGCCATCGGCGGCGATCTCGCCGCTCAACGTCAGCCCGCCGCCTCGCGAGCGCGCGACCTGCGCGGAAACTATGTGGACGTGGCGCAGCGGGTGGTCGTCGCCGAGCACGATCTCGACGTTGCTGAGCTCAAAGCCGGTTGTACCCGAACGTCCAAGCGAATCGATGGCGGCGTGGATGCCCTCGAACGCAGCCGCCAACAGTCCGTCGGCATCTACAACACCCTCGTTCCCCGGGAGGAAAAGGCGCCAGTCGCCCCCTTTCCCGTCCTGCAGACGGGCAAGGTTGATCCTCGCGTCGGAGAGAACGGCGCCACCCAGCTCCAATCGGCCCGAGAGCAGAGGCATGACCTTCATGCCGAAGCGCAGCAACCCCGCCTCCAGGACCGGCGCCTTCTCGCCTGCGTGGGCGACCTCGATGTCGCGCACCTCCAGTGCGATCAGCCTGGCGTGGTCAAGCGACACCCGCGCCGGGCCGAGGCGTGTTTCGACCGGCTGGCCGGTCATGCGCGAGATCGCGGCCTGCGCTTCCGCCGTGAGGCGGTCGCTGCTGAAGCCGAAGCTGCCGATGGCAAATGCCAGGGCGACGAGAGCCACGAATACGCCGGCTATCCCAAAGATGGCCAGGACGACGATGCGGCTTGCCCGGTGCAGGCTGGACACTCGAAGATGGCGCTTCAGCTGCGAACGCGCGGACGGAAAGGCATGGAGCCGAGCTACATCCCTGCGCCTGAAGCGTATCTTCTTGTGATGTTGCGTCACTACCTCAACCGTTCGCGCGACCGCTTCGCCGCATGGACGAATCTTGTACGGGCATTATAACTCTCGTGCACCTTTCATTCGCGCCTGATCGATGCGAGGACACCCAGCATGGCCGGAGCGGCTATCGGGGCCGTGGCCCCCGAGTTCGAACTACCCAGAGACGGCGGGGGCACGCTGAGACTTTCGGACCTGGGCGGCCGCCCCGTTGTCCTGTTCTTCTACCCGAAAGACGACACCAGCGCCTGCACGGCAGAGGCGATCGACTTCTCGATGCTGCAGCCGGAATTCGAGCGCGCCGGCGCAGCCGTCGTCGGCATTTCCCCTGACAGCCAAAAAAAACATGACAAATTCAAGGCCAAGCACAAACTGACCGTCACCCTGCTTTCAGACGAAGACAAGTCCACGTTGCAGACTTACGGCGTGTGGGGGGAAAAGACGCTGTATGGCCGCAAGTATCTCGGCGTCATCCGCACTACGTACCTGATCGGCGCCGACGGACGTTTCGTGCGGATTTGGCCGCAGGTCCGCGTGCCGGGGCACGCCGCGGAGGTGCTGGAAGCGGTTCGCGTGCTCTGAACGACACGCGACCCGACGCTGGAACTACGCGTTGCGCAGGGCGTTGATCGACACAGGTCAACGCAACACGGAGTTCCCTAATGCGCAGCATCCTCCTCTGGGCGATCGGTGTTCCCATCCCTATCATCATTCTCATCTGGCTGCTCACCTGAGCCAAACACGGCCCGGCGACCGCTGCGGGCGTCGCGGGCCGTATTCCGTCCTGTCCGCAAAAGCTTTGTTAACCCTAACAGTGTGTAATCGCGCTGCAGGGTTTTTCGTAAGCTTGGTGGCCAGACTTGGAACAAACTCGTCAGTCGACAGTATTCGGCAAACGCCGGGAGCCGCACACCGTCATCATAGCGCGCGGCAATGAAATAAGGCATTTCACAGTCAGGCCGTGGCTTGCCGCCCTCCTCGGCTCGATTCTTTCGGCCGTAGCCATCGGCTACCTCCTCGCCACGTCCTACCTGGTGCTGCGCGACGACCTGATCGGCGCCAGCATCGCGCGGCAGGCGCGGCTGCAGCATGCCTACGAGGACCGGATCTCGGCGCTGCGGGCGCAGGTCGACCGTATCACCAGCCGCCAGCTTCTGGACCAGCGGCTCATGGAAACCAAGGTGTCGGAGCTGCTGCAGCGGCAGACCCAGCTGTCTCGCCGGCACGGGCGACTCAGCCCTATCCTGGAGCGCGCCGGGGCAGAGGCGCCAGCGGAAACGCGCGCGCCCGAGGCAATCCCCGACCGGAGGGCAGAGGCGAACGCCGCGCGGACCGCCGATCCGGGGCGCATGGCATCAATGGTCTCGTCCGACGCGACCGGATTCGCGTACTGGAACACCCGCAGCGAAGGTGCAGGCATGTTTTCGGCAGCCGACCGCGCCGACATGCTGTTCGCCACGATCAACAAGTCGCTGCGCACGATCGAACACGAGCAGATCGACCGGGTCGCGACGCTGGCCGAGGACGCCGACCGCACCGCAAATGCGATTTCCGCAGCGCTCGAGCAGGCCGGCCTGCCGGTCGAGGATACCGGCAGCACCGGAATAGGCGGCCCGCTGATCGCCGTCGATGACCAGACCACATTCGAAACCAGGGTGCGGGAGCTGGACGAGGCGCTCAGCCGGCTGGAATCGTTGAAGAAGGCGGCGCTGGCCACGCCGATCCACAGTCCGGCGCAGGGGGTCGCGATCTCGTCGTCGTTCGGCGTGCGCCGCGATCCGCTGCTGGGTACGCCGGCCATGCATGCCGGCATAGACTTCCGGGTGCCCTACGGCGGGCCGGTGCGCGCGGCGGGCGCGGGAACCGTTGTTTCGGCGGGCTGGAATGGCGGCTATGGCCGCATGGTGGAGGTGGAGCATGCAGACGGGATGACCACGCGTTATGCCCATCTGTCGAAGATAACCGTGAAGACGGGCGACCGGGTCGAGCGCGGGACGATCGTCGGCAAGGCTGGCTCAAGCGGCCGCTCGACCGGACCGCATCTGCACTACGAAGTGCGCCGCAACGGGACGGCGATCGATCCGCTGCGCTTCATCAAGGCCGGGAAGAAGATCGCGAATCTGCTGTAGCGGGCGTAAGTCGAGCCGATCACTCGATATCCGCCACCTCACCCCCCGCCCCGCCCTCGATCCTGTGGGCAAGCGCAGCTTCCATGAACTCGTCGAGTTCGCCATCGAGCACGTCCTGCGGGCTGGTGCTTTCCACCCCGGTACGGAGGTCCTTCACCAGCTGATAGGGCTGCAGCACGTAGGAACGGATCTGGTGGCCCCAGCCGATGTCGGTCTTGGCCGCCTCGGTCGCGTTGGCCTCGGCTTCGCGCTTCTTCAGCTCTTCCTCATACAGCCGCGAGCGCAGCATCTCCCACGCCTTGGCGCGGTTCTGATGCTGCGAGCGCCCCGCCTGGCAGGCCACTGCTATGCCGGTGGGGATATGCGTGATGCGCACCGCCGAGTCGGTGGTGTTGACGTGCTGGCCGCCGGCGCCCGAGGACCGGTAGGTGTCGATCCGCACCTCCGATTCTGGGATCACGATCTCGATCGTGTCGTCGACAACCGGATAGACCCAGATCGAGGCGAAGGAGGTGTGCCGCCGCGCATTGGAATCGTAGGGCGAGATGCGGACGAGACGGTGCACGCCCGATTCGGTCTTGAGCCAGCCATAGGCGTTGTGGCCCTTGACCGTGATGGTGGCTGACTTGATGCCCGCCTCCTCGCCTTCGTGCACTTCCAGCACTTCCACCTTCATGCCGCGGCGCTCGGCCCAGCGGGTGTACATGCGCAGCAGCATGTTGGCCCAGTCCTGGCTTTCGGTGCCGCCGGCGCCGGCATGAACCTCGAGATAGCAGTCGTTGGAATCGGCCTCGCCCGACAGCATCGTCGCGACCTGACGCGCGCGCGCCTCTCCCGCGAGCGCGCGGATGGCGGCCTCGGCCTCGGTGACGATGCCCTGGTCGCCTTCCTCCTCGCCCATCGCAATCAGTTCGACATTGTCGTCGAGCGACTGGGTCAGAGTCCTTACCGCGGTGATGTTGTCCTCGAGGCCCTGGCGTTCACGCATCAGTTTCTGCGCTTCGGCCGAGTCGTTCCAGAGCGCGGGGTCTTCCGCACGCATGTTCAGGTAATCAAGCCGCTTCAGCGCCTGATCCCAGTCAAAGATGCCTCCTCAGCAGGGTTATCGCCTGCCTGATCTCGTCGACCAAAAGTTCGCATTCCGCACGCATGTTCGGAGGGTGATCCTTCTTCTGGGTTAGGAGGAGGCGCGGCGGCCCCGGAGTCGGCGCGGAACATAGGGAGGGAGGCAGGGGAAGTAAAGTGAGCCGCGCGGCCGCACGGCCCGGCCGGCTCAGAACGAACCGGCGAGGGTCGCCCTGATGCCGTGATGCTGCGCGCCGGAGCCTATCTGGCCGCTATATGCTACGCCCAGGGACGCGTTGCGGCTGAGGTCGACGGAGAGGCCGGCCTCGATAACCGCCGCGTTTCGCGCCAGCGGCACGCCGGCAATGTCGAAAGGGCTGCCGCCCGCGAAGCTGAAGCTGGAGGTGGGGGCGGCGGCGCCGAAAGCATGCCGCCAGCCGATGGTTCCATGCGCCCTGGCGGATATTCCGCCCAGCGTGAAATCCGTTTCGGCCCTGACGCCGAGCGTGGAGAACGCCGTGCCCAGCGAGGACGCCGGTGAGTTCAATGCGGCCGCCCCGCCGCTCTCGGTGAAGCCGCCGGTGTGCTGATGCACATAGGCGATGTTGGCGAATGGCTCGAAACGGGCCCGTGCCGTCTCGATCGGGTAGCCGGCTTCCGCGAAGAGCTGCGTCGTGCCGGCGCTGTAGCTGGCTGAAAGCGTGTCCGTGAAACCTGGGAACGCCACTGCCCGGACCGTGGAAACGGCGTGCCAGGAATGGGCGGCTCCGAAACGCAGGCCCAGATCGCCAACCCTGCCCCCGCCATAGAGGCCGAGATGGAAGCCGTCGCTGCTGGCGGAGGACGCGCGGTCGGCGACGGTGAAGCCGGAGCGGCTGTAGCCGGCGGCGACGCCAAGCCGCCACCTGTCCGCGAGCGCCATATCGGCGCCCACGAAGAACCCGCCGGTCGTCCGGTCGAGCGCAGCGGCGTTGCCGTCACCGTCCCAACGTCCCCAGGCGCCAAAGCCCTGCCCCCACACCGCGAAGCGGTCGACGTCGGCAGGAACCAGTTCCCGCCCTTCAGGGCCGTAGGCCAGCACCGGCGCGGCACTCGCGCCCGGAGCGCCGAAGGCGGCGCGGATGCGGTCGGTAGCGGCGTCGCGCAGAAAGCGACTGTCCTCGATCAGCGCGGCCCTGACCGAGACGTGCGCCTCACCCGACAGCGCGTCGAAGGCTGCCTGCGCCTGCTGTTGCGTGCCGAGTATCAGGATCGCGTCATAGACCGCGTTTCCGGCGCCCAGCGACTGCGCGCCGCCCGCGGTGGCGATCTGGTTCGGCGTCATGGCGGCTGTCGCGAAATCCTGTACCGCCAGCGTCAGGAAGACGTTGTTCGCATCGTAGGAAAGGAGAGGCGTAAGAAACAGGGAGAGCGACGTCGTGTCGTCAAAGGCGCCGGTCACGCCGCCGGTTGCCGTGAGGATCGTGTAGGGCGTGGCGAGCGCAAAGTCAGGGTACGGGACGAACTGCACGGTCCCGCCATTGAGGGTTGCCGTGCCGTTGATCATGATCAGGTCGCTCTGGCCGGCGGAATTGCCTTCCACGACGTAGGTGGAACCGGGCTCCTGCGTATAGGCGCCGAATACCGCCAGAGTGCCTATGGAATTGCCGGGCGAAACCGTGCCGTACACCGTGGTTGGCGATATCAGAGACCCCGAACCTCCCAGCCAGCCTGCCGAATTGATGGCGGTTGCAGTGGAGGTCAGCGTGCCGCCGGTGAACAGCAGGCTTCCAGGGGCGCCGGGGAGCGAGGCCACGGACACCGATCCGCCCACGTTCACGGCCGAGCCCGCGCCGATTTCCAGGCTACCGTTGCCCGTCAGTCCGACGAAAAGGCCTCCTCCGACATTCATCGTGGCGTTGTCGAGGACCACCTCGCCGCTGGCGCCGGGGTCGCTGCTGCCAATGAACGCATTTCCACCGGCGGTGACGGACCCGTTGTCTTCGACCAGCAGCCGGCCAAGCCCGTTGTAGCCGACATGGAACTGGTTCGCGGCATTGAGCTGCGATCCCGCCCCCGAAACCGTCGCTCGCCCGGTAGCCCCACCGCCACCTCCAATGACCGCGTCCTGGCTGTCCACGATGCCGCCACCGGCGATCTCGAGGCGGCCGTCGCCGTTCAGACCTACAAAAAGCGTACCGGTGTTCAGCCAGTGCGCATCGTTGACCGACACCCTGCCGGAGGATCCCGTTTCCGAACCGATCACGCCGTCGGTGCTTTCCAGGTAGGCGCCACTGGAGACGAAGGCGAGCCCGTCACCGCCCAGAACGCCGACACCAAAGGCGCCGGAGTTTATCCACTCGCTATTGGTCCCGCTCAGATTGAGCAGGCCTTCGGAACCGGGACCGTAGCCGATCAAGCCCAGAGTGCTGTCGACGTGACCGCCGGCTGTGATGAAGATCACACCACGCCCCTCTATGCCGGCGAATATCCCGCCGGCGCTGGTCCAGGTGGAGCCAGCGCCACTGACAAGGATCGTACCCTCCGAACCGGGGCTCACGCCGAGAAGGTTGCCGTTGTTGGTGGCGGACGTCAACGAACCGCCGCCGACTATGTAGATTGCGTTTCCGCCAGGCGAATTCTCGCCAACAATTACGTGGCTGGCAAAGCCGTTGATGCCCGATATGACCGGGAACGGATTGCTGATGTCCACGACCACGGTTTCCGCGGCGTTGGGCGGGGCGCCCGTGCTCCAATTGGCACCGTTGGTCCAATCATCATCCACGGCGCCAATCCATGTCGCGGTCTGCGCGGCGGCCGGCTGGGCGGCGACCAACGCAAGCAGGCCGGTCGAAGCAAGGAGCGCCAGGCGAGCATAGCACTTCCTCGCCGGCAAAGCGCCGGCTCGTCCGCCTGCCAGAAGACCCGAAGGCTCTGTCGCTCTCAACCGCCCCCTCCGATCATTCGTCGAAACCACCGGCAGGAATAGATGCCCCGATGCGGCCCGGGCTTGGGCGATAAGGAACTCGCAACCGGCCTGAGAGGAACAGTAGGCGCGGGCCGCCACCGCCGACGCCGGGTTGATAAAGAGGAGCGGCAGCGGCTAAGAATGTATCCAGGATCGCGCGAGGTCAGCCGGATGAGCGACTACGCACGCGAGATCGGCAGCCTTCGGGTCGCCATCGACGCCTTGCCTGAGGAAGCGCGACGGGAAGCGTGGCGGGAGGCTTTCGGACGCGCCGTCCTGCGCGTCGACATCGAGCCGGCGCCGGACCAGCCGCTGCGATCGCGCTTCGCGATGCACACCATGCCCGGCGTGGTGCTGGGACACGTGTCCACCTCGGCATGCCGGGTCGCGCGAACGCCGGAACTCATCAAGGACAACCAGGACGACATCGCGTTGCTGGCGCTCACGCACGGCGCGGCATCCGTCATCAAGGGCCATGACGAGACCCACCTGCGCGCTGGCGAGGCGATCTTCGTGCACAACGGGACGCCCGGTGTCGTCGCCTATTCATCGCATGCGCGCCATTTCATCGTCAGCATTTCGGCGAAGCTGCTGCAGCCGCTAGGCATCGACCCGCACGCGGGCATGCACAAGCCCCTGCCGGACAGCGATGCCCTGCGCGTAATGATGCGCTACGCGCGTGTCCTGCTGGCCGAGGATGCCGTGTCGCCCGACATGCACCCGGCTGTCGCTTCCCATTTCCGCGACCTGGCGGCGATCCTGCTGCGAAATTCGCGCGATCCGGCCGAGCACGACCGGAACGGCAGCATTGGTGCCGCCCGCCTGGCAGCGATCAAGGCCGACATCGCGGAACACGCGGGCGACGATCTCTCCGTCGTCGCCGTGGCCCTGCGTCACGGCATCACGCCACGCTACCTGGCCAAGCTGTTCGAGGCCGATGGCACCACCTTCTCGCAATTCCTGGTCTGGCAGCGGCTGGAGCGGGCGCGGCGCATGCTTGAGGATCCGGCCTGCCGCCACATGACGATAAGCGCAGTGGCTTTCGAAGCCGGCTTTGGCGACCTTTCCTATTTCAACCGCGTCTTCCGACGGCATTACGGGGCGACACCGTCGGAAACCCGCGCCATGGTCCGCGGCTGACAGTCTGGCGCGGCCGCCGGCAAAGACGGCCGCGCCTGAAAGAATGCCTTCGATCAGCCCGGCTGCTTTTGATAGGTGCAGCGGTATCGTAGGCGAACACCGCCAGGGCTTTGCACCGATGGGGCCGCCTCGGTGCCCCCAATATATCCCGCTCGCGCGGGACACAGGATGAACGGCGTCCGGCATTCATAGTCGAGCGGCCCGCCGCCAGCATACTGACCGGCATTGCTGAACCCCTGCGCGCAGGCGGTCCTGGGCTGAGCCTGCGTGGTCACTGTCTGGGCCGGCGCCAAGCCGGCAAGCGGAATCGCCAGAGCGCTCGCCGCCAGGGCGACCTTCAATAACGGTTTCATGGATGTATCTCCGAGACCCGGTCCCTACGCGGACAGGCTAGGGCAACATCCGCTGGCGGCGCTTGGGCGGAGAGGAAACGGAAACAGGCTGGAGAGGAACAGGCCGCTGCCTCAATAGAGACCGCCGCCTCCGGTGCTGATTGCCTGGCTGGCCGCCGGCGACAGCGCCTCACCGCCACCCTCGACGAATTCATCCATGCCGATCACCCAGTAGCTGTCGGCGGGTCCGGTGCCGGGCTTGAACGCCTCCATGATGGCCCCCGGGCTGCCGGCCTGCGTGCGCATGCCGCTCTTGCGGTCAACGGCGATCAGCTTCATGCCCTCCGGCACCTTGAACTTGATCGGGCGCGAATCGGCAAGCGCCGCCGCCATGAACTCCTTGAAGATGGGAGCGGCCAGGCCGCCACCGGTCGAACCCTTGCCCATGGGCCTGGGCTGGTCGTAGCCCATGAATACCCCGACCACGAGGTTCGGGGTATAGCCGATGAACCAGGCGTCCTTCTCCTCGTTGGTGGTGCCTGTCTTGCCCGCAATGGGAAAGCCGAGCTCGGAGACCGTTACCGCCGTGCCGCGCTGGACCACACCTTCCATCATGGAGGTGATCTGGTACGCGGTCATCGGGTCGAGCACCTGCTCGGCGTTGTTGATCAGCTGCGGCTCGGCATTCTCGTTCCACTCATCGACCACGCAGCCTTCGCAGCCGCGCTCGTCGTGCTTGAATACGGTCTTGCCGTAACGATCCTGGATGCGGTCGATCAGGGACGGCTTGATCTGCATGCCGCCATTGGCCATCACCGCATAGGCCGACACCATGCGCATCACCGTGGTCTCGCCCGACCCCAGCGCCATGGGCAGATAAGGCAGCAGCTTGTCGTATACGCCGAAGCGCTCGGCGTACTCGACAACCATGTTCATGCCCATATCGTTGGCGAGCCTGACCGTCATAAGGTTGCGCGAACGCTCGATGCCGGCGCGCAAGGTGGACGGACCGGCAAATTCGCCGCCGTAGTTCTTCGGTTCCCACACCTGGCTGCCCTGGACGATCCGGATCGGTCCGTCGAGGACGACCGAAGCGGGCGTGTAGCCGTTGTCAAGGGCGGCGGCATAGACGATCGGCTTGAACGACGACCCTGGCTGGCGGTAGGCCTGCGTGGCACGGTTGAATTCGGATGCCGCGTAGGAAAAACCGCCCGCGAGTGCAAGCACACGGCCGGTGTGCGGGTCCATCGCAACGACGGCGCCGCCGATCTCGGGCACCTGTCGCAGCATATAGGCTCCGTCTTCGTCCGGCTTGGATTCGACGAACACCACGTCGCCGACAGCAAGCACCTCGGCAGGCGACTTCGCCTTGACGATCTTTCCGTCGACGCTGTGACGCATGGCCCAGCTCATGTCCGCCAAGGCCACCGTTCCTTCGACGCGGGCATCGCCGACCTCGCCTGATACGGTGGCGGGCGGCTTAAGCCCGATTCGCAGACCCGAGTCGTCGGCGGCGAGAACCACCGCCACCTTCCACTCCGGCACGTCGTAGAGGCCGCTCACCTTGAACAGGGCCTGCCCCCAGTCGCCTTCGGCAGAAATGGTGGTGACGGGTCCGCGATAGCCGCGCAGGGTGTCGTATTTCATGAGACCGTTCTGCAGCGCCTTGCGCGCGGCGAGCTGCAGCTTCGGATCGAGCGTGGTGCGTACCGAAAGGCCGCCTTCGTAGAGGGCGTCCTCACCGTAGCGGGAGATGAGCTGGCGGCGCACCTCCTCCGTGAAGTACTCGCCCGCGAAAAGGTAGGTGCCGCCGCGCCGCACATTGACGCCCAGCGGCTGCGCCTGGGCCTTGGCCGCCTCCTCGGCGGAGATGTACCCGTTCTCCTGCATCCGCTCGATCACCCAGTTGCGGCGCTCGAGCGCGCGCTCGGTATTGCGGAACGGGTGATAGTTCGAGGGGCCCTTGGGCAGCGCCGCGAGATAGGCGGCCTCTGCAATCGTCAACTCGTTGACCGACTTGTCGAAATAGGTGAGCGCCGCGCCGGCTATGCCGTAGGCGTTGAGGCCGAAGAATATCTCGTTGAGATAAAGCTCGAGCACGCGGTCCTTCGAATATGCCTGCTCAATGCGGAAGGCCAGGATCGCTTCCTTGATCTTGCGGTCGAGCGAGCGCTCGTTGGAGAGGAGGAAGTTCTTCGCCACCTGCTGGGTGATGGTCGACCCGCCCTGCATCGGCCCTCCACGAACGTAGACGTAGGCGGCGCGGGCAATGCCCTCCAGGTCGATGCCGGGATGCGTGTAGAAGTTCTTGTCCTCGGCCGACAGGAAGGCCGCCTTGACGCGATCGGGCACGGCCTGGATCGGCAGGAAAAGCCGGCGCTCATGCGCGAATTCGGCCATCAGCGCACCGTCGGATGCGTGCACCCGCGTCGTCACCGGCGGCTCGTATCTCGCCAGCACCTCGTAGTCGGGCAGGCCCTTGGCCATGTCGGCAATGTAGACGGCGATACCGGCCGCCACGACCAGGGCGAGCGCTATGCCGATGCCGAAGAAGTATCCAAGTATCCTGATCATGCCCACTCCAGCGTCTGACGGGACAAGCGGGCGCCGTGGCTGCCGCATCCCCATCCCGATCTGCCCTACCTCTCGCGCGGTTGTGGGCAAATTGCGGCAGCGTCCGCCGGCCGCTGAAAATTATGTCCAATTCGACCGCGAGCTGTGGTTTCGGTGCAACGATTCGGCAGTGCCCGCAAGCACGCTCTTATTCAGCCGCCGGTGCCGATGCGCGCGCCGGCGAACAGCTCGACCGCCGACGTCACGCTCTGGATAGCCTTGGCGCGCCACTCCGCGCTGCGCAACTGCTCCTCGTCCTCCGGATTGGACAGGTAGCCGAGTTCCAAGAGCACGGACGGCACGTCGGGCGCCTTGAGTACCTTGAACCCTGCAAAGCGGTGGGGGTTCTTGATCATCTCGACCCGATCAGAGAGCTCGCCCAGCAGGGTGCGGGCGAAGCGGATGGAGAACGAATGCGTCTCGCGCCGGACGAGGTCCATGAGAATGTCAGACACCGCATGATCGGCGTCGTCGACGGCCATTCCAGCGAGTTCGTCCACGATGTTCTCGCGCGCGGCGAGCGCCGCCGATTCGGCGTCCGAGGCCCGGTCCGAGACAGTGTAGACGGTCGCGCCGCGCACGCCACGGTACTTGATGGTATCGGCGTGCACGGAGATGAACAGGTCGGCATCGTGCTGGCGCGCGACGCGCACACGCTCGTCGAGCCGCAGGAAGAGGTCACGATCGCGCGTCATCTTCACGACGAAACGGCCGCTTTCCTCCAGCTTCTGCTTCAGTTCCAGGGCGAAAGCGAGCGTGATGGTCTTCTCCAGCGTGCCATTGGTCCCCTCCGCACCGCTGTCGATACCGCCGTGGCCGGGATCGATCACGACGGTGAAGGGTTTCGGCGCGGCCGGCTCCCCGGTCTTCACGACCCTGTCGCCCTTTGGCGTCGAAAGCGTCGAGCCGGTCGTCTGCATCTGATCAGCGAGCGCACTCTCGAATCGTTCTTCGGACGCAGCCACGATGTCGGCGACGAGGCGGAATCCGGGAGACGATTCGTTCTCGATGACGTCCAGCCCCTCCACCACGAAGGGTCCATCAACGGAAAGGATCAGCCGCGAAGCCTGATCGTCGAGCTGGCCGTAGCGCATCTCGGTGACGAGGCCGCGCGGTCCGGCGTCGGCCGGATCAATGCTCATGCGCGTTCCGGGAAGGTCGATGACCAGCCTGTGCGGCGCGCGCAGAAGGAACCACCGCGGTTGCGGCTCACGATCGAAATTCAGCACGAGGCGCACGCGCGTGGCATCGCCGGCCATCTTGTAATCATGGGCCTGGGCCTGGGGTTGCGCCACGGCGACCGGCACGGCCGCCGTCAGCGCGAGGGCCAGAACGCACAAGATGCCGGCCAGAAATGCCGGGAGGCCGAGGCGCCGGCAGCTTCCGTGCTTTGTGAAATGGCTGGCCCGCATTGGTCTTCCGTCACACCCCCTGCCCGGTTCGTCCGCGTTCGTCGCTATCAGAACCCACCTAACCAAGTATGGTTAACCGATGCTTTCGAGCGCGCTGCCGCAGACGACTGCTTTGCCGGCATTCAACGGGGGGTTGCCTTCCCCTCCTCCAAATCATAAAAGCGTCGGCGGGTCACGGCAATGTCCGCAGGCTGCGCGGTGTGTCGATTCGATTGCGGCGTCAACGCGAACGATACTTCAAAAAGCACGGATGATTTTGTCCGGCGGTTTCGGTGATCCGACAGATTTCTTCAAGGTTCCCGTGACGAGGAGCCTTGGCGTGGAATACGGCCGGGACGGCACGTCCCGCGCCGGCTCTTGATGAGCGAAATAGCTGGCCCGGCATCGGGCCGTAGTAGAAAAAAGGTTCCGCAAGGACGCGCTATGTCTCAATGCGCATCTCAGGCAACGACCGGATCAAACCGCGCCATGATGGCGGCGGCCGGCCGTGCCAGCGTCTTGGGCAATCGTCCGGCGGGCCGCAGATTATCCGGCAGACACGGTTCTACAGTCCGGCCGCTTGGCGCAGTTGCGCCGGCGCCGCGCTCCCCTGCTGCCGGGGAGACAAGAAATAATGCCCAACAAAATGCTTATAGACGCCTCCCACCCGGAGGAAACACGGGTTGTCGTCGTTCGCGGTAACCGCATCGAAGAATTCGATTTCGAATCACAGGACAAGAAGCAGCTCAAAGGGAACATCTATCTCGCCCGCGTGACGCGGGTCGAACCGTCCCTTCAGGCCGCCTTCGTCGAATACGGCGGAAACCGCCACGGCTTCCTTGCCTTCAGCGAGATCCATCCCGACTACTACCAGATTCCGGTAGCCGACCGGCAGGCGCTGCTGCGCGCGGAAGCCGAAGACGCGGCGGCCGAGGAAGAAGACGAAGAGGAACGCTCCGAGCGCGGACGCGGCAGACGCAGGCGCGGCGGACGGCGCCAGCGCGGCGATCGCGCTGAAAGCGCCAGCACCGAGGCCGAAGCGGCGAGCGCAGACGCCGACGCAGAAGCTTCCGGCGAGCAGACCGCTGAACCCGATGCATCCGACGAAGCCGCCGGGGACGACACGCCCGCGATGGCGCATGCGGCTTCCGGCGATGTCGTCGCGGAAGACCTCTCCTCCAGCTACGGCATCGAGGAAGTGAACGGCTCGGACGCGGCGGAAGTCGAATCCGTCGGCGCGGACGACGCCATAGACGAGGTGCGCAGCCGCCGCAGACCGGCGCGCCGGCAGTACAAGATCCAGGAAGTCATCAAGCGGCGGCAGATCCTGCTCGTTCAGGTGGTCAAGGAAGAGCGCGGCAACAAGGGCGCGGCGCTCACCACGTACCTGTCGCTGGCCGGCCGTTATTCCGTGCTGATGCCCAATACGGCGCGTGGCGGCGGCATCTCCCGCAAGATCACCAATGCGGTGGACCGCAAGCGGCTCAAGGACGTGGTAAAGGACCTCGACGTGCCGCAGGGCATGGGGGTCATCCTGCGTACCGCAGGCGAGAGCCGCACCAAGGCCGAGATCAAGCGCGACTACGAATACCTGATGCGCTTGTGGGAAAACGTGCGCACGCTGACGCTTGAATCGACCGCGCCCGCCCTGGTCTACGAGGAAGGCTCGCTGATCAAGCGCTCGGTGCGCGACCTCTACAACAAGGACATCGAGGACATCCAGGTCGCCGGCGAGTACGGCTATCGCGAGGCGAAGGACTTCATGCGCATGCTGATGCCCAGCCATGCGAAGGTGGTCCAGCCCTATCGCGAGAACGTACCGCTGTTCGTGCGCTACGGCGTGGAATCCCAGCTCGACAAGATGCTGCAACCGCAGGTGACGCTGAAGTCAGGCGGCTACATCATCATCAACCAGACGGAAGCGCTGGTCTCGATCGACGTGAACTCCGGGCGTTCCACAAAGGAACATTCCATCGAGGACACCGCGCTCCAGACGAATCTGGAGGCGGCCGAGGAGGTTGCGCGGCAGCTGCGCCTGCGCGATCTCGCGGGCCTCATCGTCATCGACTTCATCGACATGGAAGAGAACCGGAACAACCGGGCGGTCGAGAAGAAGATGAAGGACTGCCTGAAGAACGATCGCGCGCGCATCCAGGTCGGCCGGATCTCGCATTTCGGCCTGCTGGAAATGTCGCGCCAGCGGATCCGGGCCTCGGTGCTGGAATCGACCATGCAGCCCTGTCCGCATTGCGGCGGCACCGGCCATGTCCGGTCGGAATCCTCCGTCGGGCTGCTCGTGCTGCGCGCCATCGAGGAGTTCCTGCTCAAGGACAGCCGTTTCCACATCACCGTCCACACGCCGGCTTCGACGGCGCTCTACGTGCTCAACCACAAGCGCCGCAACCTTGCGGATCTCGAGGCGCGGTTCGGCCTGACGATCACGATTGCGGTCGACGAGTCCGTGGCTTCCCAGCACTACGCGATCTTCAAGGCGGCAATGGTCGAGCGGCCGATCGGCGCTCCGGCCGCACCGGTGATCGAGCCCCCTGCGATCGAGATGGACGACGAACCCGAAGACGCCGACCTCGAAGAGGCGGCGGAGGCGGTGGAAGCGGGCAGCACCCAGGACCAGGGTGGCCAGCGCGACGAACAGGGTGAGCATTCGCGCAAGCGCCGCAAACGGCGCCGGCGGCGCGGCGGACGCGACCGCGACCGGGAGTTCGCGTCCGGCGAGCACACGCCCGCGCCGGCGGCTGCAGCCGATGTCCACGAAGAGGCAGCCGACGACGAGGAAGTCGAGACGGCCGATGCCGGCGGAAGCGACGAGCAGGCGAGTGCCGATGCATCCGGGAAGAAGCGGCGGCGCGGCAAGCGTGGCGGCCGCCGCAATCGCCGCGGGGACGAGACGCAGGGCGGTTCGTTCGCGGAAGAGGAAGGCGGCGCGTACCAGGAGCCGCAGGAGGGTATGGGGCAAGCAGTTGCCGAACCCGAGCCTGTCGCGATGCCGCAAGTGGCCGAGAGCGCTTCCGTCCTAGGCACGGAGGAAGCTGTTACGCCGGCTGAACCCGCTGAAGCCACCGAAGCCGCTCCTGCCAAGCCGGCAAGGCGCTCCCGCAAGAAGGCGGCCGTGGAAGCGCCCGCGGAACCCGCTGCCGCCGAGGTGGCCGTTGCCGCCGAGCCCGCGGCCAAACCGGCACGCAGGTCTCGCAAGAAGGCCGAACCGGCTGCGGTGGAGGCCGCCGAAGCGGCCACCGAGCCCGCTCCGCTGCCGGAGCAGGCTTCTGAGCCCGCAGTGACACCCGAGGCGGGGAAGCCGGCCGAGCCTGTAGTCACGGTCGTCTCGAGCAAGCCCAAGCCGGCCGAAGTGGGCGCCGGTGAGAGCCGCAAGGCCGGCTGGTGGCAGCGGAAGAGTTTCTTCTAGGCCTTTTCAGGCGTCGAGCCGGTCGCGGATGAAGGCGTGTTCGATGGACACGCCTTTCCATTCGCCCGGCTGATCGCTGTCGAAGATCAGCGTGTAGGGTCCCGCGTAACCGGCGGCTTCGGCGACGTCGACGCAGCGGCCGTAGTCCTCGCCATCCATTGCGCCATCAGCGAAACTCGCCTTCGCGTGGCAAAGGGTCGCCAAGCCCAGAATACGCGCCAGCGCGTCATATTTCCCCGATCCAGTCCAATTGCCGAAATCGCCGTTCAATCCGATCATTCCATCGGTTTTCTCCAGCAGTTCATGAACCTGCTCCGGCGCCGGCAAGAGATCGAACCAGTTCTCGGTCACCAGCCTGACCGGCGAGCCTGCGTTGCGGCGGGCAATTTCCCGCAGCCCGCGCGCCGAAAGGTCGAGCGCCTCGGACGTGGGCTTCTGCTTGCCTGCGATGATGCGCGCATTCTCCGCGCCAAGCTCGGCGGCGACCTCGACCCAGCCCGAAATCCAGGCTGCGTCGCGCGCCGCCGTCCGCGGATCACTGAGATCGCCAGCCTCGATCAGCAGTGTCTGCAGCCTGATGCCGGAGGAGTACAGTGCACTCTTCAACTCGGACAGGTAAGCGCGGTCCCGGCTCGGCAGATGGAACGAGCATATCTCGAGCCGCGAGATGTCATTGGCCGCGACCTCGGCAGGAAGCTGCAGCAGGGAGATGTCGCCCTCTCCCCACGCAGGCTCCGCCGGCCCGACCCGATCGCTGTCGAGGTTATGCGGATGCATGACGCCCAGCCGCCGATGCAGCGACCAGCTGGAAACGGCGAAACGGTCGTCGATGCCGGACATGAATCCTCCTCAGGCAAGCCAGTCTTGGATTCGATCGAGCGCCTCGCCTATCTCTGCGGGGCTGCCGGCATAGGACAGGCGCATGAAGCGGTGCCCGGACCGGGTGTCGAAATCGATGCCCGGCGTGGCTGCGACATGCGCCTGCGCCAGCATCCGGCGCGCGAATTCCATGCTATCGTTGGTATGTCGCGAGACGTCGCAATAGGCGTAGAAGGCGCCGTCCATGGGGGCTGCGAGGCGAAACCCTAGACCCGGCAGGCGCCGCATCAGCAGTTCGCGGTTCTGTCGGTAGCGGTCCTTCACGGCCTCCAGCACCGGCGTTGCGCCGAATGCCTCTACCGCGGCAAACTGCGAGATCGCAGGCGGCGAGATGTAGAGGCTTTGCGCGATCCGCTCTATCTGGCGGGTCAGCTTCTCCGGCAGCACCATCCAGCCGATGCGCCAGCCCGTCATGCAATAGTATTTCGAGAACGAGTTAATGACGGTCGCGTCGTCCGAAAGCGCCAACGCCGAAACGTCCCGTGCGTCATAGGCGAGGCGGTGATAGATCTCGTCGGAGATCACCGAAATGCCGAGGCCGGCTGCCGTATCGATAATGCGGCGCAACTCGTCGGAGGGGATGATCGCCCCGGTCGGATTGGCGGGGCTCGCGAAGAGCACGCCCTTCAGCGGCCGCTCGCGATGGGCTGCCTCGATCGCATCGGCGGTCAGATAGCCGCGATCGCCTTCCTCGATCTCGACCGTGTCGATGCCCAGGACGCGCATGATGTTGCGATAGGCGGGGTAACCGGGCGAGCCGATGGCGACGCGGTCGCCGACGTCGAACATGGCGAGGAATGCGAGGTTGAAGCCGGCCGACGAGCCGATGGTCACGGCGATCCGACGTTCGGAAACGTCGAGGCCATAATGATCGCGATAGTGAGCGGCTATGGCGCTGCGAAGCGGCATGATGCCAAGCGAGTCCGTGTAGCCGACATCGCCCCGCTCCAGCGCCCGCAGCGCGGCCTGCCTCACCTGTTCAGGCGCGGGGTCGGAGGGTTGCCCCACAGCGAGCGAGATGACGTTGGCGCCGGTTGCGCGCAACCGGTTCGCCTCGGCCAGCACGTCCATGGCGTGAAAGGGTTCGGCTGCGCCGCGGCGCGATATCGAAACCGCCATGAATTGAAATCCTGTGGAGTCACCTGGGCGAGCCGCGCCCCACAATTGCCTGATTGGCGTGCGGTTCACAAGTTGAGGAGCGTTCCCGCCCACGACTTTCCACCTGCACAACGGACGGTTACGGAATGGACATGTCGGCTTTCTTCCAAGCAAGCGCCATCCGCCGCCCGCAAGGACGGCTAGCGAGGACGCTGCTGGTCGGGCTGGCAGCGGCGCATCTGGCGTTCTCCTCGCCCGGCCTGGCGCACGCGCAGTCGCTGCCGGTCGTGCGCGACGCAGAGATCGAGGCGCTGATGCGTGACTACGCGCGCCCTATCCTCAAGGCTGCCGGTCTCGCCAGTTCCCGAGTCGAGGTCGTGCTGATCAATGCCCCGAGCTTCAATGCGTTCGTGACCGGCAGGCGCATCTTCTTCCATACAGGCGCACTGGCGGAGGCGGAAACGCCCAA
>JAEYRU010000201.1 GCA_023435335.1 Pseudomonadota bacterium
TGGTGGTGAACCCGGTCACCATCGGCCCGGACGCGACGCTGGCCGACGCCCGCGCCTTGATGGCCGCGCACCGGATCTCCGGCATCCCTGTCGTCGCCAATGGCGGCCTGGGCGGCCCTGTCACCGGCAGGCTGGTCGGCATCCTCACAAACCGCGATGTGCGGTTCGCCTCAAACCCGCTGCAGCCCGTGCGCGAACTGATGACGCACCGCGATCTCGTCACCGTGTCGGAGAACGTCAGCCAGGAGGAAGCCCGCCGCCTCCTGCACCAGCACCGCATCGAGAAGCTGCTGGTCGTCGACGGGCAGGGTAACTGCGTCGGCCTCATCACCGTCAAGGACATGGAGAAGGCGCAGCTCAATCCGCACGCTACCAAGGACGCGCAGGGCAGGCTGCGCGTCGCCGCCGCCACCACCGTCGGCGATGACGGCATCGAGCGTTCCGAACGGCTGATCGAGGCCGGCGTCGACCTGCTCGTCATCGACACCGCCCACGGCCACTCGCAGCGTGTTCTCGACGCCGTCACACGCGCCAAGAAGCTTTCCAACTCGGTGCGCATCATCGCGGGCAACGTGGCAACCGCCGAAGGCACCAGGGCTCTCGTCGACGCCGGCGCCGACGCCGTCAAGATAGGCATCGGCCCCGGTTCCATATGCACGACGCGTATCGTGGCGGGCGTCGGTGTGCCGCAGCTCTCGGCCATCATGGCCGCCGCCGAGGAGGCAGACAGGCAGGGCGTGGCGGTGATCGCCGACGGAGGCATCAAGTTCTCGGGCGATCTTGCCAAGGCGCTCGCCGCCGGGGCCCGCGCGGCGATGATAGGTTCGCTGCTCGCCGGCACCGACGAAAGCCCGGGCGAGGTCTACCTCCACCAGGGCCGGTCCTACAAATCCTACCGCGGCATGGGCTCCGTCGGCGCCATGGCGCGCGGCTCCGCCGACCGCTACTTCCAGGCCGAGGTTCGCGACACGCTCAAGCTCGTGCCGGAGGGCATCGAGGGCCAGGTGCCTTACAAGGGACCGGTGGCGGGCGTCCTCCACCAGCTCGCCGGCGGGCTGCGGGCGGCGATGGGCTATGTCGGCGCCGCCAATCTGGAGGAGCTGCGCCAGAAGGCGACCTTCGTGCGCATTTCGTCGGCCGGCCTGCGCGAGAGCCATGCCCACGACGTGACCATCACCCGCGAGAGCCCGAATTATCCGGGCGGCATCTAGGGCGGAGCTTCGCGCGGTCGCTTGGCGGGCCGCGTGAATCCCTGAATGGAAAACGGGCGCGGATTGCTCCGCGCCCGTCCGCCATCCAGGGAGGATGCTGCGGTCAGGCCGCCTGCCTGCGCTCCGCGACCAGGTCGAAACGGTCTGCTTCCATGACCTTGGTCCAGGCTGCCACGAAGTCCCTGACGAACTTCTCCTTGGAGTCGGCGCAGGCATAGACCTCGGCGAAAGCGCGAAGCTGCGAGTGCGCGCCGAACACGAGGTCGATGCGGGTCGCCGTCCACTTGAGCTCGCCGGACTTGCGGTCGCGCCCCTCATAGGCGTTGTCGCCGGCCGCCTTCCAGACCGTGTCCATGGTCAGCAGGTTGAGGAAGAAGTCGTTCGTCAACGTGCCGACTTTGTCGGTGAAGACGCCGTGCTTCGAATCGCCCGCATTGGCGCCGAGGACGCGCAGGCCGCCGACGAGCACAGTCATCTCCGGCCCGGTCAGGCCGAGCAGCTGGGCGCGGTCCACCAGCGCCTCCTCGGGTTCCATGAACTGGATCTTCTTGCCGTTGATGTAGTTGCGGAATCCGTCGGCGCGCGGCTCGAGCGGTGCGAAGCTTACCACGTCGGTCTGCTCCTGCGAGGCGTCGGTGCGTCCGGGCGAGAACGGCACCGCCACCTCGACGCCTGCATCTTTCGCTGCTTTCTCGACCGCGGCGTTGCCGGCAAGCACGATGAGGTCGGCCAGCGACACCTTGCGCCCGCCGGGAGCGGAGGCGTTGAAGCCGTCGCGGATGCTCTCGAGCGTCTGCAGCACCTTGGCGAGCTGGGCCGGCTGGTTCACCTCCCAGTCCTTCTGCGGCGCCAGGCGGATGCGCGCGCCGTTCGCCCCGCCGCGCTGTCGGAGCGGCGGAAGGTCGAGGCGGAGGCCCAGGCGGTTGACACGAGCTCGGGAACCGTAAGGCCCGACGCCAGGATCCTGGCCTTCAGGTCAGCCACGTCGCCGTCGCCGACAAGCGGATGGTCCACGGCCGGAACCGGGTCCTGCCAGATCAGCTCTTCCTGCGGCACCAGCGGGCCGAGGTAGCGTGCGCGCGGTCCCATGTCGCGATGGGTGAGCTTGAACCAGGCGCGGGCGAAGGCGTCGGCGAACTGGTCCGGGTTCTCCATGAAGCGACGCGAGATCTTCTCGTATTCGGGGTCGAAGCGCAGCGCCAGGTCCGTCGTCAGCATGCGCGGGACGTGCCGCTTCGCCGGATCGAAGGGATCGGGGATCGTGGCTCCCGCGCCTTTTGCCCGCCACTGCTTGGCGCCCGCCGGGCTCTTCTCCAGCTCCCATTCATAGCCGAACAGGTTCCAGAAGAAGTTGGTGCCCCACTTGGTCGGCGTCGTGGTCCAGATGACCTCCGGGCCGCCGGTGATCGTGTCGGCGCCGAAGCCGGTGCCGAACGTGCTCTTCCAGCCGAGACCCTGGTCCTCCAGGGCGCCCATCTCCGGCTCGGGCCCGACCAGCGAGGGGTCGCCCGCGCCGTGGGTCTTGCCGAAGGTATGGCCGCCGGCGATGAGCGCGACGGTCTCCTCGTCGTTCATGGCCATGCGGAAAAAGGTTTCGCGGATGTCGCGCGCCGCGGCCACCGGGTCCGGATTGCCGTTCGGTCCCTCCGGGTTGACGTAGATCAGGCCCATCTGCACAGCGCCGAGCGGCTCGGAGAGCTGGCGCTCGCCGCTGTAGCGCTCGTCGCCCAGCCACGAGCCCTCCGGCCCCCAGTAGAGCTCTTCCGGCTCCCACACGTCGGCGCGACCGCCGGCGAAGCCGAAGGTCTTGAAGCCCATCGACTCCAGCGCGACATTGCCGGTGAGGATCATCAGGTCGGCCCAGGAGATCTTGCGGCCGTATTTCTGCTTGATCGGCCACAGCAGCCTGCGCGCCTTGTCGAGGTTGGCGTTGTCCGGCCAGCTGTTGAGCGGGGCGAACCGCTGCTGGCCCGCACCCGCGCCGCCGCGGCCGTCGGTGATGCGGTAGGTGCCGGCGCTATGCCACGCCATGCGGATCATCAGGCCGCCGTAGTGGCCGAAATCCGCCGGCCACCACTCTTTCGAGTCGGTCATCAGCGCGTGCAGGTCGGCGATAACAGCATCGAGGTCGAGGGTCTTGAACTCCTCGGCGTAGTCGAAATCCGGGCCCATCGGGTCGGAAAGCGAGGAGTTGCGATGCAGCACCTCGATGTCGAGCTGGTCCGGCCACCAGTCGCGGTTGCGGCGCTTGTGCCCACCGCCAGTCACCGGGCATTTGCCCGTGCCTTCATCCGTCTTCGCGTCCATGAAAATCTCTCCCGTCGGTTTGCCGCCGCTGAATTGTCTAGAATGCCTCCAGACTAGCGGCAGAAGTCGATAATTTCAAATTGTGTTTTCTGTTGCGTTCGATAATCTGCGGCTATGATACGGCTAACGATCAGGCAGATGGAATATTTCGAGGCGCTGGCCGAAGCGCAGCATTTCGGTCGTGCGGCCGAGCTCGCCGGCGTCACCCAGCCGGCGCTGTCGGCGCAGATCTCCGAGATGGAGCAGCGGCTGGGCTGCCTGCTGTTCGAGCGCGGCGGCCGTGGCGTGCGGCTGACGGAGGAAGCGCAGATGATGCGGCCTCGCATTGCCCGCATCCTCACCGAACTGCGCGACCTCGAAGCGGCGGCGCAACGCGGCCGGCGCGCTCTGGAAGGGCGGTTCCGGCTCGGCATCATCCCCACCGTCGCGCCCTATCTGCTGCCGCGCATGCTGCCGCGGATCAGGGAGCGCTTCCCGGCGCTGCGGCTGGAACTGATGGAGGCCGTAACCGAGAGGCTGGTCGAGGAGACCGTCGGCGGCAGGCTCGACGGCTTCATCGCCGCCCTGCCGATCGAGCACCCGCTGATCTGCAGCGAGACGCTGTTCACCGACCGCTTCTTCCTCGCCGTGCCGGAGGGTGATCCCGGCTTCGTCGAGCCGCCGGTTCCGCCCGAAAGCCCGGCGCTGGAGCGGCTTATGCTGCTGGCCGAAGGCCATTGCATGCGCGACCAGGCGCTGGCCGTATGCGGGAAGGTGAGGCCGTCCGCGATGAGCAACTACGGCGCGACCAGCCTGACCACCCTGCTGCAGATGGTGGCGCACGGCCACGGCCTGACGCTGGTCCCAGAAATGGCTGTTGGCGACGGCATCTCGGCCGCGATCAGCATCGTTCCTTTCGCTGACCCGATGCCTTCGCGCACCATCGGCCTTGCCTGCCGGAAGAACAGTTCGCGGCAGGAGGAATGCCTGCTGCTGGCCGAGCTGCTGCGCGAGTTCGGCAACCCGTCAGACGAGGCCGGCCATGGCGAGCGCGAACCAGAGCCACATCAGGGCCAGCAGGACGACACCGGCCCGGAAGCTGTAGTTGCGGTGCTTTAGCTTGTTCGTCGTCAGGTGGACGAAGGCGTGGGCGTATCGCGACACCACGAAGAGCCAGCCCAGCACCAGCGGCACGACCGACACCGCGCCGATCGCGTGCAGCGCCAGGCAGAAGACGTGGAATAGGACCGGCGCCTCGAACTGGTTCATCAGGTTGTTGGCGGCGGTCATCGAGTATTCGGGCTCGCTGGCGCGCTGCCGGTATTCGGCCGGTTTGGCCGCCCCCGTGCTCACAGCGGCATAGCGGCGCCTGCCGAGCACGACATAGACCACGAAGACCAGCAGCACGTGGCCGAGCATCGGCCAGAAGATGGCTGTCTGTGTCATCGGTTTCCCCCTTGATTCTGCGCATCAGCTTCGCAGTTCCCGGAGCCCGGGTGAAGCGTCTTGATCTCCGCAGAATTCGTAACTATGTAAGTTACATGAGAAACGACACGCGACTTTCGGGAATGCTCCACGTGCTGCTGCACATGGCAGGTACGGGCAAGCCGATGACCTCGGCGCAACTGGCCGGCTACCTCGGCACCAACGCGGTGGTGGTGCGGCGCACCATGTCGGGGCTGCGCGAAGCCGGAATCGTGCGCTCCGAGAAGGGTCATGGCGGCGGCTGGACGCTGGCGCGCGAACTGTCGGCGATCAGTCTCGGCGACGTTTACGCGGCACTCGGCGCTCCGGTGCTGTTTGCGATCGGCAACCGCAACGAAAACCCCAACTGCCTGGTCGAGAAGGCGGTGAACGCCGCGCTGGGCGAGACGCTGCGTGAGGCGGAGGCAATCGTCGTCAAGCGACTCGCGGCGGTCAGCCTCGCGGACATCGCCGCCGACTTCGGCGAGCGCATGCTCGAATTCCATAATGTGATGAACAGGAAGGGTAACAAGTGATGTACGATGTGATCGTTGCCGGCGGAAGCTATGCCGGCATGGCCTCCGCGCTGCAGCTCGCCCGGGCGCGGTGCAAGGTGCTGGTGATCGACACCGGGCAGCGGCGCAACCGCTTCGCGGCGTCCTCGCGCGGTTTTCTGACCCGCGACGGAGAGGCGCCGGGCGAGATCGCAACCAGGGCGAAGGAACAGCTGCTCGACTACCCAACGGTGACCTGGGTAGAGGGGAAGGCGTCGAACGCTTCCGGCCGAACCGACGCGTTCGCGGTGCGGACCGACGACGGAGGGACGCACGAGGCCCGCCGCCTTGTGCTGGCGACCGGCATTGTCGACATTCTGCCGGACGTGCCGGGCCTCGCCGATCGCTGGGGGAAGACCGTCTTCCACTGCCCCTATTGCCACGGCTACGAGCTTAACCAGGGAAAGCTGGGCGTGCTGGCCGTCGATCCGGTCTCGATGCACCAGGCGCTGATGCTGCCGGACTGGGGCACGACCACCCTCTTCACCAATGGCGCGTTCGCGCCGGACGATCAGGAGAAGGCGCAGCTCGCGGCGCGGGGAGTTTCGATAGAAACCACGCCGGTGGCGTCGGCCAGCGGCGATGAGGGTATCTCGCTTCAGCTCACGGATGGGCGCAACTTTGATCTCGACGGGCTTTTCGTCGCGCCGCGCATGGCGCATGCCAGCCCGCTCGCGCACCAGCTCGGCTGCCGCATGGAAGAATGGGCGCTGGGTTCGTGGATCGCTACCGACGGCATGAAGGCGACCTCGGTCGACGGCGTCTTCGCGGCAGGCGATGCCGCCCGCATGGCCGGATCGGTCACTTTCGCCGTGGCCGACGGAGCGCAGGCCGGCTTCGCCACGCATCGCTCGCTGATGTTCCCCGGCTGAGGGAAGGGGCGCGGCGTAACCGCGCTGCCCCTGAATCTCCGCTGAATCTCCGCTCGCCCGGCTTGCCCGGCCTTCCTTCTCGGCATAGCAGTGTGCGCGAGACGGGTTCGCCGGGAGAAGTTGATCATGCGGCTTGGTGGAAGGCTCGAAGCAGCCATCGAGGTCCTTGCGGACATCCAGGACCGCCATCGTCCGGCGGCAGATGCGCTCAGGGACTGGGGCCTGTCGCACCGTTTCGCCGGCTCCGGAGATCGCGCCGCGATCGGCAATATCGTCTACGATGCGCTGCGCCGCAGGCGCTCGGCCGTCTGGGCCTTCGATTCCGACATGCCGCGCGCGCTCGCCTTCGGCGCGCTCCTGCTCGAATGGGGCGAAACGCCGGAGAGCCTGGCCGCCGCGCTGGAGGGCGACCGTTTCGCTCCGCCGCCGCTCTCCCCGGTGGAGCTCTCCGCCTTTGGCGCCCGCGATCTCGCCGATGCGCCCGACGCCGTGCGCGCCGACTGTCCCGACTGGTGCGTGCCGCTGCTTGAGCGGAGCTTTGGCGCCGACTGGGTGGAGGAGGGCAGGGGCCTTGCCTCGCGTCCCCCGCTCGACCTGCGCGTCAACCGCCTCAAGTCCAGCCGCGACAAGGTGCTGGCCGAGCTCGGCGGCGATGCGGCTCCCGCGCCGCTCGTCCCCAACGCCATCCGCATCCCGCCGATCCAGGGGGCGGGCCGTCATCCCAACGTGCAGGCGGAGCCGGCCTTCCGGAAGGGCTGGTTCGAGGTGCAGGATCTCGGCTCGCAGATGGCGGCGATGCTGGCTGGCGCGGCGCCCGGATCCCAGGTGCTCGACTTCTGCGCCGGCGCCGGCGGCAAGACGCTGGCGCTGTCGGCCGCCATGGACAACACCGGCCAGATATTCGCCCACGATTCCGAGAAGCAGCGCCTCGCCCCGATCTTCGAGCGGCTGCAGCGCGCCGGCTGCCGCAACGTCCAGGCGACCGCCAATGCCGCCGATCTCGCGCCGCTCGCGGCGAACACCGACCTCGTGCTGGTCGATGCTCCCTGCACCGGCAGCGGTACCTGGCGCCGCAGGCCCGACGCCAAGTGGCGCCTCTCCGAGCGCCAGCTTGGCGTGCGCGTGGCCGAGCAGGCGTCGATCCTCGACGCCGCGGCGGAGTACGTGAAGCCCGGCGGCCGCCTCGTCTACGTCACCTGCTCGGTCTTCGCCGAGGAGAACGCCCTGCAGACGCAGGCTTTTCGCGAACGCCGCCCCGGCTTTGTCCCGGTCGATCATCTGGAGCTGTGGAACGCCACCTTCGACGCGCCCCCCGACATCGCCGCCATCGATCCCGCCGGCGGCATCGGCCTCTCGCCCCACCGCACCGGCACCGACGGC
>JAEYRU010000232.1 GCA_023435335.1 Pseudomonadota bacterium
CCGAAATCGCCGAGCCCGCCGGCGTCGCCCAGCCGCTGGCGGATCCGCTCCGCGCAGGGCGCGTCGAAGGGCGGCGGATAGCCGGAGCCTTTGCGTTGCGGAACGGCGGCGGTGTCGATCTTGGGCATCGCGGTCTCCCGGAAATCGTCACCGGAGACAATAGCGCAGGAGTGGCCAGGGCGCCTGATGCAAGGCGGGCAAGGCTGCGGGCCAGCCGGCTTGGGTAGGCGGGACCGCCGCTGTCGAGGCGGCCCCGCCTGGGTCCGTCAGTTCTGGATCTTGAACAACTTGCGTGCATTGTCCTCGAAGAACTGTTTCAAGCCCGCCTCTCCGATCGGCATCTGCTCCAGCACACCGACTTCCGAAGGTACGAACTGCCATGGGTAGTCCATGGCGTACATCATCCGGTCCGCCCCGATCACCTCGCGCACATACATGACCGGCGGTGCCCAGCCGATGCCGCTGCTGGTGTAGTGGAAGTTCTCGCGCAGGTAGTCGCTGGCCTTCCGCTTAAGCGGGTGCACGTGCGGGTAGCGGCCGGTCACCGAAATGTGCCCGTGCATGTAGTCGATGCGCGACAGCCAGTAGGGCAGCGCCTCGCCGCAATGGCCGAGCACGATCTGCAGCTTTGGGAAGCGGTCGAACAGCCCCGACACCACCAGCCGCAGGGCATGCAGGCCGGTCTCGCAGGCGAAACCGTAGACGGCGGCGTCGAGGCCGCGCTTCAGGAAAGGCTCGATCATCTCCGCCGGCGGCGTCTGCGGATGCAGGTAGATCGGCACGTCGAGCGCCTCGGCCGCCTCGAATATCTCCCAGTACTGCTCGTCGTCGAGATAGGTGCCGAGCGTGTGGGAGTTGAGGATGCCGCCGCGCATGCCGAGCTTCTTGACAGCGCGCTCGAGCTCCCTGGCCGCATTCGCCGGATCGAGCGGGCTGAAGGCGGCAAGCCCGACGTAGCGGGTGGGATGACGTGCGATGCCTTCCGCCAGCTCGTCGTTGAAGCGCGTCGCGAGCGAGGTTGCCGTGGCCGGGTCGAAGATCTGCACGCCCGGAGACGTCAGCGAAAGCACCGCGATGTCGATGCCGGAGTTGTCCATGTCCCGCAGCCGCTCCTCGTCGAGGTCCGCGATCCGCCGCCCATGGTCCTTGGCTTTCTGCGATGTCCCCGAGAAGAAGCCCCACAGGCTCTGGAAGCCCGGATCGCCGATGGTCTTTTCCTCGATCTCCTTGCGGTAGAGCCGGATCAGTTCTTCCGGCGCCCACGCCTCTTCGGTCGCGATCCGCTTGTAGGGCGGGTTCGGGTTGCGGTCGGTCATGCACTTTCCTCGGTTTCGGTTGGTTTCAGTTGATTGGGCCTCGCGGCTCCATTGGTGGAGAGGTTGCGCGCGGCCACCACCACCGCCACGCCGATTGCCGCGATTGCGATGGCCCAGGCGCTCGACGGCGGGAAGATGGCGCTGCTCGCGCCGATGAAAGCAGCTCCAGCAGCCATTGCCGCCCGACGCCAGCCCCCGCCATAGGCGCCGCGCCAGGCGAGCACCTCCGCCAGCATGATGCCCGCCGCCGCGACGCTGACGCAGGAAACGGCGATCTCCAGCCAGGTGCCGTCCAGAAGCAGCGCCGGGTTGAACGCGAAGATGAAGGGAATGAGGAACGCCACGACCGCAAGCCGCACGCCCGTCACCCCGGTCTGCCACATGTCGCTGCCGGCGAGCGAGGCCGCCGCGTAGGAGGCGATTGCGACCGGGGGCGTGAGCATCGACAGGAGGCCGAAATAGAAGATGAAGAGATGGGCCGACATCTCGGCGATGCCGGCCTTGACCAGCGCCGGCGCCAGCAGCACCGACACGACGACGTAGACGCCCGTTGTAGGCATCCCGACGCCCAGCACGATCGCGATCAGCGCCGTGACCATGAGCAGCGGCAGCACGCCGCCGAACTGGGCGATCTTGCCGAGCGCCAGCGTCAGCGCGAAGCCGAGGCCGCTGATGTTGATGGTGCCGATGACGACGCCGGCGACCGCGCAGACGAGCAGGATCGGGATCAGCGTTAGCCCCGCCGAACGCGTGACGTCGAACAGCAGCCTGAAGCGCGGCGCATCGCGCGGCGCGGTGACGAAGTACAGCGCGTAGGACGCGCCGGCCGAATAGAGCGCAGCCTTGCCCGGCGCGTAGCCGAGCCCGAACAGGAAGTACATCAGGACGCCGAGCGGCAGCAGCAGCGGCCATGATTTGGCCAGCGCCGGACCGATCGCAGGCAGCTCCGAGCGATCCGCGCCGACCAGCCCGTGCACGGCCGCGTAGCGGTCGACCTGCAGGTACAGCATCAGGTAGTAGGCGACCGCCGGCAGCAGCGCCGCCATCACCACTTCGGCATACGAGACCTGCAGGAACTCGGCGATGACGAAGGCGGTGGCGCCCATCACGGGCGGCGCGATCTGGCCGCCGTTCGAGGCCACGGCCTCGATCGCCGCGGCGTAGCGCGCCGGAAATCCGGAGCGCTTCATCATCGGGATCGTCACCACGCCGGTGCTCATCACGTTCGCCACGGTTGAGCCTGAAAGGGTGCCGAAAAGGCTCGAAGCGACGATGGCCACCTTGGCCGGCCCGCCGCGCTTGTGTCCCATCGTCGCCATGGCGAGGTCGGTGAGCACGCGGCTGCCGCCCACCGCATTGAGCACCGCCCCGAAGACGATGAAGCCGAGGATCTGCGTCGCGCCGACGTTGAGGACAAGGCCGGGTATGCCGTTGGTATCGGAATAGAGGTAGAGGATGTAGCGCGCGGGCGAGATCTCGGCCGCCGAGAAGATGCCGGGCAGGTTGTTGCCGAACAGGCCGTAGGCGATGAACGCGGCGGCCAGCGCCGACAGCACCATGCCGCAGTGGCGGCGGGTCGCCTCTAGCACGGTGGCGATGGCCACGACTGCCGGCACCCACTTGTCCATCCCGCGGCTGACCGGGTCGAGCAGCCATTCGTCATAGTTGTACGCGAGCCAGAGCCATGAGGCGAGGGCGGCGAGACCCACCGCCCAGTCGACCGCCTGCAGGCGCCCGCGCAGCGGCGCCGCGATCAGCCCGGCCAGCGTGGCCAGGCCGATCATCAGCGCAAGGTACTGCTCCGTCAGCACGACCTGCCCGAGACGGCGGGGCACGTCGAGCAGCCAGAGGATGCCGATCAGCGTGATCGGCACCGTGAGCGCGTTCGCCTTCATGTCGCTGTTTGCGATGCCGGTTTACTGCATTGCCTGGTCGCGCGACGCGTTCTCTTCGCTCCACAGGTTCTTCGACTTGAAGAACTCGATCGCCGCCGGGTGATAGGGGACCGTGTTCGACGGCGCCGACAGCTTCTCCTGGGCTGCGCCGCCGAGCGGCGGATAGTCCTGCTTGAGTTGCGGCAGGCCGTCATGGAGGGCGGTGAGGATCGCGGTGGCGTCCTCGTCCGACATGTCGGCGCTGACCGTCAGGAACACGTCGAAGGCAGCCACCGTCACCGGCTCCGTGACTTCCGGCAGGCGTGGGTTCGGCTTGATCTCGGTGAGGTATGTTCCCTGGAACATCTCGTCCGCCTTCTCCGTCGTCGCTCCCTCACCGTCGATGGTCAGATAGCGGATGCCGCCCGGAATCGATGCATGGGCCTGTTGCGTCAGGGGGATGCCGACCGCGATCAGCGTCGCGTCGAGACCGTTCTCCGTGAGCTGCTCCATGCCGGGTCCGAGGCCGGCGACCGAGACCGCATTGACGTCCTCGACCTTCAGGCCGGACAGCTGGAGGATGGTCTTCGAAAGCGAGCTCATAGCCTTCAGCGCCTTGAGGTCGGTGACCACGCGCTTGCCGCCGAGTTCGGAAACCTTGGTGATGCCCAGGTCGTTGCGGGCGACGAGCGCCACGGTCAGCGGCCAGATCCGCGCCAACACGCGCAGGTTGGTCATCGGCTGGCCGAACTCGCCGGCGCGCGCCTCGCCCAGGTCTAGGCTGGAATTGAGGCCCATCGACACTTCGCCGGCCGAAATCAGGGGCAGGTAGACGGACGAGCCGCTATAGGGCTGCACGGTTACCTGCTTGCCCAGCTTGTCCTGCAGGGCGGCTGCGATGCCGCCGCCGATCGTGTAATAGACCGTGCCCTGCGGGTTTGTGCCGAGCGTGAAGCGGTCGGCGGCAATTGCCGTGCTCGCGGCCAGGCTCATCATGCCAGCCAGGGCCAGTCCGGTGTAGCGACGCCAGTTCATGACATTCCTCCCATGTTGAAGGCCCCGCGGCTTTCCAGCGGCGGGCCTTTACTCCTCTTCGACCCCATTGAACGCTATGCGTATTCTGAATAAAATCGAAAAATTCACAAACATTCATGAAGTGACTTCAAGTGCGCCTGGAAAGCCAACTCACGCTCAAGCAGCTCCGCGCCTTCGTGGCCGTCTACCGCCTGGGCAAGCTGGCCTCGGCCGCCGAACAGCTGGGCGTCACCCAATCGGCGGTGAGCGTCCTGATACGGCAGACGGAAACGACGCTGAACACCCGCCTGTTCGACCGCACCACCCGCTCGCTGGTTCCCACGCAGGCGGCGGAGGAGGCGTTCGGTATCGCCGAGCGCATCCTGCAGGACGTCAAGACGCTTGGCAGCAACTTCCGCGACCTTAACGAGGGCGGCCGGGGCAGGGTGCGCCTCGCTGCGACGCCTGCCACGGCGGCGGCATTGCTTCCAGCCACCATTCGACGATTTGCGCGCCGGTACGCGAATATCGGTCTGGTGATCGACGATTGCGCGCCCAACCAGTTCCTGTCGCACATCCAGTCGGAGCGGGTGGATTTCGGCGTCGGCACGCCTCCGCCGGAGAATTCTGACTTCAATGCGCGCGTCCTGCTGGAGGACCAGATGCATCTCGTCTGCGCGGACGATCACCCTCTCGCTTCGCAGAAGGAGATTCGCTGGGCGGACCTGAGGGGCGAGCCCCTGATCGTTTTCAGGCCCGGCTACGGCGTGCGCCAGCTCATCGAAGCCACCCTTCACAAGGCGGGGATCGAGCCGACCATTGCGCACGAGGTCGGCTTCCTCAGCACCGCGACCTGGATGGCGGCAAGCGGACTCGGCCTGACGGTTCTGCCGCGGGCGCTGGCAAGCCTCGAAGCGCGCCAGGGGACCGCCGTGCGCCCGCTCGTCGAGCCGGTCGTCATGCGCACCATCGCGCTCGTCACCAGGAAAGGCCGTTCGCTGTCGCCGTCCTGCCGGCTCTTCATGGAGATGCTGGAGGATGACTTTCAGGTGCCCACCGCGGCCAGCCGGACTGCGCTCGCCGCGGATTGAGAATGCGTAGCGCTAGGCCAGAAACGCCGCCATCGCCGGCACGCGCAGGTGTTCCACCAGATCAACCCGCTCCGGCGTGAAATGGTGCTCCGCGTCCAGCATGTTCACCGTGCCGAGGACGCGTCCCTTCACCACCACCGGCATGTTCACGCAAGAACCGCAGCCGAGCGAGGCGATCAGCTCGTGATCGGCGAAATGGGTCGCGATCTCGCCGATCGTGTTCATCACGAAGGTCTGTCTGCCGAGCACCACCTGTTCGAACCAGGGCGTCAGCGAAATCGGCTTCGTTCCCGACACGGGGTAGGCATCGGGCATGTTGGTGTAGAGCCGGCTGGCGACATTCGCCTCGATGTCGGTCTTCATCACCGTGAAGAGCTTGGCGCCGACAATCCGCTGCGCCAGCGTCTGCAACGCCTGCCACTGGATATCCGCGCCTTCGCCCTCGGCGAGGGCACGATTGAACGCCGACAGCGCGGCGAAGTTTTCTTCCGATGTCATTCAGGTTCCTGTCAGGAGATGGCCCGCGCGCTCTTTTCCACGAGTTCGCGGGCATAGGGGGTGGACATGGAATTGGACCGCAACGCCCCGACGCCCGCCACCTCCACGATGCGCCCGTGCTGCATCACGGCCAGCCGGTCGCAAAGGAACGAGACGACCGGCAGGTCGTGCGTGACCAGGATGTAGGTAAGCTTCTGCTCGCGCCGCAGGCGCTTGAGCAGGTTGAGGATCTCGGCCTGAACCGAGACGTCGAGCGCCGATGTCGGCTCGTCCAGCAGCAGGATCCTCGGCTTCAGCATCAGCGCCCTCGCGATCGCCACGCGCTGGCGCTGGCCACCCGACAGCTGGTGCGGCAGGCGGAACCGAAAGCGCGGGTCGAGCCCGCAAGCGGCCATCATCTCCGGCACGCGCCTGTCGGCGTCGCCGATTCCGTGGATGGCGAGTGGTTCCGACAGCGTCGCGTCCACCGTCTGGCGCGGGTGCAGCGAGCCGTAGGGGTCCTGGAACACCATCTGGCACAGCGCCGCGAATTTCCGGTCGATGGCCTTGCCGCGCGGGGCGCCTAACAGCTCGATGTCGCCCGTCCAGTCGGGCGCGAGCCCGGTGATGGCACGCAGCACGGTCGACTTGCCCGATCCGCTCTCTCCGACGAGGCCGAAGCATTCGCCCTCGGCGACCTCGAGCGACAGGTCCTCGACCACGCGCGTGTCGCCGTAGGAAACGGAAAGGTTGCGCAGACTGATCGCGCTCATGCGTCGGCCCATGCGCCGCGGTCGAGCACGGGAAGCTCGTCGCGCGTCTCGTCCATGCGCGGCACCGAGGCGATCAGTCCGCGCGTGTAGGGGTGGCTTGCCTTGTCTAGCGCGCCGGCCGCGCATTCCTCTACGATCCGCCCGCGGTACATCACCAGGATCCGGTCGCAGAATTGCGAGACCAGCTGCAGGTCGTGGCTGATGAAGATCAGCCCCATGCCTTTGCGGGTGATGAGCTCGTCGATGATCTTCAGCACCTCGCCCTGCACGGAGACGTCGAGCGCCGAGGTCGGCTCGTCCGCGATCAGGATCGCGGGTTCGGGGATCAGCATCATGGCGATCATCACGCGCTGTCCCATGCCGCCTGACACCTCGTGCGGATAGAGCCCGTACACCCGTTCCGGATCGCGGATTTGCACGGCCTCCAGCATCTCCAGCACACGCTGCCGGATCTGCCGACGCGGCAGCCGCTCGTGCACCGCCAGCGCCTCGCCGATCTGCTCCCCCACCGTCATGACCGGGTTGAGCGAGAATTTCGGATCCTGCATGACCATGGAGATGCGCGCCCCGCGCACGCCGCGCATCTCCCGTTCGGAGATGGCGAGCAGGTCCTTGCCCTCGAAGCGCAGCCGGTCGGCCGTGACCACCCCCGGCGCCCGCACCAGCCGCAGGATCGAGCGTCCCGTCAGCGACTTGCCGGAGCCGCTTTCGCCCACGATGCCGAGCCGCTCGCGGCCCAGCGCGAAGCTGACGCCGCGCACCACCTCCACCGGCCCCGAGGGCGAAGGGAAGCGTACGCGCAGGTTCTCGACCTCGAGCAGCGGCTCGCTCACGACTTGCCTCCCTGCTTGGGATCGAGCACGTCGCGCAGGCCGTCGCCGAGGAAGCAGAAGCCGAGGCTGACGATGACGATGGCGAAGCCCGGCATGGTGGCGACCCACCACTGGTCGAGGATGAAGGCGCGGCCTCGGCTGATCATCGCACCCCATTCGGGCAGCGGCGGCTGCGCTCCAAGGCCGAGGAAGCCGAGACCCGCCGCGGTGAGGATGATCCCCGCCATGTCCAGCGTCACCCGTATGATCATCGAGGAGGTGCACAGCGGCAGGATGTGGCGCACGATGACGCGCGTCGCCGA
>JAEYRU010000246.1 GCA_023435335.1 Pseudomonadota bacterium
ACGATGCCGAGGATCTCGCCCGGCGAGAGGGCGAACGACAGGCCGTCCACGACGCGCGCGCCATTGAACGAGACGCGCAGATTCTCGACCTCGAGCAAGGGCGGGAGGGGGTCGCGCAGTGTGGCCGCGTCACTCCTGTTCTGCACGGCCTCTGCCTGCACGTGGTTCCTCTCGGACGGCTTCGCTTAGTTCATGATTGTATACTATTATACGATTTGCAAGGCCGAAGCCTTTGAAAGCCAGTGCAAAGAGGGCGTCAACCGAGCATCTGGTGGCCGGGCAACGGGGCAGGGGGCGCCGGTCATGCCGATTAGGTTGGGCTGGCGCTCGAGGAGACCCTGGGTCGGCTTTTGCCGAGCGCATGTAACGCTAATGAAGGCTCAGCTAGCCTTGCGCCGGCTTTCCAGCTTGCGCAGCTGCTCGACCAGCTTCTCGTAGTCCACCGCCCGCGAGTAATCGAGAATGTGGACCTCCATGAGCTTCTCGAAGGCCGCGACGTCTCCTTTCCTGATGGCGGCGATGACGTCGTCGTGCTCGGCAACGATGCTCTTCACTCCCTTCTTCAAGGTCGAAAGCCCGAAGATGATCGTCAGCTGCCGGGAGAGGGGTTCCCAGGCGCGGACAAGAATGTCGTTCTCCGACAGTTGGCAGAGGCAAAGGTGGAACCGCGTGTCCAGGCTGGCGACGAGGAAGCTGTCGCCGGCGTCGGCGGCGGCATGCATCTGCGCGAGAATGTCCTCCAGCGGCCCCAGCACCGAAGGATCCTGCTTAACCCGCCTGATCACCTCGGCCCCGGCCAGGTTCTCCAGCGCCAGTCGAACCTTGAGCGATTTCTCAAGGCGATCGATGTTCACATCCATCAGCCGCATGCCGCGATAGCGTTCGCTGACGACCACTCCCTGACTCTCAAGCAGTCGCAAGGCCTCGCGAACCGGAATGCGGCTGACGTTCAAGGAACGCGCAACTTCCGCTTCGACGATGCGGTCGCCGGGCAGGAATATGCCTTTGGCGGTGGCTTCAACGATTGCGTCAACCACCTGATCGACAAGCGTTTTCGCCGCTAGTGGAGCGAGGGATGCCAGTTTGTTGTTTGCGGTCGTCTGTGCGTCGGTCGGCATGTGCGGTGAATTCCTTGACATTCGGGCGTTATGCGAACATCGTATACGATTATACGATTATACGAACTGCCGGGCGCTTCGATATAGCGGGAATGGGTGCCGCCATACAAGCCTTCGGAAGGGCCGGGGTACCAATCAAACAGGGAGCTTAGAGAAGCAATGGGAGTGCACAACCGACTGAGAACAATGGGACGGGTGTTGACTTTGGCGGGCGCCTTGGCGCTCTCGGTTGCATTCTTCCCGGGCCAGGCGTCGGCCCAGACCATGGGCGGCGACGTCATCGTCGTGCAGGGGTCCAATCCGCCAAGTCTCGACGGCATGTCAACCTCGTCGCAGGCGTCGCGCAATATCACCATGAACATCTACGAGACGCTTTATGGGTTCAGCGAGGGGATCACGCCGATCCCGATCCTTGCGGAAGACTGCATCATTTCCGAAGACGGACTGACCTACCGCTTTCCGCTGCGCAAGGGAGTGAAGTTCCACAACGACAAGGAGATGACCGCGAAGGACGTGAAGGCCTCGCTCGAGCGTTACCGCAAGGTCGGCGCCACGGGTAACCTCCTGGAACCGGTCGAAAGCATCGAAATCACGGGAGACTACGAAGTCACTTTCACGATGAAGAAGGCGACGCCCACCTTCCTCGAGGCGTTCTCGTCTCCGCGCGCGCCAGCCGTCATCATCCCCGAGGAGGACGGCGAGACGGAAGCCGGCAAGAACAGCTTCGTCGGCACCGGACCCTACAAGTATGTGGAATACGTGCCCGACAGCCACGTGAAGCTGGAGCGTTTCGACGACTACGCTGCCGACACGCGGGCGTCGGACATCGACGGCTTCGGAGGCAAGAAGGTCGCCTATTTCGACACCGTGACGTTCCGCGTGATCACCGAGCCGGGCGCCCAGGTTGCCGCGCTCGAGGCAGGTGAGGTGCATGTCCTCGAGCAGATTACGGTGCCGGCCGCGCGCCGCCTCGCCGGCAATGCCGACATCAAGACCTACGAGAACATGCCCTGGGCGTTCAGCACCTTCATCTTCAACATGAACGTGCCGCCGGCAGACAATGCGAAGTTCCGCGAGGCCGTGCAGGTTGCGCTGAACATGGAAGAGGTGATGGGCATCTCCACGGAGGGGCTGTTCCAGCTCGACCACGGCTGGCAATACGCCGGGACGACCTACGACGCGGGCGACATCGGCAAGGAGTACTACAACATCGCGGACGCCGACCGCGCCAAGGCATTGCTCGCGGAAGCCGGATACAAAGGCGAGGAATTCTCCATCCTTACCGATGGAAACATCCCCGGCCACGCCAAGACCGCCATCGTGATCGCCGAGCAGCTCAACGCGGTCGGCATCAACGCCGTCGTCAACCAGGTCGACTGGCCGACGGCGCTCAAGATCCGGCTGCAGCCGGAGGGCTGGAACGGATGGACCCTGCAGATGGGCATCGAGCCCTATCTGGGACCGGCTGCCGTGATCTCCACGCTCTCCGGCGAGAAGCCGCACTTCGTCAAGAACGACCCGGAACTCGATGCGCTGTATCAGGAACTGATATCCGGTGCGACCGTGGAGGAACGAAAGGCCACGTTCGCGAAAATCCAGACCCGTCTCTACGAGTTCTTCGGCATCATCAAACTGGGCAATACCGGGCTGATGCAGGCGACTCGCTCAGACGTGAAAGGGTTCAAGCCGTTCCGCTTCCCGCGCATGTACAATGTGTGGTTCGAGGGTTGAAAACCGCCTAGACTGAATAGGCCGGCGGGGGCTTCTCGCTTCTCGCCGGCCCGCATGCCGCCACAGCAGGGGAAACCCATTGTTCCGGTTCCTAGTCGGTCGCCTCCTGAGTGCGATACCCGTCCTCTTCGTCGTGTCGCTGGTGACATTCCTGATCATCTGGATCGTGCCGGGCGACGTGACTGCGGAGATCGCGGGCGGGGACGCCACCCCGGCGGAACTGGAAACCATACGCCGGAACCTCGGTCTCGACCGGCCGCTAATCGAGCGCGCACTGGCATGGTACGGCCAGCTTTTGCAGGGCGATCTCGGATATTCCTATCTGCTTAACCGGTCGGTCGCCGACGCCGTGTTCGAACGGCTTCCGGTGACGCTGTCGCTGGCCGGTCTGGCTCTCGTGATCGCGACCGTGATCGGCATCTTGCTCGGCATATTGGCTGCGGTGAGGCAGAATACCTGGTTGGATCAGGGCGCCATGGTGGTCGCGCTGGTGGGCCTGTCGGTGCCGGACTTCTGGTTCGGCATCGTGATGATCATCCTGTTCGGTGTTTACCTCGGCTGGTTTCCGACCGGCGGCTATGTGCCGATCACGCAGGACTTCTTCGGTTGGGTGCAATGCATGACCCTACCGGCGCTCACGCTGGCCTTCACGCAGATGGGCGTCATTGCCCGCATGACCCGGTCGAGCATGCTCGACGTTCTCAACCAGGATTTCGTGCGCACAGCGCGTGCAAAGGGAATGCGCCGGCGAACGGTCATCTTCAAGCACGCGCTGCTCAACGCCATGGTGCCGATCGTCACCGTTGTGGGCGTCATCACGGGCGTGCTGCTCAGCGGGGCGGTGGTGATCGAATCCGTCTTCTCGCTGCCGGGGGTCGGGCGGCTGATCATAGGCTCGATCCAGCGCCGCGACTTCCCGATCATCCAGGGCGGATTGCTGGTCACGGCGGTCGTCTTCGTTTTCGTGAACATCATCGTCGACGTGCTCTACGTCTGGTTCGATCCGAGGGTGCGCGATGACCGCTGAGTCCGAAGCGACCCACGACATCATCTCGCTCGGGGCTGAGATGTCTGCCGCGCGACGCAGGCGCTGGCGGCTGCTTGCCGGCCGGCTGCTGGGACACCGATCGTTTCTGCTCGGGCTGGTGGTTCTAAGCATCTTCGCATTCGTCGCGATCTTCGCGGACTTCCTTGCCCCCTACTCGCCCGAAAAGAGCGATTACCGGTCGATCCTCATGCCCCCCTCGGCGGCGCACTGGTTCGGCACCGACGCCTTCGGCCGCGATATCGCGAGCCGCATCATCTACGGCACCCGCGTATCGCTGCGCATTGGCCTGATCGTCGTGCTGACCACCGGAATCCTTGGAACGATCCTCGGCACGCTGGCTAGCTATGTGCGCTGGCTCGATGGTCTGATCATGCGCGGTCTCGACGGGCTCATGGCTTTTCCCGGCGTGCTGCTGGCGATCGCGCTTGCGGCCGCGCTGGGCCCGTCGGAGGTCAACGCGATCATAGCGCTGACGGTGACCTTCACGCCCCGTACCGCCCGCATCGTGCGTGCCAGCGTGATCGTGGTCCAGGGCATGCAGTTCATCGAAGCGGCGCACGCGGTCGGCGCCAGCCATGCCCGCATCATACTCCGCTACATACTGGCCAACGCGCTGTCGCCGCTGATCGTACAACTCACATTCGTATTCGCAGTGTCGATCGTGGCGGAGGCGATCCTGAGCTTCCTCGGGGTTGGCCCGCCACCCCCGGCACCATCCCTCGGCAATATCATCGCCGACGGTCGCAGCTACGTACAGGAAGCCTGGTGGATCGCCGTGTTTCCCGGCATCGCAATCGCCGTCGCCGTACTCAGCCTCAATCTGATGGGTGACGGTCTGCGCGACATCATTGATCCAAGGCAGCGCAACATGCGCGACGCATGATCGGAGTGGCGACATGCCGAAGTCCGGCGGCCGCGGGTTTCTTTGTGCAATTACATTAACACACATGATAGTGAGTATTGACTTGTGGCGGGCATCGGACCATTGATGCCATGCCGTCTGGGAGGCGGTGGCGAGGGAGGATCCCGATGTATTGTTCGGCTTGGCTCTGGTCTGCTGAGACCGGAGAAAGATGCTGACAAATCCCTTATCGGAGCACGCCAGCGCGAGCGCGGGAGAAGAATCCGCGGTCGCACGTTTTCCTGCCGGTGACGCTCGGGGTGTGCGGCAGGACGGGCTCTGCGTCTTCAGGGGGATACCCTACGCGATGCCGCCCACCGGGGAGCGCCGCTGGCGGCCGCCGGTGTCGCTGCCGCGCTGGGACGGCGTGCGCGACGCGGTCAGTTCGGGGCCGGCCTGCACGCAGCCGGCGCGGCGACCCGGAAGCATTTATGCAAACCCATTGCCGGCCACCGGCGAGGACTGCCTCAGCCTCGACATCTGGGCGCCTGAAGGCGGCCGGGATCTTCCCGTCCTCGTGTGGATTCACGGAGGATCCTTTATCTGGGGGGCGGGAAGCGAGGCGCTCTACCACGGAGTCTCGCTGGCGCGCCGCGGCGTCGTCATCGTCTCCATCAACTACCGGCTCGGCGTTTTCGGCTATCTCGCCCATCCCGAGTTGAGCTCGGAATCGCCGGACGGGGTGTCGGGCAACTACGGGCTGCTCGACCAGATCGCGGCCCTGGAATGGGTCAGGCGCAATATCTCGGCTGTCGGGGGCGATCCCGAGAACGTGACGATCGCCGGCGAGTCGGCAGGTGCGCTGAGCGTGCTTTGCCTGATGGTGACGCCGGCAGCGCGGGGGCTGTTCGTAAAGGCCGTTGCGCAAAGCGCCTACATGATCTCGACACCTGCGCTGAAGGAAGAACGCCACGGCCTGGAACCCGCCGAGGCGGCTGGATCTCGCCTTGCGGCTCAGCTGGGTGCCAATTCGCTCTCCGGTCTGCGCGCGATGGAGGGGCAGGCGCTTGCCGACAGAGCCTTGCAGGCCGGGTTCGCGCCGGGTGGAACGATCGACGGCCGTGTCCTGCCGGATCAACTCGTCGACATCTTCGAGCGCGGCAAACAGGCCAAGGTGCCTTTGATCGCCGGTTTCAACAGCGGCGAAGTTCGCTCGCTGCCGTTCCTGCTCCCGCCGCTGCCCGAGACCGCAGCGGCGTACGAGACGGAGATACGCATCCGGTATCGGGACCTGGCGGATCGGTACCTGTCGCTCTATCCGTCCCGCGACATCAAGGAAAGCGCACTGGCCTCCATCCGGGATGCGCTCTACGGATGGACCGTGCTGAAGCTGGCCGAGGCGCACAAGGCCGTCGGCGCGCCCTGCTTCTTATACTATTTCGACCACAGTTATCCCTCGGCGCGCTCTGCCAGCCTGGACGCGTTCCACGCCTGCGAACTGCCATACGTTTTCGGGACCGCCGACCGGACGCCCCCGCTCTGGCCCCGGATACCGGACACCGCGAGCGAGGCTGCCCTTGTGCGCGCGCTCGGCGACTACTGGGTATCGTTTGCACGGGCCGGGATTCCGCAGGCGCAGAACGCCCCCGATTGGCCGGCTCATTCGAGCGCGGGCCAGTTCATGCATCTCGCGGATGCGCCGCGCGTGGCGAGCGCTCTGCTGCCGGGCATGTTCGAACTGAATGACGAGGTGGTGCGCCGGCGGCGCGCCGTGGGCACCGTGCCCTGGAACTGGAATGTGGGAGTGGCGGCGCCGCTCCCGAATGCAGAGGCATAGCAGACGATGATTGACGGTGCGATGCAGCCCTACGCGCTGACGCTCGACAAGTTTCTCAACCATGCGGCCAAGTGGCATCCCGATGCCGAGGTTGTGACCGCCGGAGCCGACGGGGCGAATACCCGTATCGGGTACGCCGCGCTCAGGGAGCGGGCGTTGCGGGTCTCCAGCACCCTGGCAGGGCTCGGCGTCCGGACCGGTCAGCGCGTCGCCACGCTTGCATGGAACAGTCAGGCTCATGTCGAGGCGTGGTTCGCCATCATGGGCATGGGCGCCGTGTGCCACACGCTCAATCCGCGCCTGACTTCGGCCCAATCCGCGGCGATGCTCCGGCAGTCGGGCGCGCAGATCATGATCGTTAGCGAGGACCTGCTGCCGCTGGCGCGCGAGATCGCCGCCGCGGGGCCGGTCCGGCATATCCTGACCGTGGACGGCGATGCCGAAGGTGGCGACGAAACGGTCCGGCCGCTCGAAGCTCTGCTCGCCGATGCGGGCGCCGAGGCCATGTGGGGCGACTTTGACGAGAATTCAGCCTCGGGACTGTGTTTCACGTCCGGCACCACCGGGGAGCCAAAAGGCGTCACCTACACCCACCGGTCGGGCTATCTGCACACGCTGCGGCTGCTGCAGGCGGACGTCATGGGCATGACGGCCGAAGACACGGTGATGCCCGTGGTGCCGATGTTCCATGCCAACGCCTGGGGCATGCCGTTCGCGGCCCCGGCGGTCGGCGCGAAGCTCGTCCTGCCCGGGCGCCATTCCGATGGCGCCAGTCTCGCCCGCCTGATCGCCGCCGAAGGCGTGACGATCGCGTCGGCCGTTCCCACCGTGTGGCTCGGGCTCGTCGAGCACCTTGAGGCGCATGGCGGCGAGGTGCCGTCGCTGAAACGCATCGTTGTCGGCGGCTCGTCGATGCCGCCTGCCTTGATGGAGCGGATCGAGCGTCGCCTCGGCGTCACCGTACAGACCAGCTGGGGCATGACCGAACTGTCACCGCTCGGAACCATCGCCCCTCCCAACCTCGCCCATCGCGACGCCGCCCTGGCAGGCCGGCCCGCCGTCGGCATTGACCTGCTCATCACCGATGCGGAGGGACGGGCCTTGCCCGACCAGCGCGACACTGAAGGACACCTGAAAGTGCGCGGCGCGGCCGTGGTAGAGCGTTACCTGGGGCAGGACGCCCCCGCGACCGACGCCGACGGCTGGTTCGATACAGGCGACCTGGCGCGCATCGACCGGGAGGGCAACCTCATCATCACGGGCAGGTCCAAGGACCTTATCAAGTCCGGCGGCGAGTGGATCAACCCGGCGCAGATCGAGGCCATCGTCGGCGCGCTTCCGCAGGTTTCGCTGGCGGCAGTGGTGGGACGCGCGGACGCGAAGTGGGGCGAGAGACCCATACTGCTGGTGGAAATGCGCAAGGACGAGGATCTGACGGACCAGGAGCTGCTGGAGTCGCTGCAAGGAAGAGTGGCGTCGTGGTGGATCCCCGACCAGGTGGTGCGGCTGCCGAAGATGCCGACCGCTGCCACCGGCAAGGTGGACAAGCTGCGCCTCAGGACGCAATACGGTCAGGCGTAGCCCCGCCGGGCACGGCCGGCGTCGCGCGGCGGAATGCCGTCGTGACAACGGGCGCCGGTGGCGGTATTGGCGCGTGGCCGTTCGCTCCGAACGTCCCAGCCAGCCGGGCGGCGAGCCGCCGCGGCCGCGATCCAGGAGGGTGCAGACCTTGACCGCACTGAAGACGACCCGGCGCAAGGGATCCACCAAGGCCGAACGACGCGCGGAGATGACCGAGCAGATCCTCGACGCCGCCGAGTTTCTGTTCTCGCGACACGGACTTTACGGGGTCACGCTCAAGGACGTCGCAAAGCATGTCGGCGTCCACCATACGCTGATCAACTACTACTTTGACGACAAGAAGGCCCTGTTCGACGCGGTGTTCGCACGGCGCGCGGTCGTCACCAGCGAGCGACGGATGCGGATGCTCGACGACTACGACAAGGCGTCCGGGGGCAAGCCCACGGTGGAAGGGGCGCTACGTGCGTTTCTGGATACCGACCTCGACCTATATATCGAGGGCGGGGAAGGCTGGAGAAACTATGCCGCGCTGGCATCGCAGGTTGCGAACACGCCCGAATGGGGCGCGGAGATGATGGACCAGCACTTCGATCCGGTGGTCCTGAGGCTGATCGGGATACTGAAGAAGGCGCTGCCCGACTGTGCCGACGAGGACATTTTTTGGGGGTATCACTTCGTCACCGGTGCGCTGATGCTGACGCTGGCGCGAACCGGCCGCATCGATAAGCTCTCTGGCGGCATTTGCCGTTCCGACGATTTCATCGCGGTGAAGGAAAGAATGGCGTCCTTCATGTCCGCCGGCTTGCTCGAGATTTGCCGAAAAAAACAGGCCTGACCGCGTTCCCGGCGCCGGCCACCTACCAACTCCCCTGCCTGGAAAATCCCGTGCCGGGGATAAAGAAACGCTTGCGTGAAACTGATTAATTATCTAGTGAGTGAATAGAATGCAAAACCTAGCCGTAGAGGCGGAAATGCTGCTTGGGGGCCGTGTCGCGATCGTTACCGGAGGAGGCGCCGGCCTGGGCCGCACCCATAGCCTCCTGCTTGGGCGACTGGGCGCGAGGGTTCTCGTCAACGATGTCAATCTCGACGCCGCGAACGCCGTGGCGGACGAGATTCGGGTAGCCGGTGGTGAGGCGATCGGCTTTACCGCTTCGGTCACGGACGAGGCGAAGATCGCCGAGATGGCGGCCCGCGCCATGGAGGCCTGGGGCCGCATCGACATCCTCGTCAACAACGCCGGCATCCTGCGCGACCGAAGCTTCGCAAAGATGACGCTGGCGGAGTTCCGCGAGGTCATCGACGTCCACCTGATGGGATCGGTGATCTGCAGCAAGGCTGTCTGGGATATCATGCGCGAGCAGCGCTACGGCCGCATTGTCATGACCACATCGTCGTCGGGGCTGTTCGGCAATTTCGGCCAGGCGAACTACGGAGCCGCGAAGATGGCGCTCGTCGGCCTGATGCAGACACTGTCGCTGGAAGGCGAGAAATACGGCATCAAGGTCAATTGCCTCGCTCCGACCGCTGCGACGGCCATGACGGGTGAATTGCTTTCGCAGGACGCGGTCGAGCAGCTTTCGCCGGAGCTGGTGAGTTCGGGGCTGCCGGCGCTGGTCGGCGAGAACGCTCCGACGCGGGCGATCCTGTGCGCCGGGGCGGGCCATTTCGCCCGCTCCAACATCACCCTGACCCAGGGTTTCTACGCCGGTGGCGGTGACGGCGCAGCCGCTCGCGTGGCGGCCAACTGGGCCCGCATCAGCGACCGGACCGGCGAGCTCGTGCCGGACTACGGCTTCATGCAGATGGAGCGCGAACTCGCCAGCGTGGCGGTGGAGGCGCACCAGCGAACAGGCAGCAGCTGACGAATACCGAGACGGCGGCATCGGAGGAGCCGCCGTTCGGGTGCCTGCGCGTCGACTGATGCAAGGGCGAATGAGGGAGGAGCCGGACCGCGGATGTGCGGGCCGGGGCAGTCGAGCGGCCGGATGATCCGGCCGTGAAAAACGGGAGGAGATACCAGTGAAGAGACTGATCGGATCGACAGCGCTCGTGCTGTCCATGCTTGGCGCCACCGCAATGTCCGCGATGGCCCAGGAGACCCTCAAGATCGGCTACATCGACCCCTTGTCTGGCGGTGGCGCGAGCATCGGCCAGATCGGCATGAACCAGCTCAATTTCATCGCAGATGAGGTGAATGCCAAGGGGGGCGTCAACGGCAAGAAGGTGCAGATAGTAGGATACGACAACCAGACCAATCCGCAGATCAGCCTCGTCCAGGTGCAGAAGGCGATCGACGAGGGGATCCAGGTCATCGTGCAGGGCAACGGTTCGTCCGTCGCTGTCGCTGTTTCCGATTTCATCACGAAGTACAACGACCGCAATCCAGGGGCGAACATCGTCCACCTGAACTATGCCGCCATCGATCCGGTCCTGACCAACGAGAAGTGCAGCTACTGGCACTTCACCTGGGACGCCAGCGCGGACATCAAGATGGAAGCGCTGACGAACTTCATAAAGGAAAAGGAAGACGTCAAGAAGGTCTACCTGATCTCGCAGGACTACTCCTTCGGCCACGCGGTCGCAGGCGCGGCCAAGCGCATGATGCAGGCCAAGAGGCCGGACGTCGAGATCGTCGGGGATGAGTTCCACCCGCTGGTCAAGATCACCGACTTTGCGCCCTATGTTGCGAAGATACAGGCTTCTGGTGCCGATACCGTCATTACCGGCAACTGGGGCCAGGACCTCGCACTGCTGATCAAGGCGGCAGGCCAGGCCGGCCTCGACGTAGACTGGTACACTTTCTACGCCGGCGGGGCCGGCGCACCCACAGCCATCAAGCAGGCGAACCTCGAGAACCGGGTCTTCCAGATCAACGAGGGCATCAACAACCAGGGCTACGGGCCGGCCGAGGAGCGAGCAGGGGCGCTGATGAAGCGCTTCTCCGATGCACCGGTCTACTATCCGCGCATGTTCAACATGATGGACATGGTCTTCAAGGCCATGGAAGAGGCGAAATCCGAGGATCCGGGCGACTTCGTGCCCAAGCTCGAGAACATGGAGCACCAGAGCTTCGCCGCCGGCGATGAGGGCTTCATGCGCGCGGACGATCACCAGTTCTTCCAGCCGCTCTACATCTCGACGCTGGGCACTCTGGAACCCGGCCAGAAGTTCGACGAGGAGCACACCGGCTGGGGCTGGAAGATGGCCGCCTCGGTGCCGACGGAGTCAACGCTGCTGCCCACGAGCTGCGAGATGAAACGCCCCTGACGGCCCCTGCGTGGCGGCGCGCCCGCGCCGCCGCGTCCTTGGACGTTCGGGACGTTAAAAGGCTGCGCAGCGGAGGGAGCCGTGCTCGAGATCATCATCATTTCGACGCTGAACGGCGTTCTGTACGGCATGCTGCTGTTCATGATGGCCAGCGGCCTGACCGTCATCTTCTCCATGATGGGCGTTCTCAACCTCGCCCATGCCAGCTTCTACATGCTCGGCGCATTTTTCGGGTTCGAGATCAGCCGCCGCCTCGGTTTCTGGCCGGCGCTGCTGGTCGCTCCGGTGCTCGTCGGCCTGATAGGCATGGCCGTCGAGCGCTACGGGCTGCGGCGGGTGCACCAGCATGGTCACGTCGCCGAACTGCTCTTCACCTTCGGCCTCACCTTCGTCATCAAGGAGGTCGTGGAGATGATCTGGGGCAAGCTGCCGGCCGACTACCGGGTGCCGCCGTCGCTCGACTTCTCGGCGTTCACGCTGTTCGCCAGCAACTACCCCGCGTTCAAGCTGTTCGGGCTGCTGATCTCGGTCGGGATATTCCTCGCACTCCTGGCTGTGGTCCGCCACACCCGGGTCGGACTCATCGTGCAGGCCGCACTCAGCCATCCGGGGATGGTCGGCATGCTCGGTCACAACGTCGATCGCATTTTCATGCTGGTCTTCGGCGTAGGCGTCGGGCTGGCGGCGGTCGCCGGCGTGATTGCAGGGCCGATCCTTGTAACGCAGTCGAACATGGCCGGGCTGCTGGGGCCGATCCTGTTCGTGGTGGTCGTGGTCGGGGGGCTCGGATCGCTCGGCGGGGCGCTTGCCGCGTCGCTGCTGATCGGCCTCGTCCAGACATTCGCGGTCGCCTTCAACGTCTCGCTCGCCGATCTCTTCGGCCAGACGTCGGCCGCCGCCGTGCTTTCGGTATGGCTGAGCGACGTCTGGCGGGTGACCGTGGCGCAGATCGCTCCGATCCTGCCCTATCTCCTGCTCGTCCTGATCCTGATCTTCCGACCGCGCGGCCTGATGGGGACCCGAGACACATGACAATCGCCGCCCCGAATTTGGACTACACGCGCAAGGGCCGATCCGGCCTCGTCGCCCGTTATGCGGTCTGGGTCGCGCTCGCCGCTGCCCTGCTGTTTCTGCCGCACATATTCAGCTCGCGGCTCGCGCTCTCCACGATGAGCCTCATGGGCACGATGATCGTCTTCGCGCTGTCCTACAACATGCTGCTCGGACAGACGGGGCTGCTTTCCTTCGGCCACGCAGTCTTCTTCGGCCTCGGCGGCTTCGTCACCGTGCATGTGCTCAACATGGCGAGCGCCGGCGGATGGCCTGTCCCCCTGCCGCTCTACCCGCTGGTGGGGGGATTGGGCGGGCTGTTCTTCGGCGTGCTGTTCGGCTCGATCGCGACGAAGCGGGCCGGCACGGCTTTCGCGATGATCACCCTCGGCATCGGTGAACTCGTGGTATCCAGCGCGCTGATCCTGCGGCGCTTCTTCGGCGGCGAAGAAGGCATCACCACCGATCGCACGGATGTGATGAGCTTCTTCGGATACGGCTTCGGTCCTCAGATCCAGGTCTACTACCTGATAGCGGCTTGGTGTTTCATATCCATCGCGGCCATGTACGCGATCACATGCACCCCATTCGGCCGCATCAGCAACGCCGTCCGCGACAACCCGCAGCGCACCGCCTTCATCGGCTACGATACGAGCATGGTGCGCTTCATCGCGTTCAGCCTGTCCGGCCTATTTGCAGGCATCGCGGGTGGGCTCTCGGCGATCAACTTCGAGATCATCAACGCCGCGCAGATGGGCGCCGTCGAATCCGGCTCGGTGATCCTTATGACCTATATCGGGGGAGTGGGGAATTTCGCGGGGCCGATCATCGGCGCGATCCTGATCACGTGGCTGCAGCTCATGCTGAGCGACGCAACCCAGATATGGCCGCTCTATGTCGGGCTGCTGTTCATCGGCATGGTGATGTTCGCGCCGGGCGGCATCGCCGGCCTGATCGCCAAGCAGCAGCCATTGATCGCCGCCGGCTCGCTGCACCGCGTGATCCCGTACTACCTGCTCGCACTGGCGACGGGAGCGGTCGCGGTCGCCGGTATCAGCATCCTCATAGAGACAAGTCATCAGTTCTCGATGCGGGCCGCCTACGGCCCCGAGCTTACGCTCTACTATATGCGGTTCAGCGCCGTGTCGCCTGCACCCTGGCTCACGGGCGTGGCGCTGGCAGTTGCCGGCGGCTGGCTCTTCCTGCGTGCATCGCGGCTCGCCCGCGCTGCCTATGACGAGGCACTAGCCCGCGGGAGGTCGGCATGAACGGCTTCCCCGACGCCCCGGTGCTCGAGCTCGCCGGACTGCGCAAGAGCTTCGGGCGTATGGAGATCATCCGCGGCGTCGACCTCGCTGTGCGGGACGGCGAGCGGCACGCGATAATCGGACCCAACGGCGCCGGCAAGTCGACGTTGTTTCACCTGATCAGCGGGCATTTGCAGCCCAGCTCCGGCTCCATACGCCTGCGCGGCGAGAGCATCGCGGGCATGGCGCCGCAGCTCATCAACCGGCGCGGACTGTCGCGCAGCTTCCAGGTGACGAACATCTTTCCACGGCTGAGCGTATGGGAGAATGTGCGCTGCGCCACGCTCTGGGCGCTGGGATACCGATACTCCTTCTGGCGCGATGTTGAGCGTCTCGACGATGTGCGACAGCGCGCCGAGGAGATCCTGAGAGAGATCGACCTGCTCGACCGCTGGCGGACGCCCGCGGGCGTCCTGACCTATGGTGAGCAACGCGCGCTTGAGATAGGCCTCACGATAGCAGGCAACGCCAACGTGCTGCTGCTCGATGAGCCGACCGCCGGGATGAGCCACGCCGAGACCGAACGCGTCGTGGCGCTGATCCGCAAGGTCAGCGAGAAACGAACCCTGCTGATGATCGAACACGACATGCGGGTGGTTTTCGACCTTGCCGACCGCATCTCGGTTCTCGTCTACGGGCAGGTCATCGCCTCCGACACGCCGGCGCGCATCAAGGCGAATTCCGCCGTGCAGCAAGCCTATCTGGGGACGGAGGCAGCCTGATGCTCCGGGTACGGGACCTGCACGCCTATTACGGCAAGAGTCACATCCTCCAGGGCGTCGACGTGGATGTCGGCGAGAACGAGATTGTCAGCATTCTCGGGCGCAACGGCGTAGGTCGCTCGACAACGCTCAAGGCGATCATGGGCGACCCGCAGCCGACCGGAGAGATCACCTTCCGCGGCGCCCCGGTTGCCGGCCGGAAGCCCCACGAGATCGCCCATATGGGGCTGGGCTTCGTGCCGGAAGAGCGTGCCATCTTCCCCACGCTCACGGTGGAACAGAACCTGCTGCTGGGCATCAAGAGCCGCCAGACAGGCGGGCGCTGGGGTCTGGACGAGACCTGGCAGCTTTTCCCGCAACTCAAGGAGCGGGCCGACGCGCCAGGCGGCGCCCTGTCCGGCGGCGAGCAGCAGATGCTGACCATCTGCCGGACGCTCATGGGCAACCCCGACCTGATCATGATCGACGAACCCACGGAGGGTCTTGCCCCGCAGATGGTGGAGCGGGTCGGCGAACTGCTGCAGGAGATCGCGCGCCGCGGCATCTCCATCCTGCTGGTGGAACAGCGCCTGGTGATCGCCATGCGCATCTCCCACCGGGTGTACGTCATGGGCCACGGGCGGATCGTCTTCGAAGGCACCCCTGCGGAACTGCTCGCCAACGAGGCGGTCCGGCGCGAGTGGTTGGAAGTGTAGGCATGCCATGACCACGACACAGGGCGTCGCGCAAACGGGTCGGGCAGGGCGGATGTGGACGCGGGGCGGGGGCACCAACATGCTGACGCGGGTTGTCGCACTGGCCGCGCTGGTGCTCGCCGTGGTGTTTTCGCTGGCCATTGACGGCTTCGCCACATGGGGCAACTTGCGGGTGGTCCTGTCGAACTCCGCGTCCCTCGCCATCCTCAGCTGCGGCATGGCGGTGGTCATCATCTCGCGGGGACTGGATCTGTCCCTCATTGCCCAGATGATCGTGGGCGCCACCATATTCGGCATCCTGATCAGCTCGGGGGTAAGCGCCCCGCTGGCGCTGCTCGTAGCTGTCGCGGCCATGGTCGTGACCGGTCTGCTGAACGCCTGGCTGATCGCCTATGTCGAGATTCCGGCGATGCTCGCCACGCTTGCATCGTCCATGTTCATGGTGGGGCTGATGCGGTTCGCCATCCTGCGCGGCGAATATCTGCTGCTGTTGCCCAAGTCGAACACCACCGTGGCGTTTCTCGCAGGGAACATCGGTCCCGGATTGTCTGTACCTGTGCTGCTGATGACGGCGACGCTGGCGGCGACCTGGTTCCTGCTCAGCCGCACGACCGCCGGGCGCGTCATCTACGCGATGGGCGACAATTTCCAGGCGGCGCGGCTCTCCGGGCTGCCGGTGCGGACGACCACGATCGTGGTCTATGTTTTCGCCGCGGTCACCGCCCTGGTGGCGGGACTGATCATGGCGGCGGCCAGCGGCGCGGTCGATTTCCGCACGGTCACCAACGGCACTCTGCTCTTCGACGTCATCCTCATCGTCGTGCTGGGCGGCATCCCGCTGCGCGGCGGGCGCGGCGGCGTGCTCAACATTCTCGTCGGCGTGGCGCTGATCGCGATCCTGCGCAACGGCATGACGCTGATGAACTTCACGACGCAGACGCAGGACATGCTCAAGGGGCTGGTCCTGCTCACAGCGATCGTCACCGACAATTACCTCAATCCCAGGGACGCGGAAACGGACACCGTAGGCGATCTCTGACGATGCAGTGGCAACTTAGGAGGAAAGCATGTTCTACGAAATGGCAGGTACTTTGAGGAAAGCCGTCGCGGGCGCGATCATCGGGTCCTGCGTTCTGGCGGGAGCCGCCGGAGGGGCGCAGGCGGAAAGCAACATCGCCGGCAAGAAGGTGATCTTCGTGCCGATCTCCATGGGGATTTCCCTCACCGAGGGGTGGGCACGGCGCATGCGCGAGCACGCCGACATCTATGGCTATTCGTTCGACGTCCGCGACGCGGCCTTCAATACGGGTGTCATGTCCGAACTGCTCGCCAAGGCCATCAGCGACAAGCCTGACGTGCTCGTGGTTCACAATCCGACCGTGCAGCTGCTCGCCCGCCAGATCCGACAGGCGGAAGCAGAAGGTATCAAGGTCCTGCAGATCAACCTCCAGTCCAACCAGCCCTCGACGGCGTTCGTGGGCGCCAACTGGGAGCGTATCGGCCGCGAGATCGCGGAGGATATCGTGAAGGAATGCGGGGCGGGATCCGGCAAGTCGGGCAAGGTGGCGATCATTCCGGGGCAGCTTACCGCCGCCGACAGCGTCATGATGAACGATGCCGCGTTCAAGGTGTTCGAGGCGCACAAGGAGATCGAGGTCGTCTCCAACCAGGCCTCCGACTGGGAGCCCGAGAAGGCTCGCCAGATCACAGCGACCGTGCTTCAGCAGCATCCCGACCTCTGCGCCATCTTCGGCCACTGGGACGTGCACACGATGGGCGCCGGCAATGCCGTGAAGGACGCGGGCAAGGCTGACGACGTACTGGTGTATTCGACGGGCGGCGGCGACGACGTGGCCTGCAAGGCCATCGAGGACGGCGTCCAGGATCGCATCTGGAGCTACGACGCCGACGGTCAGGGCCGGGACGCCGGAACCATGATCGACCTTCTGCTTCAGGGCGCGGCGGCAGCCGACGGATCAATGCTCATCGTTGAATCCCCGATGAAGATCATCACGGCGGGCGACGGATACGACGCGTCGCTCTGCTGGAAGATGTAGGACCGGCTCGACCGCACGCCGGACTTTCGGCGGGGCTCCCCGGAGCCCCGCCTGTTCGTACCAGTGGAACGCCCAGATGGCCGCCGATTTCGATATTTCCAGCCTGCCAAGGCAACCCGTGCCGCGGGTCGTCGTCTCGCCGCGCCGCATCGTCTCCGACGTGCTTTCCAAAGGCTGGATCGAGAGCCTGATCCCGTTCGTTGCCCTGGTCTGCGTGGTGGGCGGGATCCTGATCTCCATCGACGGCTACTTCGCGGCTTCAAATCTGCGCAACCTGGCGCAGTATGCGAGCGACGGGGGCCTGGTCGTACTTGCGCTGCTGATCGTGGTCGCTGTCGGCGGCATCGACCTCTCGGTTGGCTCCAACTTCGCGATGTCCGCCTTCGTGGCGCTTTTCTGCTTCCATATCCTGGAGCTGCCGGTGCCCGCCGTGCTGGTACTGACGCTCGCGGCCGGGGCGGGAATCGGCATAGTTAACGGCACGATTGCCGGCCTGCTGGGGTGCGGCGCTTTGCTGACCACGCTCGGCACGATGATCACCGCACGCGGCCTCTACACGCTCGCCTCGCAATCGCGGCTGGTCGAGATATCGAGTTCAGCGCGGCTGGACGATCTGTGGGACTGGATCGGCTTCGAGAAGGTGCTGACGCTTCCGGTAGGGTTCTGGGCCCTGGTCGTTGTCGCAGCGCTGGTGCTAGTGATGTTCCGGCAGACGAGGTTCGGCTGGCATATCCTGGCGGTCGGAGGTAACCGCAAGGCCGCCCGCCATGGCGGCATTCGCGTGCGCTCCACCATCTTCCTGGCCTATACGCTGGCCGGCCTGATCGTGGGCTTCGCCGGTTTCCTCTTCGCCGCCCGGCAGAACAGTGTCGGTTCCGATACCGGCATCGGAATGGAGTTCTTCGTGCTGACGGCGCTGGTGGTCGGGCTCGGCGGCTTTGTGCCGGGCCGCGGCGTCGTGGTCTCGGTGCTCATCGGCTTCGCGACCATCTACCTGCTGAACAACGCCATGATCAACGCGGGCTTCCGCGGCGACTTCGTCCAACTCTCGATGGGCGCCATCATCATCCTTATTCTGGCGATGGACGTGAAGTTCCGGAAGAACCGCCATCGGCTGCTGGCGTCGACATATCTCGATCCGGTGGCGTTCGACGCCGGTCCCGTCCGCGGCATGCACGGGCTGATGCCCGACGAGATCGCGCCGAAACTGAGGGGCGCCGACATACTGGTAGCGGGGCAGATCGATGGTCCCGAGGACGTGCTCCTCGACGCGCAGGGGAACATCTATTGCGGCAGCCGCGACGGCTATATCTACCGCATCGCCGCGCCCGATCATGCGAAGGCGCAGGTGCTGGTCAAGGTCGGCGGGCGCCCGCTGGGCCTCGCTTTCGACCGCGAGGGGCGCATCGTCACCTGCGTGGCCGGCATGGGACTGGTCCGCGTCAGCATGGACGGCAAGGTCGAACTGCTGACCGACCAGACCGAGCGCAGCCTTTTCAGCGTGCAGGACGACACCCCGATCCGCATGGCCGACGACCTGGACATCGCAGCGGATGGCAAAATCTACTTCACCGACGCAACCAAGCGCTATGACATCGAGAACTGGGGCCTGGACCTGCTTGAGGGGCGGCCCAACGGCCGATTGCTCTCGTTCGATCCGGCTACCGGAAAGACGCGCACCGTTTGCGACAATCTGCGTTTCCCGAACGGGGTCTGCCTAACGCACGACGGGAGGCACCTGCTGGTCGCGAGCACCTGGGAGTGCTCGATCCTGATATTTGACCTGGAAAGGCTTTCCGACGGGCCGCGGGTATTCCTCTCCGGGCTTCCGGGCTATCCCGACAATGTGAACCGCGCATCGGACGGGGGCTATTGGGTGGCGCTGGCCGGCATGCGCAATCCCGTGTTCGATCAGGCGATGCGCCATCCCGGCCTGCGCCGGCGTATGACAAAGAAGGTTCCCCCGACCAATTGGCTCTTCGGCAATCTGAACATCGGCGGCGTGCTCAAGATCGACGGCAGCGGTAAGATCGTGGATGCCCTGTGGGATGCGCCGGACGGTCCGCTCTACATGATCACGTCCATGCGGGAGCACGAGGGCTGGCTTTATCTGGGCGGGGTCACCAACGACAAGATCGGCCGGCTACGGCTGGAGGGCGCTGACCGAAGCTGGCGCGGGCCGGAAAGCTATTGGGGGAGAACGGAATGATACCGTTCCTCAGCTCACGCCGGCTGGCCAGGCCGGCCATGACGCTGGAAGGCGTGCTGGGCCCCAACAGCCGGCTAGACGAGGCCGCAGGCATGCCGGTGGATGGGCCGGACGCGCTCGCCGTGGCAACCGATGGGCGGCTGCTCTTCAGTGCCGGAAGCCGGGTGCTGGTGCTCTCCGCGTGGGGAGGCGAGGCCTTCCCATGGGCCACATTAGACGCCGCTGTCACCGCCTTGTGCACCAGCGCCGCCGGTCTCGTTGCAGTTGGCCTGGAAGGCGGGCGCATCTCGGTGCTGGACGGCTCGGCGCGCCGGCTCGACGGCTGGTCGCTGCCGGCGGGACGAGCGCGCTCCGTGGTCGATTGCGTCTTCCGCTCGGAGGACGAACTCCTGCTTCTGGATTGCGGCTACGGGGCGGAGGAGAACGTGCTGGCGATCGCTCCGTGGGACGACGAGGCGCGCGGGCAGTTGCTCGCGCTGCGCCGGTCTGGAGTCGCCGAAGTGGTTGCTTCCGGCCTTCACTGCCCGCTGGGCGTCTGCCTCGACGCAGAAGGCGAGACGCTCGTTTCGCTGATGGAGCGTGCCAGCATCGTCGACGCCACGGGGCGGATGCTGCAGGGTGGCTATCCGGGATACATCGGACGCCTGCGCGCCGCCCCCACCGGGTTCGTCCTGGCCTGTCCGGGACGACGTGACCCGTTGATCGATTTCCTGAAGACTGAGCGGCGCTTCGTCGAAGAGATGAAGGCGAAGATCGCGCCGCACTTCTGGATCGCGCCGCGCGCAAACCCGGAGTTCAGCCACGATTTCCCGATCGAACTAGGCGCTACGCGGCTGTTCGGCGACGTGAAACCGTGGGCCCCGTCCTTCTCCTACGGCCTGCTTATCGAAGCGGCATCGAACCTGATGCCGACAGGTTCCTGGCAGTCGCGAGCCGACGGCCGCCGGCATGCGATCTGCGATGCCGCGCTCTGGAACGGCGAACTGATCGCGGTGAGCAAGGGGAGCGGTGAAATACTGAACCTTGGAGCAGTAGCATGACGCCGACGGCAAATCCCGTCGTCAGCCTGGAGAACGCGACCAAGACCTATGGCGGCATCGCTGCCCTGGCCGAAGCGAACTTCGAGCTCTATCCGGGCGAGATCCACGCCCTGGTCGGTGAGAACGGGGCCGGCAAGTCGACGCTGTGCAAGCTGATCGCCGGTGTCGTGTCTCCTTCGGAGGGGGTGCTTCGCGTGGATGGCGAGCCGGTCTCCTTCGCCGCCCCGAAGGATGCCAGCCTGCGCGGCATATCGATGGTCTACCAGGAGACGAGCCTCGTGCCGCAGCTCACCGTGGCGCAGAATATCGTGCTCGGTCGAGAGAAGGCGTTCAACTCGGTTCGCAAGGTGCGCAATGCCGCAAGGCAGGTGCTCCAGCGGCTGAACTTCAAGGTCGACCCCTCCCAGCTTGCCGGCTCGCTTTCGGCCGCCAAGCGACAGATGGTGGAAATCGCGCGCGCGGTGCTCAACGAGGCCCGCGTCATCATCCTGGACGAGCCGACTGCGGCGCTTACGCCGGAAGAGACCGACCACCTGTTCGACCTGATGAAGTCGCTACAGCGCAGCGGCGTGGCGATGATCTTCATTAGTCACGCGCTGGAGGAGGCGCTGACCCACGCAGACAGGATTTCCGTCCTCCGCAACGGGCGCATGATGGTAACGGGCCCCGCGGCCGAATTCGACAGGGCGAGACTGATCCGACACATGATCGGGGAGGAGCTGAACGAGAGCAGCGCCCAACACCCCCCGACCCGCGCGGCCCGGTCCGCCGTACCGGTGCTCCGGGTGGAGAACATCCGTATGGGAAGCATGGTCAACAACATGTCGTTCTCCGTGTTCCCCGGTGAGATCACCGGGATCGCGGGGCTGATCGGCTCCGGCCGTAGCGAAGTCGCCAAGGTCATCATGGGACACACCAAGCGTAACTTCGGCGGCGGCCGCATCTGGCTCGACGGCCGCGAGGTGCGCTACCGGATCCCGGCCCACGCGGTGGCCGACGGGATCGCCTATGTCAGCGAGGATCGGAAGCTGGACGGGTTCTTCGATACGCTGAGCGTGATCGACAATATCGGGCTCGGCTGGCTGGCGAAATTCGGCCGACGCAGGGTGCTCGCGCCGCTGCGCCGCATGAGAAGGGTGGCGGACGAGTGGGAGGAGCGCCTTTCCATTCGCCGGATCGGCCGGAACCAGCCGGTCCTGCAGCTGTCCGGAGGCAACCAGCAGAAGGTGGTGATCGCAAAGTCACTGGTGCAGAACCCGCGGCTCGTGATCTTCGATGAGCCTACCCGCGGGGTCGACGTCGGAGCCATCGCGGAGATCAGGCAGATCATCCGCGAAATCGCCGACGGCGGGGCAGGGGTCATCCTGATCTCCTCCTACCTTCCGGAGATACTGGACCTCTCGGATCGGATACTGGTCGCCAAGAGCGGAACAATAGCCGCTGAGTTTTCTCGTGCGGAGGCGACTGCCGAGAAGGTTCTGCACGCCGCCGTACACTGACGGCGTGGCCAGCTGGAAGTCACGATTCCGGGACGCCACCCAGCTCGAGCAAGCGATTGCGATCCTCGATATCGATGTTGATATCGAACACCACTCCATCGGTCCGATAGACCAGCTGTGCGAGGCAGATGACCTCCCCGCCTGCATCCTGGAAGATGCGGCGCACGCGCACGACGGGGTCGTGCACGCGGATGTCGAGCTCCGCGGCCTCCTGAGGCATCGAGGAAACGACCCGGAACGTCTGACGCACTTTCGCAAGGCCGACCTGCTTGGTGTCATAGAGAAGCGTGCTGATGAGCTCGGTTGCCCACAGCTTCTGCGGGATCGCCTCGAAGGCATCCTCCGCCACCAAATACTCGCCGACAATGAAGGGACCTCCGCCGCGGAGGAAGATGCGCTTCATGTAGCGATAGGCGTCGGATGGCTTCCCTTCTTCCGGCGAGATGCGCAACTCGCCCTCGGCGGGCCGGGAGGCGATGACGCGGAAGCTAAGGCCGCTTCCGGCGCGAGACAGGGAACTGGTAAGCCCGTAGGGCACCGACGCCGGCATCTCTGGCTTTGCCTTGACGAAGGTGCCGCGCCCGCGTTCCGCGCTGATCAAGCCTTCCTTCTCGAGGCCGGCGAGTGCGTGTCGGACCGTCATGGGCGAGACGCCGAACGTTGCCACCAGGTCCTTCAGCGTGGGCAGCCTGTCGCCGACATTCCATGTTTCGTCGGCAATCTGCCTACGGATGATGGCAGCGAGCTGCACATAGTAGGGCGTCCCGTCTTCCCTCAACATCTGGACCGGTTCGGCGGCACTAGGCAAAGCGGGAATCCTCATGAGTAACGTCGTTTCCGTTCGTATTTCATCCTCACGAAGCCCCGCAACGGTCAAAAAAATGCGGAAGGGGGCAAAAAAATGGAAATCAGCGTCTTGGCTTCATAGCACAAAAGTGACAAAGTGCTAGAACTAGATCACAATCGAGATGGTTTCCGATTGTATGGAAGAGAGGTGAGGATCCGGCTCGCCGGCGCCGCACCGCACACAGCCAGGCTGGGAGGGCCGAGATGGACAGGTGGATCACAGGATCGTTGGTGGCAGTCGCGCTGAGCCTCGCCGGTAGTTCGGCGCTCGCTCAAGAGGGCACTTTCAGATACGCCGAACAGGTCAAACTTATCACCATGGACCCGCAACAGCAGAGCGGCAGCGGCGTTCCCTATCTGCGCCCTGTCTACGAGTCGCTGTTCGAGCGCGGCACGGACGGCAAACCGGTTCCGCTGCTGGCCGAAAGCTACGAGATCGATGGTCTCGACGTCACGATCAAGCTGCGCCAGGGAATCAGCTTCAGCAATGGCGAGGCGTTCAACGCCGAGGTGGCGGTGGCCAACATCAACCGCGGCGTCAAGCTCGCCATCATCGAAGGCCTCAAGACCGTCGACAGCGCCGAGGTGGTCGACGAGCATACATTCCGCATCAAGCTCAAGGAGCCAGATCCGGCGATCATCGACAGTCTCTGCCACACCGGCGGCATGATGCTCGCGCCGGCGGCGATGGCGGATCCGGCGCTCGACCGCAACCCGATCGGCACCGGGCCCTACGTCTACAGCAAAGAAGAATCGCGCGAAGGCGAGGTCCGCGTCTACACGCCGAACCCGACCTACTGGGACAAGGACAAGATCGGGCTCGCCCGCTATGAGGTGTGGGAGTTGCCGGACGACACCGCCCGCCTCAATGCCCTGAAGACCGGACAGATCGACGCCGGCAACTGGTTGGCCAACCCGCAGTCGGCCATCATCGACCGCACGCAGGGCCTCAAGCTGATCCGCGGCACCGGCGGACTGAACTACCACGTGATCATTTCCGACCGGAACGGCACCGTCGTCCCCGCCTTCGCTGACCTCAACGTCCGCCAGGCGATGGCGCATGCCATCGACCGCGAAGCGTTCGGCAAGGCGGTCCAGTTCGGCCTGGCCGAGAAGTCGTTCCAGCCCTATGGCAAGGGCGACTGGGCCTACGATCCCGCGCTCGAGGGTGTTTACGAGTTCAATCTCGACAAGGCGCGCGAGTTCATGGCCAAGTCGAATTTCCCGGACGGCTTCAGCTTCGACATGCCGTCAATCCCGATCTACCAGTCGCGTCTCGAGGCGCTGGCCGGGTTCTTCAAGGAAATCGGCATCACGATGAACATCGTGCCGCAGGAGCCGGGCACACTCGCCCGCGTCAGCCGCACGACGAATTACCCCGCCACCAACCTCGTGTGGGCGACCAACACCGACCCGAAGTTCCTGGCGCTGCGCTACATCTACGAGGACGCCGCCTACAACCCCTTCAAGACAAAGCCGAGCGACGAACTGCTGGCGCTGGCCAAGCAGGGGCTGGAATCGGTCGATCCGGAAGTGCGCGGTCCGGTCTACCGGAAGATGGCGGCGCGGCTCGCGGAAGAGGCCTTCCTGATCTTCGTCACCAACACGCCGATCCTGATCGGAGTGAGCGAGAAGACGGCGAACAATCCCACAGTCGTCTATCGCTTCGGCGAGGATTCGATCAATCTGCGCGGCCTGAAGGCCAACGACTGACAAACGGGTCCCCATGCTCCGGCTCATCTTCCAGCGGCTTCTCGCGCTGGTGCCCCTGCTGTTCATCGTCTCGGTGCTGACGTTCTCGTTCACGTCGCTGCTGCCGAGCGATCCCGTCGACCTCATCATCGGCGATACGGGCACGCAGGAGCAGTACGAGATCGTTCGCGAACGGCTAGGCATGAACCAACCCGTCGTCGTCCGCTACTTCCAGTGGCTGGGCAGGGCGGTGCAGGGGGACCTCGGGACTTCATTCTTCAACAGCGTCAGCGTGATGGGGGCCGTCATGCAGCGGCTTCCCGTCACGCTTTCCCTGACGGCGGTCTCGGCGATTATCGCCATCCTCGTCGGGGTGGCCGCGGGGGTAGCGGCGGCGCTGCGTCCTCGCTCGTGGGTCGACCGCTTCGCGACGCTGGGCGCGACCTTCGGGCAGGCGGTTCCCAACTTCTGGTTCGGCCTGATCCTCGTAGCGATCTTCGCAGTGAACCTGCGCTGGTTTCCGGCCACAGGCTTCACGCCAATTTCGGCGTCGCCATGGGACTGGCTGCGCAGCGTCATCCTGCCTTCGATCGCGCTGGGAACCTCTTCAAGCGCGGCGATCGCCCGGCAGGTCCGCTCCGCGATGGTCGGGGTGCTGCAGCAGGACTACATCCGGGCGGCGCGCGCGCAGGGCCTGTCGACGCGGCGCGTCATCTTCAGGCATGCCCTTACGAACGCCATGGTGCCGGTGGTGGCGGTCCTGTCCTTCCAGATCACCGTCCTTCTCGGCGGCGCCCTCGTCGTGGAGCAGGTCTTCGCCATCAACGGGTTGGGCACGCTCGCCATCGGCGCCGTGCGTCAGCAGGATATCCCGATGATTCAGGGGCTGGTTCTGGTCATGGTAGGCCTCGTGGTCGCCGTGCAACTCGCCACGGACGTCATATACGGCCTCCTCAACCCCAAGGCGCGTCCGTCGTGACCGTCGAATCCGAAACCAGCAGACCACCCGCGCCGCTCAGCGGCAGATGGCGGCCGAACGCGTCGTGGATCGTGGTGAGCATCGCTGCGCTGATCCTGGCGCTGCTGGTCTTCCTGGCGGTATTCGCCGACTGGATCGCACCCTACGACCCGCTGAAGCAAAATCTGATCGAGGCGCTGCAAGCACCGTCGGCGGAGCACTGGCTAGGCACCGACGACCTGGGCCGCGACGTGCTTTCCCGCCTGATCCACGGCTGCCGCATCGCCGTCATCGCAGCCGCGGAGGCAACCAGTCTGGCGGTGCTGCTCGGCGTACCCATCGGCCTGTTCATCGGCTACCGCGGCGGCTGGTGGGACTGGATCGTCATGCGCGTGGTCGAAGCGGTCGTCTCCATCCCCGGGATCATGGTGGCGATCGTGATCATTGCGATTCTCGGGGCCGGTCTCCACCGCGCCATGATCGCCCTCGGCATCCTGTTTTCCACCTCCTTCCTGCGTCTGGCGCGGGGCGTGGTGCTGGCCGAGCGGGAAGAGGTGTATGTGCGCTCGGCCCGCGTGATCGGCGCCTCCGATTCCCGTATCCTGCTGCGCCACATCTTCCCCAACATTGCGCCGCCGCTGATCGTGCAGATCACGCTTACGGTCGGTGCAGTGCTGCTGGCGGAAGCCGGTCTGAGCTTCATCGGCCTGGGCGTTCAGCCGCCGCAGGCAAGCTGGGGGACGATGCTCAACACCGCCGCGGCCTTCATGGATTTGAACTGGTTCCTGGCCATCCCGCCGGGCATCGCCATCATCCTGACCGTGCTTTCCGTCAACCTGCTGGGTGACGTCATCCGCGACTCCGTCGGCCGGGGCATCGCCGTGGAACCGAGAAGCGCACCGGCTAGCGCTGCGGCCGAACGGGCCGCTCCGGCGGCGGCCGACAGCGCGGCGCCACCGCGTCTAGAGGACGAGGTGCTGCGGGTGGAGAATCTCTGCGTGATGGTGGGCGCCGGCGCGGGGCTGCCGATCATCACCGATCTCTCGTTCAGTATCGCAAAGGGCGAGACACTGGGGCTCGTGGGCGAGTCGGGATCCGGCAAGACCATGACAGGACTCGCTATCCTCGGGCTGATGGGACCGGGGCTGCGCACGACGCGCGGCTCCATCACGCTCAGCGGCCGCGAACTGCGCTTGCTCGCGCCGGCAGAGATGGAAAAGGTGCGCGGCAACGAGGTTGCCATGGTCTTCCAGGACCCGAGCACCAGCCTCAATCCAGCCTTCACCGTGGGCAGCCAGATCACCGAGGTTCTGCGTGCGAAGCAGGGGCTCTCGAGAAAGGCTGCCTGGGACCGGGCCGTCGAGCTGATCGCCCGCGTCGGCATTCCCCGACCCCGGGAGCGCGCGCGCGCCTATCCGCATGAGCTTTCGGGCGGCATGGCCCAGCGCATAGCGATCGCCCGCGCGTTGAGCTGCAACCCTTCGCTGCTCATTGCCGACGAGCCAACCACTGCGCTCGACGTGACCGTACAGCAAGAGATCCTCGATCTCTTCCGCGACCTGCAGGACGAGTTCGGGATGGCGATCCTGTTTGTCACGCACGACCTCGCCGTGGCCGCCGACATCTGCGACCGCATCAGCGTGATGTATGCAGGCGAGATGGTGGAGATGGCCGCGGTCAACGACCTGTTTGCCGCTCCGCGCCATCCCTATACACGTGGCCTGCTTTCGGCGATGCCGCACGCGTCGGATCGCAATCCGCCGCTCCCCACCATTCGCGGCAGCGTACCGCGGCCCGGTTCGTGGCCTTCGGGGTGCCGCTTCTACAACCGTTGCGATTTCAGCGTTCCCGCCTGCCAGCAGCGGATCCCACTAATCGGCGACACCCGCCTCGTGCGCTGCATCCGCACCGGGGAGCTCGAACTGGAGCGGGCGTCGTGACTGGCAAGCCCTTGCTTGAAATATCCGACCTTTGGGTCACATATTGGGGCCGCTCGCTGCTCGGTTTCGGCGGCAAGCCGTTCCATGCGGTCAAGGGAGCCTGCCTCTCTATCCGGGCGGGAGAGACGCTTGGGCTGGTGGGCGAATCCGGCTCCGGCAAGTCGTCGATCGCCAACGCGGTGCTGGGCCTCGTTACGGCTTCGCGCGGAACGATCGAGTTCGGGGACGCGAACCTCGCGTCGATGAAGACGCAATATCCACCGGCATTGCGCAGCCAGATCCAGGCCGTATTCCAGGATCCGTACTCCTCGCTCAACCCGTCAATGACGGTCGAGGACATCGTTACCGAGCCGCTGCGCGTCCATACGACCATGGACCGGAGCGAGCGGCGCGCGCGGGCCATCGAACTCCTCAGGCTTGTGTCGCTATCCGAGGAACACCTGCCCCGGCATCCCCACCAGTTCTCGGGCGGGCAGCGGCAGCGTATCGCGATCGCCTCGGCGCTGGCGCTGCAGCCGAAGCTCATCGTGCTCGACGAACCGGTGAGCGCGCTCGACGTGTCCACCCAGAACCAGATCATCAACCTGCTATACGAGCGCCGCGACGAACTCGGCATCGCCTACCTGCTGATCGCGCATGACCTGGCGCTGGTGCATCACATCTCGGACCGCATCGCGGTCATGTATCTGGGCCACATCGTCGAGGAAGGTCCATCGGACCGGGTCTACAAGGCGCCAGCCCATCCCTATACCAGGGCACTGCTAGATGCGGTTCCGCTCCTCGATCCGGAAGCGCAGCGCCGGCGCCGCGAAGCGCGCAAGCTGTCGCCTGCGCCGGAGACGCCGCGCGTTTCGGCCACCGGCTGTCCCTACCGCAACCGCTGCCCCCACTCGATGCCGCGCTGTGCGGCCGAGATGCCGCCGGCCTACGCGATTGCCGGGGGTGGCGCGGCAAATTGCTTCCTGTTTGCTGAAGGTGAAGCGGGAGTCACCGGCGCCGTGCCAGAGAGGGCGGCATCGTGAACAGCGGCGGCTACATCTCCGATTTCAACGCCCCGGATGTACGCGAGGCAACGGATGTCCTCAGCGGCCAATCGGCGTTCGCGAAATGCCCGCTAGTCTGCCGCTGGCCGGCAGGACCGGCGCCAGAGGGCTTCATCGTCTTCTGCCATGGCCTGGGGTCGAACGGCGGCGAATATGCCGACCTGTCCCGCCACTGGGCGAGGCACGGCTATCTGGTCATCCACCCGACCTTCAGCGATGCAATCGCAATCGTCGCCGGCGAAGAGCCGCATCTGGGACTCGACCCGGAAGCCGACCTTTCGGGATGGACGTCCTTGCCCCACGTGACGGCGAGGATGCACGAGATCCTGCATGCGCCGGAGCGATGGCTGGAAAGACTCGAGGTCATCGGCCGGCTGATGGAGTCGTTCCCCGAAATTTGCGAAGCAACGTGCGGCCGGCAAGCCGCACCGATCCCCGGCGCGATCGCTGGCCACTCGTTTGGCGCTTATACGGCGCAACTCCTGGCGGGTGCGGAGATTGATCTGCCGGAAGACCCCGCCAGGAGGTTCCGTGACGACAGGTTCGAGGCCGCGGTCCTGCTGAGCGCCCAAGGGCGCGACCAGCAAGGCCTGCGCGTCGGCTCATGGGATGCGATCACCGGCCCAGTGCTCAACGTGACAGGTACCCTGGACAGGGGCGCGAAGGGCGGCGACTGGCGCTGGAAATCCGAACCCTACGAGCTTGCGCCCGCAGGCGGGAAGTACCTGGCCGTGCTCGAGGGCGCCGACCACTTCCTCGGCGGATTCTCGCCGCGCGAAGGGCGGAAGCATGTGCCGGCCCAGCAGCAGGCCGTGGCCGACATCACGCTCGCCTTTCTCGATGCCCATGTGAGGGGCCGCCGGGCGGGGCGCAACTGGCTCTGTTCAGTCGGCAGCGGCATCGGCGATTGCCGGCTTCTTTTCAAGCGCAAGTAGCAACCATGACCCCCTCGAGACTCGTCGCCTTTGGCACCGCTGGCAAATGGAACGGCAGTATGCCGGTCCCGGTAGGAGAAACCGCAATGCGCATTATGTCCGGAGTAACAGCCTGATGTTTCAGCCACTAGCCGGCGTGCGTGTCATCGATCTTACGCAGGTGCTTGCCGGCCCCTATGCCGCCTATCAACTCGGCTTGATGGGGGCGGAAGTCCTGAAGATCGAGACGCCCGGCGCAGGCGACTGGTCCCGCGACAACGGTGTCGTGCCTCATCTAAATGCCGAGGGCATGGGGCTGGCCTACCTGACCCAGAACGCCAACAAGAAGTCGGTAACGCTGAATCTCAAATCGGAAGACGGGCTCGGGATCATGAAGCGGCTGATCGAGGGCGCGGACGTTTTCATCGAGAATTTCCGCCCGGGCACTATCGCGCGCCTGGGGCTCTCCTTCGAGGTGGTTCGCGAGGTCAATCCCAAAATCGTCTACTGCTCGATCTCCGCCTTCGGCCAGGATGGGGAACTCAGCCATCGCCCGGCCTACGACCATGTCATCCAGGGCATGTGCGGGATCATGAGGACGACGGGCACCGTCGACACGGGTCCGCAGAAGGTTGGCGCCCCCTATGTAGACTACGCAACCGGCCTCAACGCAGCCTTCGCCATCGTTTCGGCCCTGCACGAAACCAGGCGAACGGGTAAGGCGGTTCATCTCGACGTGGCGATGCTGGACACATCGATGCTGCTCATGGCGTCGCTTGTCAGCAGCCACCTCACCGCCGGCTGGATGCCGAAGCCGTCCGGCAACGAGGCATGGAGCCAGAGCCCATCGTCAGGCGCCTTCGAGACCTCGGATGGGTTGCTGATGGTCGCGGCCAACAATGACCGGCAGTTCCGGGCGCTCTGCGCGGGGCTGGGGCGGCCGGACATTCTTGAAGACGCGCGGTGGAGCACGCCGCAGGCGCGGCAAAAGAACGCCGCCGCGCTCCGCATGGAGCTCGTGGAGGTATTCCGGGCGGGCAGCGCGCTGGACTGGGAAAAGGCACTCGACGCGGCGGGCGTCCCGGCCGCAAAGGTGCGATCGCTCGATGAGGTTCTGGCCGAAAGCCACGCGAAAACGAGGAAATTCGCCCATGCGATGCAGTGGGGCCGGGAACCGGACGAAATCCATCTGCCTACGCTCGGTTTCAAGGTCAATACGGAAGTCGTCGCGCCCGCGACGCCACCGCCCGAACTCGGCGGCGACACGCATGCCGTGCTGAGGGATCTCGGATTCAGCGACGCCGATATTTGCCGCTTGGCCGAGCAGGCGATTATCTAGTCGCGTTGACCCGAATGCGTCGGTCCGTTGCGCCTGACGAAATGATGCGCAGCCCGGGGTGGCTTTCGGGGGTCGCTTTGTCGATTGTGTGAGCGACTGACCTTGTTCCGCGAGACACACAATGACCCCCGACACGAACCGCCGCCTGCTGGAAATGCTCGACCGCGAGGAACTCTTCGACCTGGTCCGGCGCGAGCGGTTCGCGCGCGACCAGCGTCGCTTCGACGTGATGCGCGCGTGCTTTCACGACGACGCCTATGTGCGCACCAGCTGGTACGATGGACATGGCGGGGAAGCCTACGTCGAGGCAACCCGCAAATGGATGAGCGCGGCGGGCAACAGCAAGCATTGGGTGTTTCCAGCCTATGCGCGCGTCGCCGGCGACAGGGCGACGGTCGAGAGCCCCTCCTCGATCTTCAACCGGGCCAGGATCGACGGTGTCGAGATAGACTTCTACGTTTTCTGCCGCTTCTTCTCGCGTTGCGTACGCGAAGGCGGCGCATGGAAGCTGCTTACCTTTCATGTCCTGTTCGAGCGGGACATCATGCGCACCGTCAATCCCGCCGACCGGCTCCCCGTCGACTGGGCAGTGCTCGACACCTTGCGTCCGTCCTACCGGTTCCTCGCCTACATGCAGCGCAGCCGCGGTGTGAAGGTGAACCACGAACTATTGGGTGATGATCGCCCCGACGCGCTTGCGGAATTCCATGCCGGCGAAGAGGCTTGGCTTTCCGCCACCGGCTGAAGCAAGCGCTCTGCGCGGAAACATTCATTCCGACAGACGAAACAAGGCCCGATAGCAGGTCGCCGCCCGGGAGCGTCGCCATAGAGTGCCGGACGATGACGTGTTCCGGATCAATAGACACGACCGAGCGGTTGCAGGGACGAGATCTTAAGGAGCACCTGATCGTCTGCGGACAAGGCAAGAAGGCGTTGTCCACTTGAAGGCCGCGTGCCGGCAGCAGAATGTAGTGGAGGAGATTCCGATGAGAATGATAGCCAGCTTGGCTCTAGGTGCCGCATGCCTGTTTTCAGGCGCGGCGGTCGCAGCAGATGTCACCTTGCCGAAGACGCTGGTGTGGACCAGCTTCGACACCGGCAGCCTGGGCTACAACCAGTCGATCGCAGTCGGCAAGACGCTCGAAGATGCGTATGGCATCTCCCTGCGCGTCGTGGCCACCAGCACCGACCAATCGCGCCTTGCGCCGGCCAGGGACGGACGGGTTCCCTTTGCGCTGTCGGGCAGCGACGTGTTCTACGCTTTCGAGGGCGTTCTCGGATACGCGGCGCGCGACTGGGGTCCGCAGCCGTTGAGCGCGCTTGTGCTGGCGGGCGCCAAGAACTGCCTGGGAATGGGCGTCGCGGCCAACCAGAACATGACGAGCCTCGCCGATCTCAAGGGCAAGCGCGTCGGATGGGTGGTCGGATCGCCGGCGCTGCAGTCCAACGTGAGGGCATTCCTCGCTTTCGCCGGGCTCACGACTGACGATGTCCGGCTGGTGGAAGCGCCGAGCTACGGTGCGGCGTGGGAGGCATTCTCCAATGGCCAGATCGACGCCATGACGGCCGTCACCAGCGGCAGCGGCCTTCTGCAGCAGGCGGCTGCGTCACCGCAGGGGCTGACCTGGCTGCCCACTCCGTTGGATGATGAAGAGGGCTGGAAGCGCCTGCAGGCCGCGAGCCCGCATTTCACTCCCCGCAAGGCGACGGTCGGGGTGGGCTTCGACGAGAGTAATCCGCTGGACTGCATCGGTGTGCCATATCCGGCGCTCGTTACCTACAGCGCGGAGCCAGACCTGTCCTACAACGTGATCAAGGCGATCAACGAGCAGGCGCCCGTCTACACCAAGGCCCAGTCGGGCACTGAAGGGTGGGCAGCCGACGCACAGGTGTACGGCTGGGTCGTGCCCTACAACGAGGCCGCCATCCGGTTCTACAAGGAAGTAGGCACCTGGGACGACGACAAGCAGGCGCACAATGACAAGCTGGTAGAGCGCGGCAAGGTGCTTCAGGAGGCCTGGAAAAAGATGGCCGACGTCAGCGCGACGGGTGAGGAGTTTACCAAGCAGTGGATGGCCACGCGTGCGGAAGCGCTGACGGCCGCGGGCATGCCGCCCTACTTCAAATAAGACACTCATGTCCCAGATCGAGAACACCTATCTCGACGGCGAGGCGGCCCCGGCGCGCGCAGTTCACGGCGTCACCACGATCGTGGTGCGCGTGCTGACGGTGGGTCTTCTGCTGCTCGGAACCAACCAGACCTTCGGCATCGGGTCAGCCTTCGGCTTCACGATCCTGGAGAACCAGTATCTCTATGCGGTGCTGGCGCTGGCCATTCCGATGGTCTTCCTGCTCTTCCCGGGCGGGAAGTTCATGTCGGGGGGCGGACCGGGTGTTCTCGACTGGGCCTTTTGCGTCATTGCCTTCGTGGCGCTGGGCTACTTCTTCGTCAACGCTTACAACATAGTGCTCAGTGGCTGGGAAATGTCCCCGCCAATCGCCGCCGTGGTGATGGGGACGGTCCTGTGGGTGATCATGCTGGAGGCGGGCCGCCGTGCCGGCGGCATGATCCTTGGAGCGATTGTCCTATTCTTCTCCAGCTATCCGCTGTTTGCGGACGTCATGCCGGGTCCGATCTCAGCATTCGCGTCGCCCTTTCAGTATGTCGCCGCGTATCACGCGATGAGCCTGGAAAGCATCCTGGGCATCCCGCTCAAGGCATTTGCCACCCTTGTCTTCGGCTTCGTGATCTTCGGAGCCGCGCTGGAGCACACTGGTGCAGGCCGCTTCTTCATCAATCTTGCCTTCGCGCTGCTGGGACACGTGCGAGGCGGGCCAGCCAAGGTCGCGATCGTGTCCAGCGGTCTCATGGGCTCGCTGAGCGGCAGCGTCGTCACCAACGTGCTGACCACCGGTGTGATGACCATACCGGCCATGAAACGTGTCGGCATGAAGGGAACGACCGCAGCCGGAATCGAGACGTGTGCTTCGACTGGCGGTGTACTGATGCCGCCGGTGATGGGCGCGGCGGCCTTTGTGATGGCGGATTTTCTGCAGCTTCCCTATTCCACCATCGCAATCGCCGCGGCCATTCCGGCGTTCCTCTACTTCTTCGGCCTCTTCGTCCAGATCGACGCCCGGGCCGCCCGCGATCATCTCAGGGGACTGGACGCAGACGAACTGCCGGACCTGGTTACGACGCTGAAGGAGGGCTGGCACCACATCTTCGCTATCGTAGTGCTGACGGTCATGCTGCTGGTGATGCAGCAGGAGCGGTATGCACCGTTTTATGCCACGGCCGTGCTGCTGGTGGTCAACCAGTTCGTGTCCCGGGCGGACCGCTGGGGCCGCAAGGAACTGCTTGCCTTCATCGACAGCCTGGCGCGACTGTTCGCGACCTTGGCCGCCACGCTAGGCGCCGTAGGCATGATCGTGGGCGGGCTCTCGCAGACCGGGCTGGCTGCTACGCTGGTCAACGACTTGCTGAAGATCGCCGGCGGCTCGCCCTACTGGCTGCTGATCATGGGAGCGATCACGAGCCTCATCCTCGGTACGGGCATGACAGCGACGGCGTGCTACATCTTCCTTGCCGTGATGCTGGCGCCGGCGCTGGTTCAGGTCGGCCTCGATCCGCTCGCCGTGCATCTCTACATTTTCTACTGGGGCATGCTGTCCTTCATTACCCCGCCGGTAGCGCTGGGCGCATTCGCCGCTGCGTCAGTTGCGAGGACGCCGCCGATGCGCACCGGATTCGAGGCCATGAAGATCGGAAGCGTCATCTACTTCATTCCGTTCATGTTCGTATTCGAGCCCGCGCTGATCACGCGCGGAACCGGGATGGATATCCTGATCTCGACAGGGCTGGCGCTGTTCGGGGTGTGGATCTTCGCCGGCACGATGCAGGGCTACGTCACCGGCATCGGCAGGCTCTTCGCTGACAGCGTCGCGGGCTGGATGGCGCGGCTTCCGGTGCTCATCGGCGCGGTTTTAATCGCCCTGCCAGGGGAGGCCATCCCTGGATTCGATGATTGGGACCTGCTCGGCATCGGCCTCCTGACAATGGCGCCGACGCTGATCGCGGCATTTCTCACCAATCGCCGTCACCGCCCGCAGGCACGCCCAGCCTGACAGGCGGCTGGACGCCCGCAAAAGAAGCGCTCTATGTTGTCTTCCGTGTTTGCGCCTGGCCCGTGGGAGGACGTGCCCTTGACGAAGGAAGATGCCGATGGCGGCGAGTACATCCGTGCGGCGGAAAGAACACTGCAGATCCTCGCCTGTTTGAACCGGCGGCCGATCTCGACCATTCAGGATCTGCATAGGGAGACTGGCCTGCCCAAACCCACATTGGTCCGCTTCCTCAAGACGATGGCCAAAGCCGGCTATGTGACGAATGACGAGCGCCAGGGCGGCTACCAGGTGACCTCGCTGGTGAGTTCCTTGTCGAGCGGCTACCACGGCGACCCGCTGGTCATCGAGGCCGGCCGCCCCTGGGCGATTCAGGTTACCCGCCAGCTGCACTGGCCGGTTTCGATCGCCGTTCTGGATGCGCAATCGGTGGTCGTGCGCTTTTCCACCGTCGCAGACAGCCCAGTCTCGCCCTTCCATTCGACGATCAACATGCACCTCAGCCTTTTCACCAAGGCACTGGGGCGCGCTTACCTCGCTTATTGCAGCGACGAGGAGATAGAGGCATTCGCTAGGATCGCAGAGCACAGCGACGATCCGACGGCTGCCAAGATAGCCGCTGACCGCGACTATCTGAACACGCTGGTTCGGTCCATCCGGCGTGCCGGATACGCGTTGCGCGACGCTCGCGCCGAGCCGAAGAACTCGAATACGCTGGCGGTGCCGATCTTTCTGGGCGGCAGGGTTCGCGCGACTCTCGGCGTGACCTTCTTCCGCTCCGCAATCAAGTCGCACGAGATGTTCCGGGATTACGCGGTCAAGCTGAAGCAGGTGAGCGCGCAGATCACCGCCGACACCGAGCGTCTGCGTGGCACCTATGCGCCCGAGAAGCTGCCGGCCATCGTGTGACGTGATCGGCTAGAATTCGTACAACCGGGCGGGATTGTCGACCAGCACCTTGTTGCGCGCCGTTTCGTCCGGGACGAATTCTGCGAGAAGGTCGACGAGTTGCCCATCGTCCGGCATCGGTCCCGACAGCACAGGATGCGGCCAGTCCGTGCCCCATAGGGTGCGGTCCGGGGCCGCCGCTACCAGGGACCGTGCAATCACGGTCATGTCGGTGAAGGGGGGGCCTGCCGCGGAGCCACGCTCGGCCCCCGAGATCTTCACCCAAGCGTTTTCACAGGATGATACCAGATCGACCAGCGCGCGATGGTTCGGACCATTCGCGTCGCTGGCGAGAAGCCGGCCCATATGGTCGATAACAAACGGCATATCGAGCCGGCGCATCCAGGGGGAAAGCGCCGGGATCAGGTGCGAATCGAAATGCAGAACCGCATGCCAGCCGAACGGTTTGATGCGAGCCAGAAGCCTTTCGATCTTCGCCGTCTCAGGCATCGGCGAAATCCGCGTCATGAAATTGAAACGCGCCCCCCTGATGCCGCCCGCATGAAGGCGTGCGATCTCGTCCACGCCGCAATCCAGTTCGATCTGTGCGATGCCCCGGTAGCGGTCGGGCGCATCGGCGATGGCGTCGAGCATCGCGGAATTGTCGAAACCGTGGCAACTCGCCTGCACGAAAACTGTGCGCGAAATCCCCAGCAGATCGTGCAGGGCGGCAAGCCGTTCCTTCGGAGCGTCATCCGGGGTGTAGGCACGATCATCCGAGAACGGAAACCGCGCGGCTGGACCGAAGACATGGCAGTGCGTGTCGCAGGCGCCTGCCGGGAGGACGAGGCTCGGGCGGCGCGGATTGGCGAGCGGCGGCGGGCAGGCGCGCATGGTTTCTCCATATGGCGGTGGCGCGCACAGTAGGCGGCGCGGCGACTGCGTGCACAGCTGCGCGTTCGGATTTCGCTTGGCGGAACATGCCACCGACGCCTTTGATCGCCTGCGTGAACTGCCGGACAACGGTCGCGATCGATCTATGCGAGAAGAAGATGGCAGAGAAGAACTGGCGAGAAGAAGCGAAGGCCGTCATGGCGGGCGCGGATGAAACCCTGGTGGCCGACCTGATGAAGGGCGCCGTCGACCTGCATGTCCACTCGGGGCCGTCGACCATGCCGCGCATGCTCGATCACCTGGAAGAAGTCGATGAAGCGGCCAAGGCGGGCATGCGGGGTGTGCTGTTCAAGGACCACTACTATTCCGTCGGACCCATGCTGCCGATGATGCGGCGCCTCAATCCTCACAGGCAGGTCGAGATGTACGGCTCCCTGGTTCTCAATACGACCGTTGGTGGCCTCAATCCGTATGCTGTTGACTTCAACCTCAAGGCCGGCACCAAGCTGATCTATATGCCTACCGCCCATGCGGCCAATCACATCCGAAGCAATTTCCGGAAGAAGCGGCTTGCCACCAACGTCGAGCTGATGGCGCCTTACGCGATCACGGTCGTAGACGAGCGAGGCCAGCTGCTCGACGTGGTCAAGCAGATACTCGATCTGATCGCCGCGCATGATGCGATCATCTCGTCGGGGCACCTCCATGTTTCCGAAGCGTGGGCCCTGTTCAGCGAGGCGAAGAAGCGCGGCGTGAAGCGCATGATCATGAACCATCCGACCTATGGGCTCCACAGCACAATGGAGGATATCCGCGAGCTGGCGCAGCTAGGCGTGGTGATGGAGCAGTCGGCCTGCCTGTTCGTCGATTCCCGGTTCAACGTATTTCCGCCTGAGCATCTCAAGGAGCAGATCGACGCCGCGGGTCCCGAAAACTCCTCCATCGGTTCGGATCTCGGCCAGGTCGATAATCCGAGCCCCGTCGAGGGCCTGCGCCAGGCAATCCGGCTGTGCCTCGGCCTGGGCTATACGCCCGCCGAGATACGGATGATGGTCAGCGAGAACCCGGCCCGCCTCGTCGGCCTCCATCTCGACCAGAAATCCGAGGCCGCTGAATAGCCGGCCGCATCTATATATCAGCTGAGAGCAATATCCATGAAGTTTGGCACCATTGGCCGTAATGGCGAGAATGTCCTGATCGCGCGCCTGTCCGACACCGAGGCGGTCGCGCTTGCCGACGCCTATGCCGCCGCCGGCATGGGCGCCGCCCCGGCCACCATGCGTGGGCTCATCCATGGCGGCCCGGCGGAACTGGAGAAGGCCGGGAAGGCTGTCGCCGCGGCGGCGGGTGGTTCCGTGCCCCGCATCTCGCTTGCAGATGCCGACTGGTCCCCGCCCATACCCGATCCGAGCAAGGTCATTGGCGTTGCGATGAACAACAAGGGCATCCGCAAGGAGGCCCACAAGGAGCCGTCGGTTCCAAGCTATTTCCTGAAGCCACCGTCGTGCCTGCTCGGCCACAACAAGAATGTGGTAATACTGGAAAACTACGGCGAGACGATCCCGGAACTGGAACTCGCCGCCGTCATAGGCAAGCGCGGCAAGAACATCCCGGTCGCCGAGGCGCTGGACTACGTCTTCGGCTACACGATCGTCGACGACGTCACCTCCCACGGAATCAAGTTCGGCATGGATTCGCTGGCGACAACCCGTGCGCCGCATCTGACCAGGCCGCACCACTTCGAGTGGCGCAACCGGCACGGACCAGACGACAACGACATCTACTTCGTCTATCACACACGCTCCAAGGGCTCGGACACCTTCGGTCCGATGGGCCCGTGGATCACCACCGCCGACGAAATTGCCGACCCCAATGCGCTCGAGGTGTCCGGGACGTTCGATGGGGAGCCCTTTGCGGTCGATTCCACGTCCAACTTCCGCTTCTCGGTGCAGGAGGTTATCGCCGACGCGAGCCAATGGTTCACGCTTGAGCCCGGCGACGTCATATGCTTCGGGACCACCGCCAGGGGCGTCGGCAAGTATCCGGACGGCCATCGCGGCATCAACATGCACCAGATGAAGGGCGAGATCGGCATCACCATCGAGGGGCTGGGCACGCTCACGCATGGTATTGCCCGCACCTGGGACGAGGCGTAAGCGGTCGGCATGAAGGCGATCGCCATCAGCCGCCCCGGCGGCCCTGAAGTGCTCGACATGGTCGAGCGGGAGAAGCCCGTACCCGGCGATGGCGAGATACTCGTCAAGGTCGAGGCAATCGGGCTCAATCGACCCGACGTGCAACAGCGACGCGGGCTCTACCCGCCGCCGCCGGGCGCAAGCGACCTCCCGGGTCTCGACATCGCCGGCACGATCGAGTCGGTCGGCAAAGGTATCGATACCTCGCGTATCGGCGAAAAGGTGTGCGCATTGGCCAATGGTGGCGGTTACGCAGAATACTGCGCCGTTCCCGCGGTGCAGGCCATGCCGATCCCAAGGGGGCTGAGCGTGGTGGAAGGCGCTTCGCTGCCGGAGGTATTTTTCACCGCGTGGAACAACGTCGTCTGGCTGGGCCGCCTGGCAAGGGGAGAGCGCCTGCTGGTCCAGGGTGGTACAAGTGGAGTCGGCATCGCGGCGCTGCAGATCGCCAACCGCCTGTTCAATGCGGAAACTTATGCGACCGCAGGCACCAGGGAGAAGCGTGCCGTGTGCGGACAGCTGGGTGCTCGTGCGGCGGTCGACTATCACGACGCCGACTGGCCCGAGCAGGTGAAGGCGGCCGCCGGCGGCAAGGGCATGGACATCATCCTCGACGGCCATGCCGGCCCCTACACGCAGAAACAGCTCGACCTGCTGGATTTCGATGGCCGGCTGGTGCTGATCGCCAGCCATCTGGCTGAATTCTCAGAGATCAACACCAGGCTTCTGGTGCGCCGCCGGCTGACGCTCACCGGCTCGACGCTCCGGCCGCGGCCGGCCGAATACAAGGGGCGGATCGCTGCTGAACTCGTGCAAAAGGTCTGGCCGCTGATCGAGTCAGGCGGGATCACGACCCGCATTCACGAAGTCTTCGCGTTCGACCAGATGCGCGAGGCCCACGCTGTCCTCGACCGCAACGAGCAGATCGGCAAGATCGTGGTGACGCTGTGAGGACCGTACGGGGGCCACATCGATGCTGACCGTCGAACATGCGCTCGAACTGCAGGCATACGCGGGCAAGGAACTCGGCGTGTCCGACTGGGTGGCGGTCACACAGAGGGACATCGACGATTTCGCACGGCTGACCGGCGACGATCACTGGATCCATGTCGACGCGGCGCGCGCCGCAACCGAGATGCCCGGTGGAAGAACCATCGCCCACGGCCTGCTTGTGCTTTCCTACGTTCCGGCCCTGCAAAGGCAGATCTACCGGATTCTGCAGCGCGGTCGCGGCTTCAACTACGGCTACGAACGCGTCCGCTTCCTCTCTCCGGTGCCCGTGGAAAGCCGCGTGCGGCTACGGCAGGCGATGGTCGGGGCCACGCGCCACGACAAGGGTACGCGGCTCGAAATCGACGCCACGATGGAGATCGAGGGCTCGGAACGGCCAGCCATCGTCGCGCGGTGCATCATCCTTATCGAGGACAAATGAACGGTTCCAGTACATCCGGGGCCGATGAAGGGCGCCTGTTGCAGATACTGCTTCGTCACGGACTTGAGCGGCCGGCGGACGATGCGCTGATCTGTGGCGTTGAGAAGCTGAGCTGGGGAGAGTTGCGCTTCCGCGTTCTCTCGCTCGCCGCCGCGATCCGGGCGGCCGCCGGCGAAGTGTCGGCGCGCGTCGCGCTGATCGGTGACGTCAGCGCTGATATCGTCATCGCGTACCTTGCGACTATCGCTGCCGGCCATTGCGCCGTGCCGCTGCAGACCTCCCTGAAGCCTGACGCGCTCGCCGGCATGATCCGTGACTGCGAGCCGGCCCTCGTTTTTGCCGCTTCCGCGTGGAACGGCGCTGTATCCGACGCGGTGACGGAAGCGACGCAGGTGATCGGCCTGGGCGACGGGAGTTTCCAGCATTTCGCCGAAAGCGCGTCGCCGCTATCCGACGCAGTGGTGGCCGCCCCCGAAGCAGACTTCAACATAATCTACAGCTCCGGCACCACCGGGCAGCCCAAGGGCATCGTGCACAGCCATGCCATGCGCTATCGGCAGGCCGCGCGCGACGTATTCTCGATCACGCCGGAAAGCACGATGCTGCTGGCCACGCCGCTGTATTCCAATACCACCCTGATGCCGCTCCTGATGGGGCTGGTGCATGGCGGCCGTGTCGCCTTGATGCCGAAATTCGACGCGGAGGCCTATCTCGACCTCGCCGAAACGCTTGGCGCGACGCACACGATGCTGGTGCCGGTCCAGTACAAGCGCATCCTCGACGCCGAAAGCTTCGGGCGACGTGACCTGTCGCGCTTTGCCGTCAAGCAGTCGACCGGCGCACCCCTTTCGGCGCAGGACAAGCGTCGCATCGCCTCCGGCTGGCCGGGCCGCATGATCGAGGTCTACGGCCTGACGGAGGGTGGTTGTACCTGCATGCTCGACGTCACGCGGTTCGCCGACAAGCTGCACACGGTCGGAAGGCCGGCCGCGGGCAATGATGTGCGGGTAATCGATGACGAGGGCAACGACGTGCCGGTGGGCGAGCGCGGCGAGATCATCGGCCGCTCGCCGACGATGATGTCCGGCTATTTCCGCAATGCGGAAGCCACCGAGGCCTTTCGCTGGCGCGATCGCGACGGCACCGTCTATCATCGCACGGGCGACATCGGCGTATTCGATGCGGACGGCTTTCTCACGCTCGTCGACCGCAAGAAGGACGTGATCATCTCGGGCGGATTCAACATCTACGCGTCGGACCTCGAAGAGGTCTTGCTTCGCCACCCCGCCGTGGCCGACGCCACGGTCATCGGCGTCCCCAGCGACAAATGGGGCGAGACGCCGCTTGGCCTCGTGGTGGGAAGACCGGACGCGGACATTTCACCCTCCGGCCTGCTCGACTGGGTGAACCGACAGGTTGGCAAGATGCAGCGGCTGTCTGCGATCGAGATACGCTCGGCACTGCCGCGCTCGGCTGTCGGGAAGGTGCTTAAGCAGGATCTGAAACGGCCTTATTGGGAGTACAGCCGGTGACGGACGACTTGCGACTGCCGCATCCCGAGGTCGCGCTGGTGACCGGCGCCAGCAGCGGCATCGGCCGCGCCACTGCCGTCCGGCTCTCAGCACTCGGCTCGAAGGTGGTGGTCGGCTACAACAGCCGCCGCGACGCGGCTGAAGCGGTTGTCGCCGAACTCGAGGGCGAGGGCCATGCCGCCATGCGGATCTCGCTGGAAGACGAAACGAGCATTGCCGCAGCGGTGGCTGCAGTCGAGGCCCGATTCGGAAGGCTCGACGCCCTGGTCAACAATGGCGGTAGCACGACTCCTGTACCGCTCAACGATATCGACGGTTTGACGGACGACATCTTCGACCGCACGGTGCGTCTCAACCTGCGTGGGCCCTTCTCGATGGTGCGGGCCTTCCGGCCGCTACTGGAGAAAGGGAGCAATGCCGCGATCGTCAACGTTTCCTCGCTTGCGGCGCAGAAGGGGGCAGGGAGCAGTCTAGCCTATTGCGCCGCCAAGGGCGGCCTCGACACGCTCACGATCGGACTTGCCAGGGTGCTGGCGCCGAAGGTCCGGGTGTTCTCGGTTTCGCCGGCGGGGGTGGACACTGAATTCGTGCCGGGCCGCACGCGCGATCAGCTCGAGGCGATGGCGGACAAGATGCCGTTGCGCAAGATCACTTCGGCCGATGATGTCGCCCGCGCCATCGTCGCCGCAATCACCCATTTGACCAGTTCGACGGGGATCATCATCACGGTGGACGAAGGCCGGCACCTGTAGGCAGTCGCACCCGCCTAGGCCGACGGCTTCCTCGCCCTATCGGGCGGCTTCCTCGCCCAGGGGTCGCGCCGGCACCTGGCCCAGCGTCAGCAGAGTCAGGACCGCGTCGCCGTCCTGATTGGTCATCGTGACCCTGGTGCGGATGGTTCCGAACTGCGGGCGCGATTTTGATCGCTCGACCCCAACCACCTCGCGCGTGACGGTCAGCACGTCGCCCGGCCGCACAGGCTTTCGCCAGCGCAACTCGTCGATGCCGAGCCCGACCATCGGGGTGTCGCCATAGCCGCCGCTTTCCACGAACAGCCGCATCGACAGCGCCGCGACCTGCCAGCCGCTGGCGATGACGCTCCCGAACCTGCCCTGCGCGGCCTTTTCAGGATCGGTATGGATAGGCTGCGGATCGTACTGCCGGGCGTAGGTGACGATATGATCCTGCGTCATCTCGAAGGGGCGACTGGTCCAGGTTTCGCCGATCTCGAAGTCTTCCAGGTATCGGGGCATGGCTCATTTGCTCTTCATGGTAGGTGCGGTGTTCGGGGAGGGTTTCCGTGCGGCCTCGAGTTCCTTGAGGATGTCGGGCAACCGGCTTCTCGCCTGGTTCTGCAATGCCTCGTACATCGAATTCCCGTGCGCATCGATGGCGACGGTGACCGGGCCGAAGCCCTGGAGCCGGAAGCGCGCCAGGCGGAACTGCTCGATCAGATCGTCCCAACCGGTCTCCAGCTGCTCCACGACACCATCGCTCAGCAATGGAGAGGCGCCGCCGGGCATCGAGAAGTAGACACAGCCGGCCTCCTTCATTGCCTCGACGCAGGCCACGCCCATGCCTCCCTTGCCTCCGGTAGAGGTCAGGCGAAGCCGGCGGATGATGTCGGGCATGAAGGCGTCGAAGCGGGTCGACGTCGTCGGGTTGACGTAGTTAGGCAGCCAGCGCCCGTTCTCCTCCCGGCACGAGCTTCCAAGATGGAAGATCGCGCCGCCTTCGAGCGGAAATGGCAGCGGCCGGTGCCCGTCGAGTGCGTCGATGATGCGCTGATGCGTCGGAAAACCGGCGGTGACGACGACCTCTCCGTCGAGCAGGACGAGTTCGCCGACCGCCAGGCTTCGCGCCTCTTCACGCGTCAACGGCAGTGTGAGCCGCCGCAAGCTACCGTGCTCCGGCCTATTCAAGGCGTGTCACCGTGCCGTCGCCAGCGATGCGAAGGGTTGTTCGCCGGTTGATCCAGCAGTTGAAGCACACCGCGACCGGCACGAAGCCGTGGCCATGCGCATAGTCGACGTGGACCGCGAGCGCAGTCGTATCGCCGCCGGTTCCCATCGGGCCGAAGCCTGTCCTGTTCACCGCGGCGAGCAGCCGCGCCTCCATGTCGCGTACCATTGGATCCTCGTGAACGCTGCCAATCGTGCGCAGCGTCGCACGCTTCGCCATCTTGGCGGCGTGGTCGAAGGAGCCGCCGATGCCCATCCCGATAACCACCGGGGGACAGTGCTGCGAGCCGGCCTCCAGCACGCATTGCATGAAGTATTCCTCGATCTCGCTGATCTTCGGATAGCTGAAGACCTTCAAGTCGGCCCAGCGGCCCGAACCGAGCGCCTTGGGCGAGCAGGTGATCTCCATGTAGTCGGCGCCGTCGATCACGTCGAACGACAGGATCGGCATGTCCCGGCCCTGGTAGCTTCGCTCCAGGGTCAGCGGATGAGTGATGAACTTCAGGATTGGGGGCTGGATGGTATCGACGAGATCGGCGAAACCATCGACGAAGGCCCGGCGGATGTCGCCGTCCAGGCTGAGCTTTGTGCCGATCTTGACGAAATAGGTCGGGAAACCTGCGTCCGAGCAGGCATGCCGGTCGTCGCGCTCGGCGGCCCTCGCCGCCGCCCGCATGAAGTCGAGCGTCTTCTGCGAGGCAGGGCTGGACTCGCGTTCGCGCGCGGCATCAAGGGCCGCCAGCGTGTCGTCTGGTACCTTCTTCAGTGACCAGCCATAGAGGTCGCGCGCCGCCTGACGGACCACGTCATAGGTGATGGGCAAGCTCTTCTCCCAAGCCGCGATGCGCAGCCTCCTCAGTCTGCGCGCCCGGTCCCCCGAGGCAAACCGGCCGACTCCTCGTTTCGGTGTGCGGAATGTCACCGACTGGGATTCCGTCGCCTGCGCCATGGTCTATAGCGTTGCCAAGGAGATCGTCGCATGGGAGAGATCGATTGGCGCAGCACGGCGAACCGGCTCGGATAAGCAGGCGGCAAGCGGAAAGGTTCGCAGCACGGCTGTTCGAACTCGCCGGTGTTGAGCCCGAGGTGGCCGCAACGGTCGCAAGGGGGCTGGTCGAGGCGGAACTGGAGGGGAACCCCTCGCATGGGCTGCTGCAGCTTCCCGTCTATGTGCGCCGTGTGCTCGCCGGCACAATCTCGAGGACGGCGGAACTCAGGGAAATCCATCGCAGCGGCGCGGTTTCGGTATTCGATGCCGGGCTTGCGCTCGGCCATGCCGCGGCGGAGCAATTGGCAGGGATCGCGGTCGACCGCGCCCTGGAGCACGGCATCTCGGCGGTGGCGGTCCGCGGCGCCACGCATTTCGGCGTCGCAGGGCGTTATGCGCATATGATCGCCGAGGCCGGCATGGTGGGTATTGTGATGTGCAACACCCGGCCGATGATGCCGGTTCCTGGCGGGCACGTGAGGGCCGTCGGCAACAATCCGCTGGCGATCGCGGTGCCTTGCGCGGGCCAACCGCCCATCGTCTTCGACATGGCGATGAGTGCGGCGGCGATGGGGCGCATCCGGCAGGCAGCGCAGAAGGGCGAGCCGATCCCCGCCGGCTGGGCGGTCGATGCCGAAGGGCACGACACGACGGACGCGAATGTGGCGATCGCGGGCATGCTGCTGCCGGCCGGCGGCGCCAAGGGGTTCGGGCTCGCGCTCATGGTCGACCTGCTCTGTGCCATGTCGGGCGGAGCCGCCGGCTCTGAGATCGGATCCATGTATGACGATCCGCACGCTGGATGGGAGAGTTCCTGGCTGCTCCTGGCGATGGATCCTGAACGGTTCGGGCTTTCGACGCCCTACGCCGCGCGCGTCGCTGAATTGGCCGCGAACGTTAGAAAGGCTGCGCCCGATCCTTCGATGGCGCTGCCGGGGGAGCGCAAGCGGTCGGCGCTCGCTCGCGCCAGCGAATTCATCACTCTCGCGGCGGGTACGGTGGCGAGCCTCAACGCGCTATCCCGCGAACTCGGTGGTGAGCCCTTGCCGCAGGGTGATAGTTGATATCTGTCTGACTGCTGGAGGAACGGGCACATGCTCGACACGACAAGGTTCTACATCGACGGCCGGTGGGTGACACCGCTGGGGACCGAACAACTCGGCGTCTTCAATCCGGCGACGGAAGAGGAGGTCGCGAGGATCGTGCTGGGATCGGCCGGCGATGTGGACCGCGCCGCGCGCGCCGCCCGCAAGGCCTTTGCCGCATATGCCGAGACAAGCCGGGAGGAGCGTCTCGGCTACCTGCACCGGATTGTCGACGGTTTCCGCCGCAGGCTGCCGGAACTTTCGCACATGATGACGCAGGAGATGGGTGCGCCAATCACCTTCTCCACCCAGCGTCAGGCCACCGTTGCCCTGTTCCATTTCGAGGAAGCGATCCGGGTGCTGGAAAAGTTCGAGTTCGAGTGGGCCGAGGGCGTGGGAAGCATTCGCCGCGAACCGATCGGCGTCTGCGGCATGATCACGCCGTGGAACTGGCCGCTTAACCAGATGGCGTCCAAGGTCGCGCCGGCGCTGGCCACCGGTTGCACCATCGTCCTGAAACCCAGCGAGGTCGCCCCTCTCAGCGCCATGATGCTGGCGCAGGTCATCGATGAGGCCGGCGTGCCGCCCGGTGTGTTCAACCTCGTCAACGGCGCGGGCGTCCCGGTGGGCGAGGCCATTGCTTCGCACCCTGAGATCGACATGGTCTCCTTCACCGGGTCTACCCATGCCGGCATCCGCGTCGCGCAACTTGCCGCCGAAACCGTCAAACGCGTCGCGCAGGAACTTGGCGGCAAGTCGGCCAACATCATCCTCGACGATGTCGAAATGTCCAAAGCCGTCGCGGAAGGCCTGCGCGCCTGCTACACCAATGCCGGCCAGAACTGCCAATCGCCGACACGCATGCTGGTGCCCGCCGCCGCGCGCGAGGCAGTTATCGCCGCCGCGAGGTCGGCTGCCGCGGCGATCAGGGTAGGCGATCCGATGGATCCCGAGACTGAACTCGGGCCGCTGGTCAGCCGCCAGCAATTCGACAAGGTCCAGAGCCTTATCCAGTCAGGTATCGACGAGGGGGCGACGCTGGTCGCCGGCGGCGTTGGCCGGCCGGCCGAGTTTAACCGCGGCTTCTTCGTGCGCCCGACGGTCTTCGCAGACGTGGAGCCGGGCATGCGCATCGCGCGGGAGGAGATATTCGGCCCAGTGCTGTCGATCATGTCGTACGAGACCGAGGATGAAGCGGTCGAGATTGCCAACAATACGCCCTTTGGGCTGGCGGGCTTCGTCCAGTCGAGCGACCCGGCGCGCGCCCGCCGCATCGCCAACCGCCTTCGCGCGGGCCGCGTCTACTACAACGGCGCTCCCTTCGACCGGGCGCTGCCGTTCGGAGGCTACAAGCAATCCGGCAACGGGCGGGAATTCGGCCGCTTCGGCTTCGAGGACTATCTGGAAGTCAAGGCGTTGCTTGGCTTTCCTGCCGTGCAGTGACCGGTTCGACCTTTCTTGGATTTTCGTCGGACGAAATTAGTCCCAACCGCGAAGGTCGTGGAAATCGGCGGCTGATATTGTAGAAGGCCTCATCACGGAGAGGGAATGTATGCGAGCACAGGTCGGCCAGGCCGTCCGGCGTGTCGAGGACGCTGCGCTACTCACAGGCAGGGGGCGTTTCGTTGACGATCTGCGCCTGGAGGGCATGCTCGCGGCCTGCGTGGTGCGCGCCGAGGCTGCGCATGCGCGCTTCGCGATCCGCAATCTCGACGCGGTGCGGGCAGATCCCGCCGCGCGCATCGTGCTGGTTCACGAGGACATCGCCAGGCTGGGGCCGATGCCGGTGCGCAACATTTCCACACAGCCCGACGGCAGCACCCCGATCACCCCGGAGCGACGGGTTCTGGCCGACGGCACCGTGCGTTTCGTGGGCGAACCGGTCGCGTTTGTCGTGGCCGACACCCCTCAGGCGGCGCGGGAACTGGCGGAAACGCTGGAGGTCGACTACGAGCCGCTGCCTGTCGTCACCGGTGGGCGGGCCGCGCTGGAAGCCGGCGCGCCGGTACTGCATCCCGCCTTGGGCGGCAACCAGGCGTTCGAGTATCGCATGGGCGATGCGGCCGCTACGGAAGAGGCCTTCAGCCGCGCCGCGCATGTCACCCGCGTGCAACTGGACAACAACCGCGTCGCGGCGGCCTATCTGGAGACGCGAGGCGTGCTCGCCGAGCACGACGCGGCGAGCGGGCGCTACACGCTTACCCTCGGCTGCCAGGGCGCACATGTCGTGCGTCGCATGCTGGCGCAGATCATGGGTATCGAGGAGCAGCGCGTGCGCGTCATCGTCCCGGATGTCGGCGGGGCGTTCGGGACCAAGATATTCACCTACCCGGAATACGTGCTGGCGGCGGTGGCCGCGGAACGGTTGCGGCGGCCGGTCAAGTGGATCGCCGGCCGGCACGAGCATTTCGTCGGCGACACGCAGGGGCGTGACAGCAACGCGATCGCCGAGATGGCGCTCGACGCGGAGGGCCGGTTCCTGGCAATGCGGGTCGACACGGTGTCCAACCTCGGCGCCTACTGCTCCGAGGTCGCCGGCTTCGTGCCGCTGAACACCGCGCGCATGGCGACCGGGTCCTACGCGATTCCGACCTTCTCGGCGCGCGTCAGGGGCGCCTACACGAACACGATGCCGGTGGATGCCTATCGCGGAGCGGGCCGGCCGGAAGCCTCGTACCTGATCGAGCGGCTGGTGGATGCCTGCGCGCGCGACCTCGGCATGGAGCCCGCCGAGATCAGGCGGCGCAACTTTATCCGTTCCGACCAGATGCCGTACCGGACGCCCTCGGGCTGGCTCTACGACACCGGCGACTTCGAGGGACACCTCGACCGCGCGCTCGCCTCCGCCGACCATGCCGGCTTCGGGCAACGCGCGGCGGAGAGCGCGAGCCGTGGAATGCTGCGGGGTTTCGGGATCGCGGCGCATATCGACGCCTGCGTTCCCGTGGGCAAGGAAGAAGCGCGGCTAACGCTCGAAGCGGACGGGACGGTGACGCTGCTCATCGGCACGCAGACCGGCGGGCAGGGCCACGCCACCGCCTATTCGCAATTCGTGGCCGAGGCGCTCGACATCCCCTATGAGACGATCCGCGTGAAGCAGGGGGACACGGACCTGATCGCCACCGGCGGCGGTACCGGCGGTTCCCGCTCAATACCGCTGGGGGCGCCCTCCGTGCATGCGGCCGCCCGCCTGCTGGCGGAGAAGATCAAGTCAGTGGCGTCCGACATACTGGAGGCGGCGGCGCCGGACCTCGAGTTGCGGGAGGGCCGGGTCCTGATCGCCGGCACCGACCATTCGGTCGAACTCGCCGCGGTGGCCAAGGCCGCCGGCCCGGAGATGCTGACCGCGGCCGACGCGATCGAGACCACGGATCGTACCTTTCCCAACGGGACGCACATAGCCGAAGTCGAGATCGACCCGGAGACCGGACACATCGAGATCGCCAGCTACAGCGTGGTCGACGATTTCGGCTTCGTGGTGAACCCGATGCTGCTCGAGGGGCAGATCCATGGCGGCGTGGCGCAAGGCGTCGGCCAGGCGCTGCACGAACGCATCTTCTTCGACGAGGCTGGACAGCTACTCACAGCCTCGTTCCTCGATTACGGGGTTCCGCGCGCCGACGACCTGCCCAGCTTCCGCTTCGAGACGCGCAACATACCGGCGCGGACCAATCCGCTCGGCATCAAGGGCGCGGGCGAAGCCGGCACGGTCGGCTCCGCCCCGGCGGTCATGAATGCAGTCGCCGATGCCTTGCACAGGGCGGGAGTCACCGACTGGATCGACATGCCGGCCACGCCCGAGCGCGTCTGGCGGGCGCTGTCGGGGTTGCGCGAGGGCGCAGGCGCGACATGATGGGGGCGGAGGAAATGGCGCCGCGCGTCGTCGAGCATGTGGGAGAAGGCCCGTGAAGGTTCTGATAATCGGAGGCGGCGGGATGGTCGGCCGCAAGCTGGCACAGGCGCTGGCCGCGGCCGGGCAACTCGGCGGCAGGGATATCGGCAAGCTGACGCTTGCCGATATGGTGGAGCCGATGCTCCCGGAAAGCCCCGCCGTCGATGTGAGAGGCGTGGCCATCGACATCTCCGAGCCGGCGCAGGTAGCGGCGCTAGTGGCGGAGCGCCCGGACACCATCTTCCATCTCGCGGCCATCGTCTCCGGGGAGGCGGAACTCGACTTCGACAAGGGCTACCGCATCAATCTCGACGGTACGCGGTACCTGTTCGAGGCGATCCGCGCCGAAGCTGCGAAATCCCCTTACCGGCCGCGCCTCGTGTTCACGTCCTCGATTGCCGTATTCGGCGCGCCGTTCCCCGAGCGGATAGGAGACTCGTTCTTCCGCACGCCGCAGACGAGCTACGGGACGCAGAAGGCGATGGCAGAACTGCTGCTCGACGATTACTCGCGGCGCGGAATATTCGAGGGCGTCGGCATTCGCCTGCCGACCATCTGCATACGGCCCGGCGCGCCCAACAAGGCGGCCTCCGGCTTCTTCTCCAACATATTGCGCGAGCCGCTTGTCGGACAGGAGGCGGTGCTACCGGTGAGCGAGACGGTGCGCCACTGGCATGCGAGCCCGCGCTCGGCGGTCGGTTTCCTGCTGCATGCCGCCGGTATCGATCCGAATCGGCTCGGCACCCGGCGCGTCCTGACTATGCCGGGGCTTTCGGCGACGGTCGGCGAGCAGATCGAAGCGCTGCGGCGCATGGCCGGCGAGAAGGCGGTGCGGCTGATCCGCCGCGAACCCGACCCGCTGATCGAGCGGATCGTCGCTGGCTGGCCCGGCAATTTCGAGCCGACGCGTGCTCTGGACCTGGGCTTCCGCGCTGAAAGCAGTTTCGACGAGATCATCCGCGTACACATCGAGGATGAACTCGGCGGCCGCCTGCCGGACTGAGGCCCTGAATGCCGCGGGGATACCGCTTTTCGGCGAATACCGGATTCCTGTGGAAGGACCGGCCCTTCCTCCAGCGCATCGCGGCCGCCGCCGGCGCCGGCTTCGACGCGGTCGAGTTCCACGACGAGGCGCAGAACGAGGATCCGGCGGCCCTGCGCGACGCGATCGCGGCGGCCGGGCTGCCAGTGCTGGGGCTGAACGCGCGGATGGGGGACACCGCAGGCTGCGCGGCCATGCCCGCGATGGCCGACCAGGCCAGGCGGGACATCGACGCAGCGATCGAGACGGCTGCGCGGGTTGGAGCCGGCGCGATCCACGTCCTGTCGGGCAGAACGAATGAAGCGGCGGCGCACGCCTGCTATGTCGCGGCGCTTCGACACGCGCTGGCGGCCAGCGACCTGACAATCCTGATCGAACCGATCTCGTCGGCGGCGATGCCGGGCTATTTCCTTCACAGCCTCGACCAGGCCCGGGCGGTGATCGCGGAAATCGGCCATCCGCGGCTTAAGATTCTCTTCGACTGCTTCCACATCGAGCGGGAGCACGGCGACCTCGTCCCCCGGTTCGGGACGGTCGCCGGCAATGTGGGTCACGTACAGATCGCATCGTTTCCGGACCGGGCGGAGCCGTGGCCTTCGGACATAGACTATGCGGCCGTGCTGCCGGCGCTGCGCGCGATGGGATACACCGGCGCCTTCGGGTGCGAGTACCTGCCGGCCTCCAAGGTGGAGGATGGACTCGGCTGGCGTGATGCGCTGCGGACGCGCCTCGGGGCCGTTACGCCGGCGGCTTGAACCGCGTCCAGGCGATGTGGCGCACGCCGCCATTCATCTGGACCGGATCGTCCCGCGTGTTCATGTAGTAGACCGCCAGCAGCGTTCCCGGCTCGGATTCCACCACGCGCGGATATCCCAGGTCCCAGCTTCCGCCGTCGTCGCGCAGGACGAGCTCGCGTCCCCAGGTCGCGCCGCCGTCCTCGCTGATGCGCGCGCGGATGCCGAAGGGCGGCAGCCGGTAGCCGTAGACGCAGGCGACGCGGCCGTCGGCCATATGCACGAGATCCCCGGGCGAGCCCCAGTCGTTGACGCGCGACAGGAGGCTCCAGGTGCGGCCACCGTCGTCGCTGGCGAAAACCTCCGTCCAGAAGACGCTGGTCGGATCGCGCTGGCAGCGCACCGAGCAGAGGATGCGTCCGCCGGGCAGCAGGATCGGCCGCGGATAGAAATACCGATGCGGGCTGAAGCGCAGGGGCAGCGAGCGGTCGGCCCAGCCTGCGCCATCGTCGAACTCCGGCGTGATGAACGACATGAAAGTCCAGTAAGCGCCGCCTTCCACCGCGGCGTAGACTGCGGGACGCCGCTTCCAGCCGTCCTCCGTCACCACGGTCATGAAGAGGAGGCTGACCCCATCGGGACGGACGAGGGGCGAGGCGTGACCCGACACCGAAGGCAGCCCGACATTCGGCGCCAGGATCGGGTGGCGCCAACTCCTGCCACCGTCGGGCGAGACGCGGATCCATGCGCGGCTGTGCGGGCGGAAATAGTCAGGAGTCGAGCCCGACGCGACCAGCACGTCCGGATCGGCGAAGTCGAGCGGCGGTTCGCCGGAGTAGTCGGGGGGCAGATCCCTGAACACTGCGTCCTGGTCGCTGCCCAGGTCGAACAGCAGCTGGAGGCTCCGCGGGTCCCAGGTCTGGCCGCGGTCGGCCGATCGCAACGTGAAGATCTTCGGCCCGACCCTGGCTACCTCGTCGTGGTTGATGGCGCCGGCGTCGGTATAGTCGGCATCCTTCTTCTGGAAGGCGACGAGATAGTCGCCGTTGGCGGCCGTCCAGAAGCCGCAGATGAACGGCCAGCCGCAAAATGCCTTCTCGTCGCGATAGGCCACGCCGTGTTCGGCATCGGCGAGGCGAAGGGGAGGGGCGAACGAGTTGGCCATGGCGTCGATCCAGGATGGTTGGCGGTGCGGGCCGCGAGCCCAGCCGCTGTCACGCGATGTTCTTAGGACCCCGCTCCGGCCCGCGAACAGGAGGCGCGCGACATATTTCGACGCGCGAAACATTTGAGACGCCCGAATGCGGGTGGGTGAGGGCATAACTAGTCTCGATCAAGCCGGGATGGCCATTTGTGGATCCGCGGCAAACATCGGGAGGAAACCATGTTTTCGAATACAGCTGTTCTGTCGCGCCGCAGAGCGATCGCGCTCGGGCTGGCCGCAGGCGTTGCCGCCCTGACGCTCAACGGCGTTGCCCTGGCGCAGGACTGGCCGAGCCGCGCCGTGACCATGGTGGTGCCATACGGGCCGGGCGCCAGCAACGACACGTTCACACGCGCGCTCGCCGAGATCCTTACGCGCGACCTCGGCCAACCCTTCGTGGTGGAGAACCGGCCCGGCGCAGGCGGCTTCACCGGCGCAAATTCCGTGGCGAAGGCCGACCCCGACGGGTACACCTTCCTCGAGGTCCCCAACAGCGTGGTCGGTTTCAAGCCGCTGATGAAGGTGGACCTCGATCCTCTCAAGGACCTGGCGCCGATCGGACTGATGGCGAAATCGCCCACCGCGATGGTGGTGCCGTCGTCGCTGCAGGTCACGACCGTGCAGGAATTCGTCGAATACGCCAAGGCGAACCCCGACGCCGTGTTCTACGGCTACGCCGGCGTGGGAACGACGCAGCATCAGCACGGTGAACTGTTCAACCAGCAGGCGGGACTCGCGATCAAGGGCGTCAACTACAAGAGTTCCGCCGACGCACAGACGGATCTCGTGGCTGGCCGCCTGTCGCTGATGTTCGTCACCGTCGCCAGCGCGCTCGGCCAGATCGAGGGCGGGCAGCTGCGGCTGCTGGCCTACACGGACGACAACTATCCGGACAGTGCGCCGAAGGCACCCACCATGGCGGAGGCCGGCGTGCCGGGCATGGAGGGAGCGCAGATCTTCTGGGCGCTGTTCGCGCCGGCGGGCCTTCCGGACGACGTCAAGACGAAGATGAACGCAGCCATGAACAAGGCCCTCGATGACGAGAGCTTCCAGGCGCTGATGGCGAAGTCGGGCGCGACACCCGCTCCGGGAACACCTGAAGACCTCGTGGAAACGCTCGAGGGCGAGAAGGCGGCGCTCGACGAATTCATTGCAAACGTGAAGATCGAATAGTCCCAGCCGGAGCTTCCCCAAGGCAGCAGGCCGGCGGTTTTCGACCGCCGGCCTTTTCCGTTGGGCCGCTGCCCGCAGCGAAAAATGTCCTTTTCCGGCGGGCCAAGCAGCGGCTTTGCGGGAAAGCCGCGCCCTCGCTCAATCCTCGTCGACGAATATCTCTTCGCGCTTCCTGGCCACCGACGGCAACATGATGATGGCGAGCACAACCACCGTCACGAAAAGCAGCCCGCCGCTGATCGGCTCGGTGACGAAGGTGGTCGGGTCGCCGCGTGAGAACACCATCGCCCGCCTCAGGTGCTCCTCAAGCAGGCCGCCGAGCACGAAGCCCATGAGGAAGGGCGCGGGCTCGCAGCCCACCTTGTGGAACGCGTAACCGAGCAGGCCGAAAGCCAGCAGCACGAGCACGTCGAAGCTCGAATTGCTGACGGTGAATACCCCGATGACTGAGAAGGTGACGATCACCGGGACCATGATCCTGTAGGGGATGCGCAGCATCGCCACCCAGACGCCGACGAGCGGCAGGTTGAGGATGATCAGCATGGCGTTGCCGATCCACATCGAGGCGATCACGCCCCAGAAGAGCTCCGGCTGTTCGGTGACCACGTTGGGGCCGGGCGTGATGCCCTGGATGAGCAACGCGCCCATCATCAGCGCCATCAGCGGGTGGGAAGGAATGCCGAGGGTCAGCAGGGGGATGAAGGAGGTCTGGGCGCCGGCATTGTTGGCCGATTCCGGACCGGCCACGCCTTCGATCGCGCCGTGCCCGAAGCGCGACGGGTCCTTCGCCAGGCGTTTCTCCAGCGTGTAGGAGGTGAAGGCGGAAAGGATCGATCCTCCGCCGGGCAGAGTGCCGAGGAAGGAGCCCAGAACCGAGCCGCGCAGGATCGGCCCGCTGGCCTGGCGCAGTTCCTGCCGCGTCGGCAGGAGACGGTCGATCCTAGCCATGCCGCTGAAGCCGCTCGACACGTTCTCCAGGTTGCGCAGAACCTCGACGATGCCGAAGATGCCGAGCGCTACGGCCACCATCGAAAGCCCGTCGGTCAGTTCGACCAGGCCGAGGGTGAAGCGGAACACGCCGCTGTCGACGTCCGTGCCCACCAGCCCGAACAGGATGCCGGCCACGATCATGGCCAGCGCCTTCAGCACCGAACCGTGCGCCAGAGCCGTCGAGGTGACGAGTCCGAGAAGGATGAGCGAGAAATACTGGGCCGACCCGAACTTGAGGGCGATCACAGCCAGCGGCAGCGCCACGACGGCGATGGCGAAGGTGGCGAAGGTGCCCGCGAAGAAGGAGCCGATGGCGGCGATGGACAGCGCCGGCCCGGCCTTGCCCTGCCGCGCCATCTGGTAGCCGTCGATCGCCGTGACCGAGGAAGAGACCTCGCCCGGCAGGTTGAGCAGGATCGCGGTTGTCGATCCGCCGTATTGCGATCCGTAATAGATGCCGGCCAGCATGATCAGGGAAGCGGTCGGCGACAGGTAGTAGGTCACCGGCAGCAGCATCGCGACGGTCGCCGTGGGGCCGAGCCCCGGCAGCACGCCGATGAAGGTGCCCAGGACCGCCCCCAGCAGGCAGTAGATCAGGTTTTCCGGCGACAGCGCCGTGCCGAAACCGATGGCGAGGTGTTGAACGAGGTCCATGCGCGCGCTCCTAGCGAAGCCAGAGCCAGTTTCCGATGACGGGGTAGGGCAGGCCGAGAAGATAGATGAAGACCACCACGTTGAAGGCGGTGAGGATGACGGCAAGGAGTATGCTGCCGCGCCAATTGATGAGGCCGGTGGACATCGACGCCATCCAGACGGAGCCGAGGAGCGCCAGGGCCATGCCGAGGCCGCGCACGGTGAGTGCGAAGAACAGGATGGAACCGGCGATGAGCCCGACGCCGCGCCAGGAAACGCGGCCGAAGGCTTCCGTCGACCGGCCCAGCGCCTGCAGCGCGATGGCTACGCCGAAGCCGACGAGCACGAGCGCCATCACCAGCGGGAAATAGCCTGGCCCCATCGCGAAAGCCTGCCCGATGCGCAGGTTCAGCATGGAGTCTATTGCGAAAAACAGGCCGATCGCGATGAAAAGCGCGCCGGCTGCGATGTCCCTGGCGTTTGCCTGCACGGTCAGCCTCCCTGGCGCTTCCTGCGTGGACCGAGGTAGAAGACGGCGGCAACCGAGAGCGCCAGGAGAGCGAGGGCGATCGGGTGTTGAAGCAGGGCTTCGGGCCGCGCGTCGGTGATGAGGATGGACTGCGTCAGGCTGCGCTCGAGCTGAGGCGTCAGCACGAAAGCGACGATGAAGGCGACGACCGAATAGCCGAAGACGCGCATGAAATAGCCGAGGACTCCCGCCGCCAGCATCACGTACAGGCCCATCATCCCCTCGCCGGACAGGTAGATGCCGGCCACGCACAGAACGAGCGCCCCCGGATAGATGACAGTGGACGGGGCCGACACCACGAAAGCCCACAGCCGCATGCCGACCTGACCGACCCCGAGGTTGACGAAGTTGGCGATGAGCATGGCGCCGAACATCCCGTAGATGAGCTGCGCCTGGGTCTCGAAAAGCAGGGGGCCGGGCTGGACGCCGTGGATGATGAAGGCGCTCACCAGCAGGGCGGCGGCGATGTTGCCGGGGATGCCGAGCGTGAGAAGCGGGATGAGGTTGGCGCCCACGACCGCGGAGTTGGCGGCCTCGGACGCCGCGATGCCCCGCGGATCGCCGGTGCCGAACGATTCGGGATCGCGCGCGGACTGCTTGGTCACCGAGTAGCTGAGGAAGCCGGCGGTGGCCGAGCCCAGTCCCGGTATGGCGCCGATTACGGTGCCGATGAGGAAGGCGCGGACGGCGACCACCTTGTGCGCCAGCACCTCCGACAGGCTGACCCTGCGATCCGCGGGGTCCGACGACGGGGGCGGGGCGGCCGCTCCTGCGCCTTCTCCGCCGACCGCCGACCCGACCTTAAGCAGTATCTCGCTGACCGCCAGCATGCCGACGGTGAGCGCCGCGAGCGGTAGCCCATCGTAGAGGCTGAGCGAGCCGAAGGTGAAGCGCGGGGTGCCCTGGGCGGGATCGAGGCCTACCGAGGCGAGCAGGAAGCCCAGCGCCGCCGCCAGGAGGCCCTTGATCATCGAGTTGCCGACCAGTCCGGCGATGATTGTGAAGGCGAGGATCATCAGGGCGGTTATCTCGACCGGTCCCATGCGCAGGGCGACCAGGGCCAGCGGAGCCGAAATCGTGATCAGCACGATGTCGCTCGATAGGTCCCCGAAGAAGGAATAGTAGAGCGAATATTTCATCGCCTTGAGCGACTTCCCCTTGCGCGCCATTGGATGACCGTCCAGCGCCGTGGCCGCCGATTCCGGCGTGCCCGGGGTATTGATGAGTATGGCAGGGACGGCCCCGCCGACCGTACCGCCCTTGTTGACGCTGATGAGGAACGAAAGGGCCGTCAGCGTATCGAGGGAAAAGGTAAGGGGGACTGCGATGGCAAGCGCCATGACGATGTTGAGGCCCGGGATGGCGCCCACGATCTGCCCGACGGTCACGCCAACCACGATGTAGAAGAGGTTCTGCACCGTCAGTGCGTCGAGCAGACCCGCCAGGATCACTGCGATATCCGGCACCGGCTATCTCCGCTGATGGATCAAGGAAGAGGCCGCCCGAGAACGAGCTCGAAGAAGCTCCAGACTCCCAATGGCAACACCAGAACCGTCGTCGCAAGCCACACCAGGCGCCTCTCGCGGCTGAGCAGCGCCATCGCAGCCGAAAGGACGATCATGGCGAATGGGAAGCCTATCGCCGGCATCAGGAGCAGACAGGCGAGCGTGGCCGCGGCCGCCACCAGCAGTCGCCCGCATTCGCGCAGGGTCGGCATCTCCGGTGCTGCGGCAGGGAACAACATCTGCAGAGCCCCCAACAGGATGAAGAGCCACGCGGCCAGCTGCGGAAACAGCGCCGGATTCAGCGTCAGCCCCCCGGTCGAAACCACGTTGCGGGGTATCGCGACGAGGAGGAGGAAGCCGCCGAATGCAACGGCGGCCCCCCCGAGGATGCGGTCGGCGGACATCTCCCGATCGCCGACGGGCTCAGCCCTTCGACAGCTGCGCCTCGTAGAAGGCGGCGTCCTTCTCGATGATCTCGCGCAGCTTCTCCGGTCCGACGTTCAACGCGGTGTTGTTGAGGTTCTTCATCAGCTCTCCGTAGGATTCGGAGTTCACCGCAGCGTCCAATGCCTGCTCGAGGCAGGTGCGTATCTCGGGGGCGAGGCCTTTCGGCGCCATGAACATGGTGTGGGCCTGCAGGTCGATGTCGAGGCCGCTTTCCAGCAGCGTCTTCGCCTCCGGGGCGTAGTCGCTGCGCTTGTCGATCATCGAGGCCAGCTGCTTCATGTCGCCGGAGAGGATCTGCTGCACGTGCTGGCTGCCTTGCGTGGTCGCATCGACGTGACCGCCCAGAGCGTTCTTCAGCGCGTCGGCAGCGCCTTGACCGGGGATCGCGATGATGTTGACCCCGAAATGCTGCGCGATCTGCTTGATGGCGATTTCCTGGTTGATGCCTGCCACGGCAACGGTCGCGCGACCCTTTTGGCGCGCATATTCGACGAAATCCTCAAGTGTGTCGTAGGGCGCGCCCGTGACCGTCACCAACCCCAGGTGGATCTGCATCGCGGAGGCGAGATAGTCGAAGTCCTCGTGGCTGAAGGACGCGTCCGGCGTGGTGTAGGGCACGATCGCAATCGTGTCCGTTCCGGCGGCGCCGATCGTGTAGCCGTCCGGCGCGGCCGCCTTCAGGGAAGCCGACATCACGCCGCCGCCGGCGCCGGGACGATTGTCGACCACGATCGTCCAGCCCTGCTGCTGCTCGACGGCCGCGGCGATGGCGCGGGCGATAGAGTCGGTGCCGCCGCCCGCGCCGAAGCCCACCATCATGGTGATCGGCTTCGAAGGAAACCCGGCAGGGCATTCCGCGGCCGACGCGGCCGAGGCGGCGACCAGCAGCGCAACGCCGGCTGCAAGGCGCAGCGAAAGGCGAGAAAGGTGAGACATGCGAATTCCTCCCTGATTTTGTCGGGACGGCATTATCGACCGCGACGATTGTGCGGCCCGCCGCCTCCCTCATCAGAGAATAGCAATGCCCCTACGACGGTTCGCCGGTGTCTGGAAGTATTTCGCGGCCCGAAATTCCACGCCGGGCGGCAGGTCAGTCCCAATCGACGTCGAAATGGTCGACAACGTCCCTGATCTGCCCGGGGGTCAGCATCCGCGGATTGGCGCCCCGCAGGAGTAGGGCGAGCCTAGCGGTCTCCTCCAGTTCTTCGGTGGCGTACACGGCGGCCTCGAGATCCTTCGCCGCCACAATCGGCCCATGGTTGGCCAGCAGCACGACGGAGCGGCGGCCGGCGAGGCCGCGCAGGGCATTGCCTGCGGCGGGGTCGCCGGGGCGGAAATAGGGGAGGAGGGCAACCTTGCCGAGCCGCATGATGGAATAGGCGGTCAACGGTGGGAGAACGTTATCGGGGTCGATCTCAGGCAGCATGGAGAGCGCTACCGAATGGGTCGAATGCAGGTGCACGACGGCGCCGGCTTTCGCTCCCCTCGTTTCGTAGAAGGCGGCATGCAGGGGCATTTCCTTGGTCGGCGCGTCGCCCTCGACCAAGGCGCCGCGGGCGTCGAAACGGCTGAGGCGCGCCGGATCGAGTGAGCCGAACGAAGTTCCAGTCGGCGTGACGAGCAGGCCACCATCGGCGGTGCGTGCGGAAATATTGCCGGAGGCCCCCGGGGTCAGCCCCCGGTTGAAAAGCGAGCCCGCAAGCCGGCAGATTGCCTCACGCAGGCGCGCATCGCTGCTCATCGTCCCTCCAATACCTCCGCTGCATGGGAAAAGAAGGCGGGGCGGCCGAAGTTACCCGATTTGAGCGCCAGCGAAAGCCGGCGTCCCCCAACCTTCAGGGCCGGAACGCCGGGGTCGATCTCGGGGCCTATCTCCAGCGCGTCGACATCGAGCGCTTCCACGATGGCGCCGGAGGTCTCGCCGCCGGCGCAGACAAGGCGGGTGAAGCCGCGTTCGACGAGCAGCCTGGCCGTCTGCGCGAGGAAGCGCTCGATCGCCGAAGCGACGGCTTCCTTGCCGTATCGTTCCTGGGCGGCGGCGACGCTTGCGGGATCGGTGGAGGAAAAGATGAGCGGGATGTCGTCGCGGTGAGCGCCGGCCCATGCGGCCGCCCGGTCCGGTTGCAGCGTCTCGGACATGATCATCTCGGCGGTGATCTCGAGCGCGGGGTGCGAATTGCGGTGCTCGGCGACCTGCGATCGCGTCGCTGTCGAGCAAGAACCGGATATGGCGGCGCACGGTCCGTCCTGCCCGGTCCAGGCGGCGGCATTCCGGGCGATCAGGCCGCGCTCGCGGAAATTCGCCGGAAGGCCCAGCGCGATGCCGGATCCCCCGGTAATAAGGGGGAGCCCCGCGGCGGCGGCGCCGATCTCGACGAGGTCGCTGTCGCGGATCGTATCCACCACGATCAGCCGGGCGCCCGCTTCGTGCTGCGCGTCAAGCGCGGCGCGGATCGCCGCGCGGCCTTCGAGGACAGCCGCTGCGGGTACATAGCCGACGGTGGACCGGCTCTGGCGGGCAAGCCAGCGGCGCAGATCCGGGTCGGTCATCGGGGTGAGCGGGTGGCGCTCCATCCCGCTTTCGCTGAGCAGCCTGTCGCCGACGAAGAGATGCCCGGCATAGACCGAGCGGCCGAGCGAGGGATAGGCGGGACAGACGATGACGCGCGATGCGCCGAGCGCATCGGCGAGCGCATCTGCGACCGGACCGATATTGCCCTCGGGCGTGGAATCGAAGGTGGAGCAGTACTTGAAGAGGAATTGCCGGCAACCCTGCGCCCGCAGCCAGTCGAGCGCCGCAAGCGAGCGCTCGATGGCTTCCGCGACCGGCACAGTGCGAGTCTTCAGCGCGACGATGCCCGCCTCGACGGCGGGGTCGGCCGACCCCGCTGGGACGCGGCAGTACTGAACCGTCCGCATGCCTGCCCTGGTCAGGGTGTTGGCGAGGTCGGACGACCCGGTGAAGTCGTCGCCGATGCAACCTAGAAAAATGTCAGTTCTCCAGATCCCTTGCCCTAGCGGCCTGTCAGCCCGTCGTTCAGGCCGGTTTCTGCCAGTTGAGCAGGGTGCCGCCGGTCTTCACCTCGCGGTTATCGGCGCCCACGGGCAGCGGATACTCGTCCTCGTTGATGACGAAGCCCTTCTTGGCGGCGAAGTCCATACGCGGCGGGCAGAAAATATCATACAAGGACGATTCCGGACCGTCCGCCCCGATGTCGCGGCTCGTATGGACGGCGCGGGCGGGGATGATGATGACGGAAGGCGTTTCCATCTCGCCGTGATCGTCCGGCCACCACTCGTCGAGGTTCGATCCCCAGTTGTAGCGTGTGTGATGGATCCACGTGCCGTTGAGGGTCAGCGAGGCCTGCTCGAAATCGTCATGCCAGTGCGGGCTGAGCGCGGTCGTATCGCGGCGCGTGAAATAGTGCGCGAAGATGTTCACCAGCATGTTGGTGGAGCGGAAGACGCGCGGCTGGATGCGCTCCCCGTTGGCTTTGGCGTACTGGGCGAGGGGATAGTGCCGGAGCTTGTAGCCGTCGTAGGGGGCGGGCCAGAGATCGGGCGCGGCGAGTTCCGGCGCACCGTCGGCATAGGCGGCGTTGTTCCAGGCAAGCGCCATGATGTCTTCCGAGGCGCGCGAGATGATGCGAACGATCACGCCCTTCGACTTCGCGACGATCCGGCTCGGGCCGGGCGGCACGATGGTGAGGGAATCCGCCTCTGCCTCGACGGACTTGCCGCCCGCCTCGATCGTGGCGCTGGCCCCGTTGGGGGGGATGATGACCATGTATTCCTCGGGATTGTCGCTGCGCGCCAGAACGGCGCCCGGCTCGACCTCGGAATAGCAGACGGCGAAATTGCCGCCGCGCGTGATCCAGGTCCTCGCGTTCTCCGACGTCTCCTGAGGGGACATCCGATGGAACACAGCTTTGCTCGCCCGGCGGGCGGATAGTTCACTCACAGCAATCTCCCGTATTTCCTGGGTATGCGCCGATCGCGTGATCGGCACGGCCGGACGCGGCCCCTCCTGAACATCCGGACAGTCGGCGCCTGGCCGCCTGCCCCGCTCGGATCGATGATGGATTTCGGCGTCTGCAGGCGCCAACGGTTTCAAATCCAATTTCGTGGCGCGAAATATCGGACGGGCCTGGAGCATTTCACCGGTCCCTGCTGTATCGTTCAGTCCTCGCACGATCCCGTTGTGCGACGTGCGGGCTCGATAAGGCCGCGTTCGGGACAGGCCGCAAGCCGGTCCCGATTGTCCGAAAGGGCCGCGGCGGCAGGCTGCGTGCCATGCAGGACGGGAGGAGAGGTCATGGATCTGACCTTGGACGAACGAATGGAACCGGCGGCGCGGGGAGGCGACGCCGGCGAGAGTACCGGAGCGAGGGGCACGGTCGCCCCCGAGGCCGCCCACCATCCGCAAGACAGGTGCCGGACGAATTCCCGTCGCGGCATCGTCGATCCGGATCGCCGATCCTACCCGCCCGTAGAAGCGGTTCTGCGAGCGCTTGCGGTGCTGCGCGCTGTCAACAAGCTGCGCATCGCGACCATCAACGCGATCCACGCGGAAACCGGAATCACGCGCCCCACCATCGTGCGCATGCTCGAGACGCTGATGTTCGAGGGCTACGTCGTGCGCGACAACATGTGCGGCGGCTATCGCGTCACCTGCCGGGCCGAAGACCTCAATTCCGGATATACCGGCATCTCCCGCGTCATAGAGGTGGCGCGTCCGCTGGCGATCGAGCTCACCCGGCGGATCAAATGGCCGATCGGTCTCGGCGTGATCGACGGCGACGCGATCAGCATCCAGTTCTGGACCGGCGCGATCAGCCCCTGGGCGCACACCAACACCGTACTCGGCCTTCGGCCGGACCTTCTGACCTCGGCGATGGGCCGCGCTTATCTCGCCTTCTGCCCGCAGCCGCAGTTCGAACGCTATATGCTGCAGTTCCGCGCCGACCCCGCGCGCCAGTTCGACGAGCCGGAGGAGCAGCGCTTTCGCCGCCTGGTCAATCGCATCCGGGCCGACGGCTACGCCACGCGGGACCCCCGCACGAAGCCGCATCGGACGACCACGATGGCGATGCCGATCTGCGAGCGCGGCCAGGTGCAGGCGCTGATCAGCATCAGCTTCTTCAGGACAGCCGTGACACGCGCGATGATCGCGGAGCAGATCATCGCGCCGCTGCGTAACACGACGGCGAGCATGGAAGCTTCGCTCCGCTTCGTGAACGCGGAACGCCAGACCATGGTCGCCGCCGAGGGCGACGATTTCGAGCACGGATTCTAGCGGAGGCGCCCGGTGCCCGGGCCATGCGGCCCGGGACGGCGATAGAGTGAACCCGAGAGCGGCTGGGCGTCAGAGCTTGGGGTTCGTCGTGGGCGTGCCGCCCTCGAACCAGGTGTCGAACTTGCGCGACGTCAGCAGCCAGCCTGCCTCGCCGTCGCGGATCAGGTGGTCGGTCATGAAGGCGATCTGGATCGGCGGGTGGGTCGGGAGGACCGGCTTACCGTCGGCGCCATACAGCATCAGGAACCAGTGGGCGATTGCCTTGTCAGGCCCTTCCATGCGTGCATGGAAATTGTGGACGCTGTGCACCACGGTGCGCGCGCCGCGGTCCTCGCGCCACTTGTAGAAGGCCCGGATCTTCTCGCGGCCCTCGTAGGAAGCGGCTGGGCCAATGAACACGCCGTCCGGCGTGAAATAGTCCGGCGCGTTGCGTCCCCAATTCGTATCGACGTCGTGCCAATAGTCGATGACGAGCGCGTGCAGCTTGTGCGTCAACGCGAGGCGTTCGTCCGAAATGTCCATTTCCTGCTCCTGTCTCCATAATTCCGGCCTGTAGTCGCTGCCATTCTTAGTTCAGAGCCGAGTTGCGGGCGACGCTGAAAGTGGGTGGCGACGAGACTGATATCCTTGATTTCATTGTAAGAAATTGAACTTCAAAGCCCTTTACGCCGGCTGCGTTCCGGCTCCTGACGAAGGGCAGCCTCAGCCTATCGGCGGAGCGAACTCGTCCAACGCGGCGGTGGCGGCCGTACGCATGAATCCGTGGTCGCTCGACACCATGAAGGCGCTCGCACCGCGCTTGGCCATCGCAGTGGCGTCCTCGCGGTCCGGACACAGCATGATGACCGGCATGCCGGCCTTGCGGGCGGCGGCCATGATCGGCTCGACGATCTCAAGGGTCTGCGGCGAGGTCATCGACGGCGCGCCGATGGCGGCGGTCAGGTCGCCGCGTCCGATGAAGATCGCGTCGAGGCCTTCGACTGCGACAATCGCGTCGATCTCGTCGAGCGCCGCGACATCCTCGATCATGGCGACGCAGACGATCTCGGCGTCCTGTGCGTCCATGTGGTCGGAGAAGGAAACGCCGCCATACGCACCGGCGCGTGTCGTATTGGCAAAGCCGCGCCGCCCGGTGCGGTAGCGGCAGCAGGAGACGATGTGGCGCGCCTTCTCGGCGGTCGCGACATGCGGAACCAGCACGCCGCTGGCGCCGTTGTCAAGCACGGACAGGATAGCCGCTTCCCCGGGATCGCCCACTCGGACGATGCCCGCCACGTTGGAGGCTCGAGCGGCGAGTATCATCCGGTCGAGCGCGTCATGGCCAAGCGGCGCGTGTTCCTGGTCGAACACGACGAAATCGAAGCCGAGCAGGCCGAGCATCTCGGTCGCGTGACTGGTCGGCGTCTTGACGAAGGTGCCGAGAAGGTGCTCCCGCGCCTTCAGGCGCCGGCGAAAATCCCGGTATGGCGGTCGCTCGCGTCGCATCTCGCTGCCTTCGCGTTTGTCTCAAGGGTTCGATAGGGGGAAACGGGCCGCCGCCGTACCGCGAACTGGCTGTATTTCTCTGTTCGAAATTACGGTTCCAGCCTCACTACGACGCCTGACCGCGCAGGTGCGCGACCAAGGCCATCAGCCGCTTGTCGCGCCACTGGCTCCGTGCGGGAAGCTGTTCGAGGGGAAGGGCGGCGCGACGCTCGGCCGTGACCTTCGCGATCAGTTCGGGCGACCAGGGGCGTGGCTGGCTGCGCGACCTGGCGACCCCGTGGTAAAGCGGCGCCAGGCGTTCGGCGTAGTCCGCCACGCCGCCGGGGGCGTTGAGGTCGATGGTCTCGAAAGGCCCCATGAATGCCCAGCGGTAGCCCAGCCCGTGCGATATGGTGGCGTCAATGTCGGCGAGACTGGCGTAACCCTCCTCGTAGAGGGCCCAGGCTTCGTTCAGGAGCGCGCCCTGCAGACGATTGAGGATGAAGCCGTCCAGTTCGCGCCGCACCTCCACGGGAACCTTGCCGGCGGCTTCCAGCGCGCTCCGCACGGTCTGCACGACGCCGGGCGCGGTCCAGGGTGCGGGCACGAGCTCGACGACCGGCACGAGATGTGGGGGATTGACCGGGTGGGCGATGAGGAATCGCTCGCGCTTGGGAGCTTCGGCGGTGAAGGCCGACGCCGGGATGCCCGAGCTGGAACTGCCGACGATCACATGCGGTGCGATCTGCGAGCCAATCTCGTGCGCGACCGCGGTCTTCGTCTCGATCCGCTCGAAGACGCTTTCCTGAACGTAGTCCACGCCATCGACCGCCTCGGCGATGGTGTGACAGACGGTGAAGCGGCTGAACGTCTCGGCGGTGCGTTCGGCCAGCCCGGCCGCTTCCAGATCGGACAACATCTGCCGTAGCCGCGCCGGCGCCTCGCGGCGCACCTCCGGCCGCTCGTCGAAGACGCGGACGTGGGCTCCGGCGAGCGCAAACGCGACCGCCCAACCGCTGCCGACGAGGCCGGCGCCGACGATTGCGACGTGCTGGAAGGTCTCCGCCATGTACTTCTCCGCCACTGGAAAGGACAGGTCGCCTATGGCGATCCTGATGCCTTCTCACTAGTCGCGACGCCGCTTTCGAACGAGTTGCATCGGAGGCAATTTCAGGCGGCGAAACTCCAGGCATGTTTCGCTTTGCGAAATAGCTCCGTGTTCGAGTTTGAAATGGCAGGTCCCAGTGGGTTCTTAAGGATGCCGGCACCCGCCGGCGGCGGAATGGGCAAGGAATAGAGATGGCTGAGATAATACGCAAAGACTTCAAAGTGCGGACTGTCGACGGGGTCAACATCGCAATCCGCAGCGTCAGGGACCAGAGCTACGAAGGGCCCGCGAAGGTGCCGATGATCCTCATGCACGGGACACGCATCCCGGGCATCAGCGAGTTCGACCTGCCGGTGCCGCACGGTTCGTTGGCCGAAGATCTCGCGAGAACAGGGCACGTTTGCTATATCCCTGATGCGCGCGGTTTCGGCAAATCGGACCGTCCGCCAGAGATGGACAGGCCGCGCACCGAAGGCAAGCCGATCGTACGCAGCCTTGAGATCAGCCGCGACATAGACGCCGCCGCCGACGCGCTGCGAGCGGAAACCGGCGCGCAGAAAGTCGGCATTTTCGGCTGGGGGACCGGCGGTACGCTGGCCATCATCTATGCGGCGCTGTGGCCGGAGAAGGTCGAGAACATCATTCTCTACAACACGCTGTACGGAGGCGCCGGGGAGCATCCGGAGACCGGCCGCAATTCGTTCTGGGATGATCCGGAGCGGCCGGGCCATTTCAACCAGAAGAAGTACGGTAACTACTACTACAACAAGGTCGACATGCTGCGGAAAGGCTGGGACAATCAGATCCCGATCGCAGACAAGGATGCCTGGCGTGACCCCGCGATGCTCGCTGCCTTCGAACAGGCGCTGATCGACGGCGACCCCACGACTCTGGATCGGGACCCGCCTTCATACCGCAGCCCCAACGGCATGCTCGAGGACAGCTACTACATGGGGCTGGGCCATAAGCTCGTGCACGGCAGCCAGGTCTACTGCCGGGTCATGGTCATCAATCCGGAATATGACCTGTGGTGCCGCGATGCCGATGTGGAGGCGATGCGCCGGGACATGGTGCATGTGCCGGAGTTCCGGGTGTGGGCGAAACCCGATACCACCCACTACGTGCTGCTGGACCGGCCTGAGCGCGGCCGCGACGACCTTCTCGCCGAGATGAAGGATTTCCTATCCTGACCGAAAACGAGGCGTGGTGCTCGTTTAGACGGTGCGCCGCGGCTCGTCAGGCAGGGCCTAGCGGGCGAAGACGACGGCAGGCAGCCATTCGGTGATCCAGGGCACGTAGGAGATCATCGCAAGGCCGATCAGAAGCGGAATGAAGAACGGCCAACTGGCTCGCAGGACCGCTTCCGGGGAGATACCGGCGACCTTGCCGGCGACGAACAGTCCGATGCCCATCGGCGGCGTTATCATTCCGATCAGCAGGTTGAAGCTGAGCATCACGCCGAACTGCACGGGACCCATTCCGTATTCGGCCACGACGTGCAGCAGGATCGGCGCGATGATGAGGATTGCGACCGGCCCTTCGAGGAACATCCCGACGACGATGAGGAAGGCGTTGACGAGCATGATGCCGAGGATCGGCGTCGTTGTCAGCTGCGCCATGAACTCGGCCGCGTGATGCGCCACGCGCTCGCGTGCCACGACGAAATTCATGGCCGAGGCGATCGCGAAGAGGTACATGATGATGCCGGTCATGGTGATCGTCTCGACCAAGGCGAGCCGGACTTTCCGCCAGGTGAACTGCCTGTAGAACAGGCCGACGGCGACGGCATACAGCGTCGCGATAGCTCCGAGTTCCGAAGGAGTGGAGACGCCGAGCATGAGGCTTCCGAGGATGATGACCGGAGCAAGCAGCGCCGGGGCGCCGTAGACGCCGGTGCGCACCACCTCGCGGTAGTCGAAGGGTTCGGGCCGCGCCCATTCCGGCTTGCGGACCTTCACGTAGATGAAAACGTAGATCATGAGGCAGGCGGCGACCACGAGGCCGGCGAAGAGCCCGCCCAGGAAGAGCTGGCCGATCGAGGTGTTTGTGGCCAGCCCGTAGATGACAAGGATGATGCTGGGGGGAATGAGGGGACCAACCATGCAGGAGGCGAGGGTGACGGCGGCGGAGAAGGGAACGGGGTAGCCGTTGGCCCGCATCGCCTTGATCTCGACGGCGCCGAGGCCGGCGAGGTCGGCCAGCGCAGACCCCGACATTCCTGCGAAGATGACGCTGCCGAGGATGTTGACCTGCGCCAGGCCGCCGCTGATCCATCCTACCAATGCGCGCGCGAAAGCGAAGATGCGCTCGGTCAGGCCGCCGGCGTTCATCAGGTTGCCGGCGAGGATGAAGAAGGGCACGGCGAGCAGGGCGAAGCTGTCCACGCCGTCGATCATGCGGGCGGGGATGATTGCCGGCGGCACCCCGATCTTCCAGATGCCGTAGAGAGCAGCGATGCCCAGCGCGATCGAAACCGGTACGCGCAGCAGGAACAGCACGATGGAAATGACCATCATGGTCGCGGTGATCATTTCGCGGCTACCTTCTTCGGTCGAATGCGGTGGGGTGAACGACGGGCGTCAATGGTCTCCCACCCACGGGCTGAGAATCAGCCCTTTCTGTTCGATGTCGGTGAGGAGGCGCCCCTCCGTTCCCCTGCGGAAGGACCAGATCCCAAAGGCCATGTAGTAGATGCTCGTCAGCGCGATCATCGCGCTGGAAAAGATCAACGGCCCAGGCGTCACGATGGCCGGGAGCCGCAGCACCGGCGTCCTCATGTTGAACAGCGTGGGGCTGAACAAGTAGACGAGCCACAGGATGGCGACCGCGAAAATCAGGGTGAGTATCTGCTCGAGGATGTAGAGAGCGAGCTGGACCTTTATCGGCGTCATGCCGCTGACGAACTCGACGTAGATCTCCTGGCGGGTCTTGAACACGTAACTGATGCCCAGGAAGTAGGAGATCATGATCGTGTTCTCCGCGACCTCCTGCGCCCACCAGAGCGACGCTCCGACGAAATACCGCAGGAAAGCTTGCGCCGAGGAAAGAGCCACGACGACCAGGAGCGCCGCGATTGCCAAGGTTAGCTCCGTCCTGCCGATCCAGGCGAGGGACTGGCGGAAAACCGCCAGTCCCTTCGGCAGGGGTTCCGTCACGACGGTCGGTAGTCCTTCCGCCGACATCGGTGGGCCTACTGAATTGCCTGGATGCGGCCGACCAAGCCCTGTTCGACGAGGCCGCGAGCTTCGAAATCAGCATGCGCCGGCTTCATCTTGTCAATCCAGGGGCCGATCGGCGGAATGATGAGTGAAAGCCCGTAATCGGCCTGCGCCTTGGCGACCGACTGTGCGTTGGCGACCTGCATCAGGCGGGCGAATTCGTGGCTCGCGTCCCGCGCCGCCTGATCGATGGCTGCGCGCTGGCTGTCGGTGAGGCTGTCCCAGGTCATCTTTGACATCCACGGGTGCATCATCTGGAAATACTCATGCACGTTGGTCCAGTAGCGCGCGTTCTCGAAGTGCTTCATCTCGTAGTTGTCGGTAACAGTCCCGGTCAGGCCGTCGACGAGCCCTGTCGCCAGCGAGGTGTAGACATCCGGCCACGGCACGACCTGAACGCTCGCACCGAGCGCCTCCCACGATTTGATCGGGATCTCCGATTCATACATGCGCAGCTTGAAGCCGGAAAGATCGGCGGGCGTGAAAATCGGCTTGTTGCTGACCAGGCCGCGGTCGTAGGGGCGAACCCAGTTCTTGGCGATCACGGGGTCTTTCAGACCCTCGCGGTCCGGGAACACGACGCCCTTGCTTTCCAGCGTGTCCAGCATCTCCCCGAAGATGTCGCCGCCGAGGAAGGCGGCGAAATGGTTCTGGTCGCGGAACACCAGAGGCAGGCTGAGCACGCCGATCCGAGGTTCAAGCGTAACCAGCAGCTCGATCACGTCCATCTGCATGTCGATGGAACCCGCGGCTACGCCTTGCACCATCTCGCGGGCGCCGCCGAGCTGCGAACTCCAGAATATGTCAACCTTAAGCTCGCCGTTGGAGAGTTCGCCGATCCGATCGGCGAAGAACTTGAAGCCCTCGGCGATGAAGTCGTTCTCGTTGTTGTTGGCGCCCAGGCTGAGGGTCCGTTCCGCCGCCCCAGCGGGTACGGCGGGCAGGCTGACAAAGGTGGCAGCCGCAAGCGAAAGCGCAACTGCCGTCTTTCGAAAAAATCCGTGCAACATTCGTTCCTCCCGATTGGCTCGCGCGATACGGTGCGCCGTAGCCGGTATGCCCCGAGCCCGCAGCAGGTCCTCCGACGATCCTGCGTGCATTCCCGAGGATTGAACACCAGGCAACAGTCGCCGATGCAACTGTCCACCACCAATCCAATTCGGGCGAATTTCGATAGGTGAAAACCAGATTTCCCGTGTGTGCGGAACCGGTTGGCCGGGTTTGGCGGCCACGCTTCAGTCCCCTTTGTCGTCGCTGAATCTCAGACGACGGCGATCCCGCCCGCTCGTCAGAGCGACGGGATGCAGAGGCCGCAAGGCGACCGTCTCAGGCCTTGGAGGAGTATCCGCCGTCGATCACCAGAGTGGCGCCGTTGACGAAATCGGAGGCCGCGCTGGCGAAGTAGACCGCAGCACCGGCGAAGTCTTCCGGCCGGCCCCACCGCCCGGCCGGGGTGCGGCCGATGACCATCTCGTTGAGCCCCGGCAATTCGGAGCGCGAACGCTCCGAGAGAGGCGTATCGATCCAGCCGGGCAGGATCGCGTTGACCTGGATGTTGTCCTTGGCCCAGGCGACGGCCAGCGCCTTGGACAGTTGGACAATCGCTCCCTTGGAGGGAGCGTAGGCCGCTCCGACCGCGCTACCCATGAAGGATGCGATGGAGCCGATGTTGATGATCTTGCCGCCTCCCTGCCGGACGAAATGCGGATAGACCGCCTGGCAGAGCAGGAAGGCCGCGGTGAGGTTGGTATCCATCACGTCGCGGAATTCCTCGAGCGTGAAGTCCTGCGGCTGCTTGCGGTAGTTGATGCCGGAATTGTTGACGAGGATGTCGACCCGGCCGAATTCGCCGACGGCCTTGTCGATCAGGGCGCGACAAGCTTCCGGACGGCGTATGTCGGTCGGCACGGCGATCGCTCTGACGCCTGCAGCGCGCAGCTGCGATTCGGCAGCTGTGTTCTTCTGCGGATCGCGGGAGGCGATGACGATATCGGCGCCTGCCTGGGCCAGGCCGAGCGCCATGCCCAGGCCGATGCCGCCGTTGCCGCCGGTGACGACGGCAACCTTGCCGCCGAGGTCGAACATCTTCATCCGGAACTCCAAAGTTGACGGCCGTCAGAAGCCGACCATGTCGCCGCCCTTGAGCTGAAGCATCTCGCGCGCTTCGGCAGGTGTTGCGATCTCGTATCCCAGTTCTTCAACGATCTGCCGGATCTTGGCCACCTGCTCGGCGTTGCTCCGGGCCAGACGTCCTTTGGAAATGTAGAGGCTGTCCTCCAGTCCGACCCGAATGTTTCCGCCCAGCATGGCTGCTTCCACGCCAAAAGGCATCTGGTGCCGGCCGGCCGCGAGTACGGACCAGCGGTAGTCGTCGCCGAACAGCTTGTCCGCGGTCTCCTTCATGAACATGAGGTTGCGCAGGTCCGGACCTATGCCGCCGAGGATGCCGAAGATCATCTGCACGAAGAAGGGCGGCTTAACGAGGCCACGATCGACGAAGTGGGCGAGGTTGTAGAGGTGCCCGACGTCGTAGCACTCGTGCTCGAAGCGGGTCCCATGGGCATCGCCGAGTTCGCGGATCACCCGCTCGATGTCGAGGAACGTGTTGCGGAAGATGTAGTCGGTGGTCTGCCGGAGATACTGCTCTTCCCAGTCGTACTTCCAGTCCTGGTACCTGTCGGCCATGCCGAAGATTCCGAAATTGATCGAGCCCATGTTGAGGGAGCACATCTCCGGCTTTGCCGCCAGCGGGGCGGCCAGGCGCTCTTCAAGCGTCATTTTCATGCCGCCGCCTGTCGTGATGTTGATCACCGCGTCGGTGGACTGCTTGATCCTGGGCAGGAAGCGCATGAAAACAGCCGGATCGGGCGTCGGCCGGCCGGTCTCGGGCTCGCGGGCATGCAGGTGGAGAATGGACGCGCCCGCTTCCGCGGCGGCGATCGACTGCTCGGCGATCTCGTCGGGCGTGACGGGCAGCGCCGCGGACATGGTCGGCGTGTGGACGCCGCCGGTGACGGCACAGGTGATGATGATCTTGTTGTCGGCAGCCATGCGTTCCTCCGTTAGATGCGAGCCATACACGCAAGAGCCGGTCGGACATCGCCATTCCCCTCCCATTTTCGGCAGGAGAAATTGCGAACCGGCTGCCACCCAAGGCGCGTGTGGCGGGCGGTAGCCGGGAATGGGCCGAAGCGCCCGAAATGCCGCAGAGCCCGTGGCCCGGTTCAGGTGAAGTAGAAGCGCAGCGCCGTCTCGTCGATCCTACGTCGCCGTTCGGCGCTCGGCACCAGATGGTAGTAGTCGGCGAGCGCCTTTTCGTAGGTCATCTCACTCTCGAAGGCGGCAAACGGCCAGTCGCTGCCCCAGAGGATGCGGTCGTCCCCGCCGACGCGCAACAACTGCTCGGCGAAGGGATCCGCCTTCTCCGGGGGCTTGAAGCGGAACTTGCACGACACCTTGACCCAGGTGTTTCCGCGATCCACCGCCGCCAGGATTTCCTTGAACGCAGGATTGTTGATCCCGTCCGGAACCTGGAGGTCGCCCATGTGATCGATCACCAGCCTGGCCCCGGAGCGTTCCACCGCCCTGATCGTCGCCGGGAAGCGCTCGGGCTGATCGACAAGGTGCACATGCCAGCCGATGTCGGCCAGCCGGCGCAGGAACATGCGGTAATCGCCGCTGTCGAGTTCGGGAACCGTGTCGCTGAAAGCCCACATCAGCCGCACGCCGACGAACCCGTCGGCCTTCATCTGCTCGAGCTGGCGAATGTCCGTCCTGGGGGAGAGCAGGGCGGTAGCACGCAGCCGCGGATGCATCCTGACCGACTGGCGGACGTAGTCGTTATACTCACCAAAAATGGACGCTGCGGCCACGACCCCGAAAATGACGCCGTGCGCGTCCATCAGCTTGATGTAGTCTTCGATAAGCGCATCCGTGACCGGCGCGTGCCATGCGGTGTCGGTCAGTGGATGGTCCTTGCGCCAAAGGTGAAGGTGTGCGTCGACGAGGGGCGCCCTGGTCTCGGACATTCTGGATCATCTCTCCGGGTGTTTGGGCCAGGCTGCGGAGCCAGCCGGCCATTGACTCGTGCCATAGTTCACCCGCCGCAGGTGCAAGCCAGGTCTTCTCGAGATGCTGGCTTGCCCACTGCCGGCGGATGGCCGCTAGAATCCCAGTTCAACGCTTGGCCGCTCGCCCACGGGTTCCGAATTGCCGTCGTTCATGAAGTCCAGCGCTGCCTCGATCTTGGCGATGGTCCCCTTGAGAGGGCCGATGATCCTTTCGTGCAGATCCTGTGCCCTCACGGCGCTGCGGTAGACGCTAAGCGAAACCAGCGCACGCACGATGCCCTCTTCACGCAATGGCATCCCGATGGTCGTGGTCTGGAACGGCGGCGTCTTGGGATTGCGGATCGCAAACCCGTCGATGCGCGCCCGTTCGATCACCGTGCGAAAGCTGCGCTTTTCCTGGTCGCTGAGCGGGACGCCGGATTCATGGACCAGGCTCTCGATCCGCCGCTCGCGCTCTTCCTCTCCGCAGAAGGCGAGGTAGGCTCTGCCCATTGCCGAATGATAGAAGTCGGGCCGCAACCCCAGCACCGTGTTTGTGTGGGCCCAAGGGCTGATGGTCCCTGTCCAGAACTGGATCGAGATCGCGTCTCCATCGGTGACGCCGAGGCCGATCGGCCAGTTGATCTTGCGCGTAAGGTCGATGCAGAACGGCCGTGCGATCTCGATGACACGGCTGACGCGATCGTATCCCGAGGACAGGTCCTGGACGTTGTGCGTGACCCTGTAGCCCCCGCACATGTTGTCGCGTGCCACGTATCCCTCGGCCATTAGCGTTTCGAGCATCCTCACGACAGTCGGCCGAGGTATGCCGGTGCTGTCGTGGATGGCGTTCACCGTCGCGATCCTGAGTTCGTTGACGGTGCGCAGTACCTCCAGCACGCGGCAGGCAGCTTCGACCGGGGGATACGAATAGCCGGAAAGATCCGTCAGCCCGCGTCGCGAGTTGGTTCGGCAACGCTTCTCCTGAGACGATTTCCTCGTGACATCAGTTCCCGCTACCTTCATGGCAGCTTCCATGTTGTTTCCTCCCACGGATCAGGCCCTAGCCGGGTATTCCGCGACCCTGCCGACGCGAATTAATCGTCCGGCATAAAGCCCCTCCACAAACAGCCATGCGTCATGCCTCGCCTGGACATAACCTGGCTGCCTCCTGGCCAGCATCGTATGCCGCCTGCTCGCGCAGGTCGCTCAGAATAGCGCCTATTTCACACAATGAAATCGTTCGGTGCAGCCGCCCCACCGGAAGACACGGTTCTGAAGGGTTGCTGACTTCGCAGTTCGTAGTTCGCTGCGGTCAATGAGCGAGAAGCCGTGCCGGCCAGGCCGACTTGGAGGGCGACTGTGCCCGATCATCGCCCTGAGGGTAGCGCGGGTCCGGCGGGCGCTCTCTCAAAGGTGCAGGAAGCGCCGGCAATGCCGGCGCTTCCTGTTATGGTCAGGCGGTCTTCTTGGTGCGCCAGCTGTCCACATAGCTCTCGCGCGCGTCGCGCGAGTACGGCACCGGCGAAACCTTGACGCGGATGTCGATCTGCCGCGACGGCTCCACGGTGGTCTTTTCGGTACCGCCATTCGGCTCGCCCCACACCAGGGTCAGCACGTCGCCTTCCTTGATATCGGCGTCCACAGTTCCGAGCGAGAGCATGCGGCGCTCGTTGTAGCTGTAGCCGGCGAACATGGACATGCCGACCAGCTTGCCGTCCTTCAGGATCTTGTCGTAGCTCGACGAGGCGTAGTTCGACAGCGGCAGGTCCATGAACTTGGCGTTCAGGCCGTCCTCGAACATGGTGGCATAGGCCGCAATGCAGTCCTCGGGATTCCACTCGAAGGTGACTTTGCGGCGATGCGGCTTGTCGGCCATCTTCTCCAGCGCCTCGCGGCCGATGAAGTCGTGGTCGAACTTGATGTAGAAGTCGTAGCCGAGATCCCACGGGGTCAGGTAGTAGTCCTCAATGTTGTCGGACTCGTAGGATCCGCCGATGGCGCCGGTCGCCTCATAGGACTTGTCCGTCAGCCACTCGCGATAGCCCTTCATGGACTCGCCGGTGTAGATCGCCGGCAGCGGCGAGGGAATCCAGCCCGATTCGAGGGTGTTGGTCGCATAGGCCCGCGAACCGACGGCAACGAGGCCGTGCTCCTCGCCAGCGGCGAGGATCGCGTCGCGGATCATGTCGTAGTCTTCATACGGGCCGTAAAGCTCGAGCCCGGGGACGCCAGCCATGCCGTGGCGCAGGGCGCGGACCTTCTTACCGGCGACGTTGATCCAGTCCATGTTGAAGAACTTGATCTCAGGGACCGGGCCGCCGTTGAGCTTCTCGAGGATCGCCGGAGCGTTCGGGCCCTGAACCTGGAAACGGTAGTGGCGGCGCACAACCGGCTTGCCCTGCGGGCGCGAGGGCGAGCGTGGGTCTTCGGTCAGCTTTACGTCATAGTTGCCGGTTTCGGCATGATACTGCACCCAGCTCACCGTCGGCGCGCGGCCAACCAGGTTGAACTCGGTGTCGCTCTCGCGGAAGATGATCACGTCACCGATTACATACCCCTCAGGGGTGACCGGCACGAAGTGCTTGGCCTTGCCGGGCGTGAAGTTCTTGAACGAGTTGATCGCTAGATAGCTGAGCAGCTTCTCGGCATCCGGACCCTCGACGAGGAGTTCGGCCATGTGGTGCGACTGATCGAACAGCACCGCGCTTTCGCGCCAGGCACGCTGTTCGTCGCGCCAGTTGGCGAACTCCGGAGCCACAACCGGATACACATAGGCGCCGATCTTGGAGTTGCGCAGCATTTTGACCGTATTACCGGCCTGCTTGAGTTTCTGATCGAGATTCATGGGTACGATGACCTCCCTGGTGTAGGACTGGTGACTGATCGGAAAAGCGCACGACATTCGGTCGCTTGCCCCGCCGGGCCACGCCTGTATACAGGCTGTGTTCCGCAGCTTCGTTCACCCAATAGCTTCAAAGGCGCGCAAGAGCAATCCCCATGACTTTCCCGGGCGGAAAGCCGGAGGTCCGGAAAGGGGATTC
>JAEYRU010000286.1 GCA_023435335.1 Pseudomonadota bacterium
GTGCGCGAGACGACCCATTTCGGCTGTCTGCGCCAGGCGGCGGCGAAGGCCGCTCCGTCCGGTTCCCAGTCGGGATGATCGTCGTCCCAGTAGCGCATGAGCTCGTACAGCGTGCGGCCGTAGAGGCTGCCCGACTGCCGCTCGGCTTCCCCGATGAAGTGTCGGAAGAGCGTCGGGTCAGGGGCAAACCTCATATGGTCGACGTAGCCGTCCAGCGACACGTTCATTCCGAAAACAAGCCTGGCCATGTCCGGTTCTCCTCAAGAATGCTGCTCGCCGCCTCTATCCTGCGGCCGCCATGGCTCGCGCTCGTGGGCGAGCCAGACCAGCTCGGGGTTCATTGCGAGCACGCGCAGCTGGCCTTCGCTCTGCGGCTCGTCGAGCTCGCCGAACCAGACCGCTACGTCGCCGCCGACGACGATGGGGCGCCCGCCGGTCTCCACCAAGACGACCTGCATGCCGGCCGTGTGGCCCGGGGCCGGAACGAGCCGGATTCCCGGAACCAGTTGGTGTTCGCCCTCGACCGGCACATAGCGCACGCCGGGCGCGTCGACCCACTCGCGGATGGGATATTCGGCCTCGTCGCTGTGCGCGTCGTCGAGTTCTCGGCGCTGCACATAGATCGGCTTGCCCGCGAAGAGGTGGTTGCCGCCGCAATGATCGGCATGCAGATGCGTGTTGACCACGATGTCTATGCCGGAGATGTCGAAGTCCTGCCGGTTCAGCGGATAGAGGCGGGGATCGAAGGCGGCCACCACCGCCGGGTGGAGTTCCGTCATCCCGGTGTCGACCAGTATGCGCGCCTCGGGATGATCGATGACGTGCACGTAGACCGGCATCAGCTCGCCCTCGACATGCAGGTCGGCGACGAGGATCGGCGTGATGGTTATTGGGGCGTCGGTTCTCATCCCGTCATCTCCCTTGACCTCATGCAATAGCGATTGCACAATGCAACCAGTTGCAGACTTGCATAACTGATTTCAATTTGCAACCGGTTTTCTGGAGATGCGGGAAAGAATGGACGCCGCTCATCGCTCGGGGTGCCCCATCAACCTCACGCTCGAGGTGCTGGGCGACAAATGGAGCCTTATCGTCGTGCGTGACATGATGTTCGGCAACCGGCGGCATTTCCGCGAGCTGCTGACGCAGAACGAGGAGGGCATCGCCTCCAATATCCTCGCCGACCGTCTGCGCCGGCTGCTCGAGGAGGGCGTCGTGTCCAGGGCCGATGACCCCAGTCACAAGCAGAAGGCGATCTACAGCCTCACCGAGAAAGGCATCGAGCTGCTGCCCGTCTTCGCCATGATCGGCGCCTGGGGCCGCAAATGGCTGCCGGTGACGGAGGCGCTGTCGATCCGCGCCCAACTGCTGGAGGAAGGCGGGCCGGAGATGTGGGACGCCTTCATGGAAGAGTTGCGTGCCGACCATCTCGGCGGCCCGAAGCCGAAGCGCTCGGTCAGGCAGGAACTTTACGAGGCCTACCTGTCCGTCGTGGCCCGCCAGGATCCGCCGGCGGCCGTCTAGGACTCAGATCTCGACCAGCCTGTCGGCAAGCTCGTTGACGTCGCCGGCCTGTCGCGGGAATTCCCGCGCCAGCAGTTCCCCGCTTGCCGCGATCGCGCCCTCGAAGCCTTCTACCAGCCTTCCGGCCGCCGCGTGCCCGACCAGGCCGGCCACGATCTCGTCCCAGCGCTCCGGCGGCACGCGCGCGTTGATGCCGGCGTCCGCGATCACCTCGGCATGGCGCTCCGCCAGCGAAACGAAGATGAGCACGCCTGTGCGGCCCTCCGTGACGTGGATGTCGCTCGCGAGGAACTGGCTGACGGCGTTGCGGTGCGCACGCAGTTGGAGCAGGCGGCGCGGCACGAAATGGATTCGCAGCGCCGGGAAGACGGCGATGAGCCCAAGTGCCGCGGCGAGCGCGGCCGCCTGGACCGCGACCAGCTGCCAGGGTCGGATGGAGATCCAGAGGTAATCCAGCAGCAGGGCCGCGGCGAAGCTGGCGAGCAGCACGCCGACGGTGAGCAGGAAGGCGGCGGGATGGAAATAGTCGTCGCTCTGGCGCGCCAGCACGCAGATGATCTCGCCGGACGTCTTCGTTTCCGCAACGCGGATCGCCTGGGCGACGCGCTCGTGCTCGTCGGGGCTGAAAGTGCGTGCCATCGGCTTCCCCTACCAGCGCCCCGAGGCGCCGCCGCCGCCCGACGAGCCTCCCCCGCCGGAGAACCCGCCGCCGCTGCTGCTTCCCGACGACCAGCTCGACCCGCTGGAGCCGCTGCTCGAGCCCCCGTCGCGGCTGTTGAAGTCCCAGTCCATGCCGAGCCAGCGATAGCGCTTCGGCCCGATCTTCCGGCCGTAGCGGGGGACCAGGATTGCCGTCAGGATGGCGCCGCCGAACACCGAGACCCACAGGATGATGAAAAGCAGCGGAAGCAGCGGGATGAACGGATCGCTCTGCTGGTTGCGCTCCGCCCGCGCCTCGAGTTCCGCCGCGTTGCCTTCCAGAACCATGATCATGTCGTCGACCGCCCGCGATATGCCGCCGGAAAAATCGCCGGCGCGGAAGGCGGGCACCATCGTGTTTTCGATGATCAGCTTGGAATGCAGGTCGGTGAGCGTGCCTTCGAGGCCGTAGCCCACCTCGATGCGCATGCTGCGGTCGTCGACCGCGACCAGCAGCAGGATGCCGTTGTCCTCGCCCGCCTGGCCGAGCCCCCAGGCGCGGAACAGCCGGTTGGCATAGGGTTCGATCGCCTCGCCGCCAAGGTTCTGGATCGTCGCGACGACGATCTGGTCGGACGATCGCTGCTCGAAAGCCTCGAGCCGGGCGACCAGGCCGGCTTCGGTCGAGGCGTCGATGATGCCGGCATTGTCGACGACGCGGCCCGTCAGGGCGGGCAACGACTGGGCGAACGCGGACAACGGAACGACCAGCAGCAGAAAGGCCGCGAGAACGGCCCCGAGCCTGACGCCCCGTCTGAAATGTCCGCCAATCATCGGAGGGCTCCGGCCTCAGCCGCCGCTGCCGAAATTCACCTGCGGCGCCTCGATCTTGTCCTCGGGCACGCTGAAGGTCTGGAACGGCTCGTTGTCGGTGAACCAGAGGTTGGCCCACAGCAGCGACGGGAAGGTGCGCAGCGACGTGTTGTAGACCCGCACGGCCTCGATATAGTCGCGCCGCGCGACCGCGATGCGGTTCTCGGTCCCCTCGAGCTGCGCCTGCAGGGCCAGGAAATTCTGATTGGCCTTGAGGTCGGGATAATTCTCCACCACGGCGAGCAGTCGCGACAACGCTCCGGTCAGCCCCGCCTGTCCTTCCTGGAAGGCGCGGAATGCTTCCGGATTGTCGAGCGCGTTGGGCGGAAGCTGCACCTGCGTCGCCTGGGCGCGCGCCTGCACCACCGATTCGAGCACCTCGCGCTCATGCGCGGCGTAGGCCTTCACCGTTTCCACCAGGTTCGGGATCAGGTCGGCGCGCCGCTGGTACTGGTTGAGCACCTCGCTCCAGGCAGCCTTGGCGCGTTCCTCGTTGGTGGGGATCGTGTTGAAGCCGCAGCCCGAAAGCAGCGGCATGAGGAGCAGCAGCGCGAGCGCCGGCAGGATGCGCCGAAGCCCCGGCTGGGCGGCGGACAAGCTTGTCATGTTCATTCCCCCAAGGTGGCCCCGACAGTGGACGGCGGCTGCACCATATCCACATTCGGGCCGAGGGGAAATGCCCGGCGCGAATGCCGCGAGCGCCGCCGCCCCGCGCAACGGCACTCCGCACTCCGCAGGGGCGAAACCCCCTTGTATCGCGGGAGATCAGTCGTTATGTGTGCGCCCGGCCCAAGGGGCCGACCACGCCCCGGAGAGGTGGCTGAGTGGTTGAAAGCACCGCACTCGAAATGCGGCATACTCGCAAGGGTATCGGGGGTTCGAATCCCTCCCTCTCCGCCATTTCCCAAGGGCCCAAACGTTATGTTTGACGGCTAGTCGGCCTGGCTCTCTGTGGACCGCCGCAGGCGGAGCCAGCGGAACCCGTAACCGGCAAGCGAGACTTCAGCCGACCC
>JAEYRU010000101.1 GCA_023435335.1 Pseudomonadota bacterium
CCACCTGGCCGGCGTGGCGCATCAGGTATTCAAGCAGCCGGAACTCGCGCGGCTGCAGGATGATTTCCCGGCCCGCGCGACGGACCGTGTGCGACAGCCGGTCGAGTTCGAGGTCGCCGACCTTGTACACAGTCTCGGCATCCTTTGCGTGGCCGCGCCGGTCGAGCGCCTCGACCCGCGCCAGGAGTTCGGAGAAGGCGTAAGGCTTGGTGAGATAGTCATCGCCGCCCGCGCGCAGGCCGGTCACGCGATCGTCAACCTCGCCAAGCGCCGAGAGGATCAGGGCCGGGGTGCGGTTTCCGCGCGCCCGCAATTCCGCGATCACCGAAAGGCCGTCGCGGCGCGGCAGCATGCGGTCGACGACCAGCACATCATAGGTGCCGCCATCGGCGACGGAGAAGCCGGCCTCTCCGTCGGCGGCTACGTGAACGGTATGGCCCACCTCGGCGAAGGCCTTCTGAATGTATTCGGCCGCCTCGCGGTCGTCCTCGATCACCAGAATCTTCATGGAGACGTTATACTTCATAACCAGCCGCGGTCCGCGCGCGTTTTTTTTGTCGAAACGCGGGCGCGGCAGCGGGGAAGCCCCCGCCCCCCGCTGCCGCCGGAATCGGGCGGAACGCATTACGATCGCGCCGATCCCGTTGCGGCCCCAGGGCGGCCGGTCTGGACCGCCGCCCTGAGGGAACAGCAGTGGTCTTGGTCAGCCGCGAGCGACCGGAAGGGCCACGAAGCGGTTGGTGTCGTCGCGCATGACCTGAAGCAGCACGGCCTTGCGGCCGGAACTCGTGGCCTCGCCGACCGCTTTCTGCATGTCGGCGGCGCTCTTCACCTCGCGCGAATTCACGGCGACGATCACGTCGCCCGCCTGGATACCGCGCTCGGCCGCATCGCCGTCGGGATCGACCGCGGTGACCACGAGGCCGTTGCCGTCCTCGGCGGGCGTCACCGTCAGGCCGAAACTGCCGAGCACGTCGGCAGCCGGTGCGTCCGGCGTCACGGACGCGGCCACCTGCTCAGCCCCGGGAAGCTCGCCGAGCTTGACCTTCAGCGTCTCGGTCGAGCCGCTGCGCCAGAGGGTGACCTCGACGTCAGTGCCCGGATCCATGCCGCCGATAAGGCGGGCGAGGTCGCGCGGAGACGAGATGTCCTTGCCGTCCACCTTCGTGATGACGTCGCCTGCGCGGATGCCGGCGTCCCGGGCCGGGCCGCCCGCCTGCGCCTCGCTGATGAGCGCGCCGCGCGCACCTTCGAGCCCAAGCGATTCGGCGATATCCCTGGTCACCGGCTGGATCTGGACCCCAAGCCAGCCGCGCTCCACGGCGCCGGTCTCGATCAGGCGCTTGACGACATCGCGCGCGGTCGTCGCGGGAATCGCGAAGGCGATGCCGACATTGCCGCCGGACGGGGAGAAGATGGCCGTGTTCACACCGACCACCTCGCCGTTCAGGTTGAAGGCGGGGCCGCCGGAGTTGCCGCGGTTCACCGCGGCGTCGATCTGGATGAAGTCGTCATAGGGTCCGGCGCCGATGTCGCGGCCGCGGGCCGAAACGATGCCGGCGGTCACGGTGCCGCCGAGGCCAAACGGATTGCCCACGGCTACAACCCAGTCGCCGACGCGGACCTGGCCGTTCTCGGCGAAGGCCACATAGGTGAACTTGCGCTCTTCCTCGACCTTCAGAACGGCGAGATCGGTGCGCGGATCGGTGCCTACAAGAGTCGCGCTCAACTCAGTGCCGTCATCCATCACGACGATGAACTCGGCGCCGCCGTCGACCACATGGTTGTTGGTGACCAGGTAACCGTCTTCCGAGATGAAGAAGCCGGAGCCCTGGGAGACAGGCCGCGCCCGGTCGGGACGCTGGCGCTCGCCGAAACGGCGATCATACTGCGGACTCTGCTCGCCGCGGAACTCGCGGAAGAAGCGGTTCAGCGGATGGTCGCGCGGGAGGTCGTCAAAACCCGGGAAATTGAACGAGAAGCCCGGCCCGCGTTCGTTCACCGGAGCGACCTTGGCCGAAACGCGCACGCTGACGACCGCCGGCGAGACGCGCTCGACGATATCGGCGAAGCCGGGCTGTTGCTGCTGGGATTCCACGCGCACAGCTTCGGCGAGCACGGGCGCCGTCCCGGTCGCCACCGCGCCGAAACCGACGGCGCCGGCGATCGCAATCGATGCCACCGCGGCCATCAGACGCGTGCGTGTCCTGGAGGAATTCGGATTGTTGTTGGTTTCCATCTCTTGCTGTCCTCTCTGATGGGATCGTGAACCATCGTCGGGTGCAGAGATAGGAAAGGCCACATTACGCCGCCATTTCCGGCAGATGAAAATTTCGTAATGTAGACAGTCGGGAGAGGCGCTATTCGCCGAGGATGTCCTTGAGCCGCTGCTCCTCCGTCCCGCTCAACAGGGCAGGCTGTTCACGGGTGGGCCGGCGCCATCTGCGGACAACGAGAAGTCCTCCGAGTAGGAGAATCGCAAACGGTGCCGACCACAGCAGCGCGTTGCGCGCATTGAACTGCGGCTTGAGAAGCACGAACTCACCATAGCGCGCTACGACGAAATCCATGACCGCCTGGTCCGTATCGCCGGCCGACAGCCTCTCGCGCACGATGACGCGCAGGTCGCGCGCGAGTTCGGCGTCGGAATCGTCGATCGACTGGTTCTGGCAGACCATGCAGCGCAGTTCGGCCGAGATCGCCCGGGCGCGCGCCTCGAGCGCAGGGTCGGCCAGCACCTCGTTCGGCTGGACGGCCAGAGCCGATGCCGGCACAGCGGCCAGCGCAACAGCCAGCGCTGCAATCCTGATCCCTTTCACTCGGCCGGCTCCGGTGAAGCCTGCCGGATGCGGCGGCGCGCCGGGGCGCCGATGCGCAGGCGCCGGTCGAGCAGCGACAGTGTGCCGCCAACCATCATGAGTACCGGCCCCAGCCAGATCAGAGTAACCAGCGGCTTCCACCAGGCACGCACGACGATGCCGCCGTCGGCGGTTGGGTCGCCCAGCGAGACGTAGAGCTGGCTGAAGCCGAAGGTGCGTATGCCCGCCTCCGTCGTCGGCATCTGTCGAGCCGTGTAGACGCGCTTTGACGAGACGATTTCGCCAAGGTCGCGCCTGCCTTCGTCGGTCAGGGAAAAGCGGCCGCGATCTTCGGTGAAGTTCGCTCCGCGATAGGGCTCCAGTCCCTCGAAGCGCAGCGAATAACCGGCGACCTGCATGGTTTCGCCCGGTTTGAGGGATACGAAACGCTCCACTTCGAGCGCGCTCACGCCGACGATGCCGAGCAGCGTGAGGCCGAGGCCGGCGTGCGCCAGCGCGGTGCCGTATACGGAGCGCGGCAGGCCTGCCAAGCGCTTCAACGCAACACCCGTGGGCACGCCCGGCAAACCTGATTTCAACGCGAGGTCGGTGATGGCGCCGAGCACCAGCCAGGCGGATAGGCCAATGCCGAGCGCGGCGAAGACGCCGGCGCGGTCGACGAAGAGCCAGGCGAGCACCGTCACCATGAGTGCGCCCCCGAAGGCCGCGAACAAGCGCTGTGAAACCGCTGCAAGGTCGCCGCGCTTCCAGGCGAGAAGCGGCCCGAACGGCACCACCATCAGCAGCGGCACCATTAACGGGCCGAAGGTAAGGTTAAAGAAGGGCGCGCCCACCGAGATCTTGTCGCCCGTGAAGGCTTCCACGACGAGCGGGTACAGCGTGCCTATCAGCACGGTGGCCGTCGCAGTCGAGAGGAAGAGGTTGTTGAGGACCAGCGCGCCCTCGCGCGAGACCGGGTGAAACAGCCCGCCCGCGGCGAGCTTTTGCGCGCGCAGGGCGAACAGCGCCAGCGCGCCGCCGATGAACGCCATCAGGATCAGCAGAATAAACATCCCGCGCGCCGGATCGGTGGCGAAGGCGTGCACCGAGGTCAGCACACCGGAGCGCACGAGGAACGTACCCAGCAGCGACAGGGAGAAGGTTAGGATGGCAAGCAGGATCGTCCAGATCTTAAGCGCCGAGCGCTTCTCCATCACGATCGCCGAATGAAGCAGCGCCGTTCCGGCCAGCCACGGCAGGAACGAGGCGTTCTCCACCGGATCCCAGAACCAGAAACCGCCCCAGCCGAGCTCGTAATAGGCCCAGTAGGAGCCCATCGCGATGCCGCCGGTCAGGAATACCCATGCCAGCAGCGTCCACGGCCGCACCCAGCGCGCCCATGCGGCGTCGATGCGTCCCTCGATCAGCGCGGCAACCGCGAAGGCGAAGCTGATCGAGAAGCCGACGTAGCCGAGATAAAGGAGCGGCGGGTGGATCGCGAGGCCCACGTCCTGCAGGATTGGGTTCAGGTCGCGCCCCTCGATTGGCGCCGGATCGAGCCGTGTGAAGGGGTTCGAGGTTATCAGGATGAAAAGCAGGAAGGCCACGCCGATCATGCCCTGCACGGCCAGCACGTTGGCGCGCAGGCTCGCCGGAAGGTTGCGCCCGCCGAGCGCGACGGCCGCGCCGAACAGCGCCAGGATCAGCACCCACAGCAGCATGGAGCCCTCGTGGTTGCCCCAGGTGCCTGTGATCTTGTAGAGCATGGGCTTCGCCGAGTGCGAATTCTCCCACACGTTCGCGACCGAGAAATCGGAGCCCACATAGGCCGCGACCAGCGCGGCGAACGACAGGGAAATCAGCAGGAATCCAGCGACCGCCGCCGGCTCGCCGATCGCCATCAGGCGCGCATGGCCGAGCCTCGCACCGACGAGCGGCGCGGTGGACTGAACCAGCGCCAGGGCCAGCGCCAGCACCAGGGCGAAATGGCCGAGCTCGACCGTCATTGCGCGCGACGCTCCTTTAGTTCTCCTGCCATACGCCCTGCTCCTTCAGGCTGTCGGCGACTTCCTTGGGCATGTAGGTCTCGTCATGCTTGGCCAGTACGCTGTCAGCTACGAAGATGCCGTCGGCGCCGAAGGTTCCTTCCGTGACGACGCCCTGCTCCTCGCGAAACAGGTCGGGCAGGATCCCCGAATAGCGCACTTTTACCGTTTCCTGCGTATCGGTAACAGCGAACGACACTTCCAGGCCCTGACCGCGCAGGATGGAGTCCTTCTCCACCAATCCTCCGAGCCTGATGCGTTCGCCCGGCGCCACGCTTGCGGCAAGCAGGTCCGCCGGCATGTAGAAATAGGAAGTCTTCTGGCCGAGCGCATAGAAGGTGAGCCCGGTCGCCGCTCCCAGAAAGGCCAGTGCGCCCGCGATTACCGAAAGGCGCTTCTGCTTGCGGGTCATGGCTGTTTCGTCTCCGTGATTCCAAGCGCCTCGGCAAACCGTACCAACTCGTCCGCAGCCGGCGTGCCCGCGCCGAGGCCCTCGACGCCGCGCGCAAGTGCTTCCCTTGCATCGTCGGCGCGGCCCAGCACCTGGTAGGACTGCACCAGCCGCTGCCATCCCAGCGCGTCGGTCGGGTTATCCCTCAGGCGCGCATCGAGTTGCTCCACCATGCCTTCGATCATCGCCGCCCGGTCTCCCGGCGTCATCTCTGCCGCGGCTTCCATGTCCTCGCGCGAAGGGCCGGCCGGATCGCCGCTCACTGCTGCGGTGGAAGGCGCTTGTTCGACGCCGCTGACACGCGCCGCCGCCTGTTCGGCAGCGCCGCGCCAAGGCGAATCCTCCGGCAGCCTTTCGGCCATCCGGGCCCAGATTTCACGCGCCTCACCGGCCCTGCCCTCCTGGGCGAGCCCGAGGGCCAGGAAGAAGTTCGGGCGCGGATCGTTCGGCTCGATGGCAAGTGCACGCTCGAAGGCGGCCTGCGCTTCCGTCGTAACCATCCCGCCGGACGCGGACGTCAGCGCTTCGCCCATTCCCGCTTCGCGCGCGGCCGACGGGCCGTTGAGGCGGATCGCGTTGCGGAACGCGACGGCTGCCTCCTCGCTGCGGCCCATGCGCAAGTAGATCGGCGCCAGGACCTCCCAACCGCGGCCGTCCTCGGGATTCTCCCGCAGGTGCTGCTCCGCCCGGGTCACCAGTTCCTCGAGCGAGCTTTCCGCCGGATTCTTCGCCAGACGGCTTTCGAGCCGCTGATCGGGCATACCGGGAGAGCCCAGCACCGCATATGCGGCCCAACCAAGCAGCGGAACGGCTAGCACGGCGGCCGTCACGACCGATTTTCCCAGCCGTCCCGATGGTCCGCCGGAGGCGCCTACCCCGCCATCGGCGGCGCGCAGGATGCGGCGTCCGATCTCGGCACGCGCTTCCGCAGCTTCAGCGGGACCAACCAAGCCGTTAGCGGCGTCGCGCTCGATCTCGCTCAACTGATCGCGGTAGACTTCCAGGTCGTGCTCCGCCGGTGCCGGCAGGTCGCGCGCTCCGCCGCGCAGGAACGGCCACAGGACGGCCGCGCTTGCGCCAAGCGTCAGGAGCGCCGCGATTAACCAGAAGAACATGGCACCTCAAATAGCTGTGCTGGTCCGGGCTGCCAATGGCAGGGCTTGCGACCAAATGGCATTGATCCAGGGCAAACGCGGGTGAATTCGAGAACTCAGCCTAACCGAGCGGCGTCCAGCTTCCGTCCGCGTTGCGGCACGCAGTGCCGCGCATGCTGCGCGACTCGCTGCCCGAGACGACTGTGTGCGTGTACTGGCGGCAATCCTGAGAGCCGACGCGGTAGGGCTGGTAGGCGACGACTTCGCCGGAGGGCGCACCCTTGTCACTCTTCCAGGCGACCCCCTGCCCGGCAGCCCCGTACTCGAGCGCGCGATACTCCGCTTCCAGGGCGCGCAGCCGGTCGCGCTCGCCCAGCGGCGGCGAAAACGCCCCGCCGACCAAACCTTCCCCCATGGCCGCGACGATGGACTGGGACGCGCGATTTCCCGTCTCACCGTTGCCGGGTGCAAACCGGCCGATCACGGAACCGCTCGATGCGCCGCCGCCGGTCGCCGAGCATCCGCCCAGCGCAAGTGCCGCGGCGAGTATCGCGAGTCGCGTCTTTCCAGCTGTCACGTGAGCCAATCCCTTCGAACGTCGTTTTGCGCTAGCCGGCATATTTGACCGAAATTGGGCCCGCCGCCCTACAAATTCGCGTGTGGCCGCGCAAGGCTCAAGTCACCGTGCGCCGTAGCGTTACCGAAGCCTTCAGGCCTCCAAGGTCGGATCGGCCAAGCTCGAGCTTGCCGCCGTACTCTTTCACGAGGTCCGACACGATTGCGAGGCCGAGGCCGGTTCCCGGCTTCGTCTCGTCCAAACGTCGCCCGCGTTCAAGCGCCTCGCGCGCCTTTTCCTCCGGGATGCCCGGCCCGTCATCCTCGACCGCAAGCGTAAAGTGCGGCGAACCCGCATCGTCGGTCGCCGGCAGTCCCACCCGTACGCGGACCTTGGCGCGCGACCATTTCATGGCGTTTTCGAGCAGGTTTCCGGTGATCTCTTCCAGGTCTTCCTTCTCACCGGCGAAGACGATTTCCGCAGGCGGAAGCGAAAGCGAAAGCCGCTTGTCCGGTCCCAGCTTCTGGACCACGCGCACCATGCGCTCCATCAGAGGGTTGACCGGCGTTCGGAAGACCACGCTTTCGCGCTGGGCGGCGATACGCGCCCGCTGCAGGTAATGCTCGACCTGCTGCTGCATGGCGGTGGCCTGTTCCACGATCAGCCTGCCCTCGCCGTCGCCGATTGCCCTGCCCTCGTTGAGCAGCACGGCCAGCGGCGTCTTCAGTGAATGCGCGAGGTTGCCGACCTGCGTCCGCGCCCTCTCCACAATGCGCCGGTTGCTGTCGATGAGCGCGTTGGTCTCCTCGGCCAGGGGCGCGATCTCCGTGGGGAATTCGCCGTCGAGCCGCTGCGTGGCACCCTCGCGTATCTCGGCAAGAGCGCGGCCGACGCGGGCTAGCGGTCCGAGCCCCAGCATTATCGCGACGGCGTTGATCGCGATCATTCCCAGGCCGAAGAGCGCAAGATAGGCGTAGAGCTGCCGGTTGAATGCGGCAATCTCGGCCTCGAATTCGGTGCGGTTGCCGATCATGCGGAAGCGGGCGACACGATCCTCGTCGTCGAGCAGGAACTCGCTTTCCAGCACTTCCAGCAGTTGCCCGTTCGGCCCATCCGTGAGGTAGCGGCGCTGGAAGCTCGGATCAAAAGGAACGGCTTCGGTCGGCCGCGGAGCAATCGGATCCGTCAGGGAGAGCGAACTCAGTTCCCCACGCACATTGTCTGAAACGGGCTCTACCGACCAGTACCAGCCCGAGCCGGGCTGCACGAAGCGCAAGTCGCCCAGATTCGGGCTTCCGACGAGGAAACCGCTCTGCGTCACGCTGACGGAACTGATGAGGTTGAACAGATGCGCCGACAGCAGGCTCTCGAAGCCGCGCTCACTGGCCTGGCGGAACAGCGTCGAAATGACCGAGGCGATGACAATCAGGGCCACGACGGCCCAGACCGTCGAAAAGGCGATGACGCGGAATGTGAGTGAGCGGGGCCAGAAGAAAGGCATCCGCATCGGCTTATGCGTTCGCAAGGGCTGGCTTTGGATCGGGTATTGTCACGCCTGCGGCTCGCGCATCCGGTAGCCCATCCCGCGCACGGTCTCGATCAGGTCGACGCCCATCTTCTTACGCAGGCGGCCGACGAACACCTCGATCGTGTTCGAGTCGCGGTCGAAGTCCTGGTCGTACAGGTGCTCCACGAGCTCGGTGCGCGAAACGACCTCGTCCATGTGGTGCATCAGATAGGCCAGCAACCGGAACTCATGCGAGGTGAGCTTCAGCGTCATGCCGTCGATGTCTGCCTTCGACGCCTTCATGTCGAGGCGCAGCGGCCCGCAGGTCAGCTCGGAGGAGGCATGTCCGGCCGCGCGGCGGATAAGGGCGCGCACGCGTGCCAGCACCTCCTCGATGTGGAACGGCTTGGTCACGTAGTCGTCGGCACCGGCATCGATGCCCGCCACCTTGTCGCTCCAGCGGTCACGGGCGGTGAGAATGAGAACCGGCATTTTGCGGCCATCGCGCCGCCAGCGCTCGAGCACGCTGATGCCGTCCATCTGCGGCAGGCCGATATCGAGCACCACCGCGTCGTAAGGCTCCGTGTCGCCGAGGAAGTGTCCTTCCTCGCCGTCGTAGGCGCGATCGACGACATAGCCTGCGTCGGTCAACGCCCCGGTGATCTGGCGATTGAGGTCCTTGTCGTCTTCCACCACCAGTATGCGCATCTGTCCCCCCTCGCGGATAGTCGTGCAAACCCGGTTCGACCGGCTAGAGTGGTTCCTCGAACCGCACCTTGCGGCCCATCTGGCCGTCGCGGGCGGGCACTATCACCTCTCCGACGCAGACAGTGCGTCCGCCGCGGTTCTCCATCCTGACATTCGCAGGCGTGCCGCCATACTGCGCCGCTATCTGCTGGGCGACGGCATTGCAGTTGGCCTGGACCTGGACGACAGCGGAGGCAGCAGGCGCAGCCGGCTGCGCCAGGAAGGGCAGCGCGGAGGCCGGGGCCGCGGTGGCTGCCAGCAGCATAGCTGCCGCTATGAGATGTGTTGCCTTTTTCATGACCGCCGTTTTAGCGCAGCCGCGCTGAACGTGAAATGAACAATAAACGAACAGCGCGGCCGGCGTTCTTCCTAGACGATGCGCGATGTTGCGCTCAGCCGCCCGAAAATGGCGACGATCCCCGAAACGGCCGTCACCGCCTGCAGCACGGAATCGGTCAGCGCACCATTGTCCAGGCCCGCCATCGGCAGGCCAAGCAACGCGCCGCCCGCGCTCATCACGGTCACGACGGACGCCCAGATCGTGCGCGCGTCGCACCAGGCCGCGTCGAACTGCGGCCCGCGCAGGCTGTCGGGGTCCTCCGAGGAAGGCAACCGCCCCGCTGCCCCACACCAGCCTGCGGCGCGAGGGCTCGTAGCGCGGCGGGTCGCGCCGCGCGCTGGCGATGATGCCGGACGGCCCGTCGATCATCACCTCGCGCACGTCGGCCAGCGTCTCGCCCACCAGCGCGATCTGGCCGTAGCGCGTCGCGGCGAAGGGCGGATGGCCGCGCACATGCGCGTTCACCCATTCGGCCCCCAGCCGCGTCTTGCCGGCGCCGCGTCCGCCCAACACCAGCCAGTTGGCCGGCACGCCGGAAATCAGCGGCCGCTGCGCCGGGCGCGCGTCATGCCACCACTCGCCCGCGATCCGCAGCATCTCCTGCTGCGTCGCGAACGTCATCCCCGACAAGCTCCCGCGCAAATTCGCGGGCGAGCTCGACGATGCGCTCGTCGATGCGGCTGAGGATTTCGGCGATGTCGGCATCCGTCTTCTTCTGCTCTTCGCCGCGGGCGCGGCGGGTCTCGTTGATCTCGGCAAGCTTCTCCAGCATGCGCATCCGGGCCGACAGGGCATCGATGCGCCGCTTGTCGTAGCGCCCGGTCTCGTCGTCCTTGGGCAGCGCCTCCAGCTCCGCCAGCATCTCGTCCAGCATCGCGGCGATCGCCGCCTCGCGCTCGTCGGTCGAGCCGCTGCGCAGCGTCTCCTTCCAGTCTTCCCTGGCCGCCTGGCCGCGCACGGACACGGGCTGCAGCCCGCAGGCGACCGCCATCAGGTCGAGCGGCACGCCGAACTCCTCGAACAGCCTGCGCCGCGCCGCACGGCGCTCCGCCACACTAGCAAACTTTCTCTGCGTCATTCCGATGATCCTGGTTGAAAGAAGCCGTGCCCGCATCGCGGCCGGCCGCGCCGCTGATCCTCCCCCGTTCACGGGGGTCCGAAGGACGGGCGAGACAAGCGGCTCGCCCCGTAAGGGACCACGCGCAGCGTGGTGGAGGGGGCAGGCGGAGGCCCTCCCCGTCCTAACCCCAAAAAGAAAGGCCGGAGCGCCATCGACGCCCGGCCTTCAAGCTTCCCAACAACCCTGGCCCGCAACGGCCAGCAGAAAGGACCGCCGCCGCATCCCGCCGGCCCCGCCGACGCAATTTTGGGACGATAACTGAACCCTACAGGAGCACCGTCACGGTGTCAAGGATTATTTTCCTATTGATGACAAAGCTCGGTTGCCGTCGATTACCGCCCTTCCGTTGACATATGTAAACACTCCCCTATCATGGTAACCACGATGAGCCGCCGTCCCCAACACCCGAGCAAGGAGATCGAGGCTGCGGTTTCGCACTGGAATCGCTCGGCTGGGAGTGGAAGTCGGCTGGCAAGAGTTCGCACGCGTGGGGCCGGATGGTGTGTTCGCAAC
>JAEYRU010000208.1 GCA_023435335.1 Pseudomonadota bacterium
GCCTGCTTTTCGGCATCCGTGGTGGCCTTCAGGCGCTTTTCCATCGCCTCATTCAGTTCTGTCTGCGCCCGCTGGTAGGCGGTGCGAGCATCATACAGCCGCTTGCCGACGAGATACGAGGTCTCGAAGCCAGCTTTCAGGTCGATGGGGCAGGAATTGGCGTAATGGCCGCCGTCGCGGCCGACGTTCAACCCGTTCTGCGGGGTGCAGTAGTAGCGGATGCCGACCGTCCACCCTTCACGCCAGGGCTCTTCCTGGATCGGCAGCTTGTGGCGAGCACAGGCCTGGCGATGCTGCTCCACATAGCTCATCGGCCGTCCCGCGGCGCCATCCTGCTGCCCAAGGGAACGCCAGTCCACCGCCTGGCACTCTTCCTTGTCCAGGGTGGCGCACGATGTCAGCGCCATGAGCGCCACGAATACGCCCGTCACCGACAGACGTGCAATAGTATTCCCATTCGCAGTATTACCGGCCACGATCCCCACTCCAACCCGCCAGTTGAACTTTCCTATCGCAATCATACAGGTTTTGCGCAAGCATCTTCGCATGCAGCCGATCATGACCGCGTCTCATATTGCCGCCGTCTCTGTCGCAATCGTGCGCGAGGGACGCGTGTTGCTTGTGCGGCGTGGACGCGAGCCGTCGCGTGGTGTCTACGCATTCCCCGGCGGACGGGTGGAACCCGGCGAAACGCTGGAAGCGGCGGCCCGGCGCGAACTGATGGAGGAGACCTCGCTCTCGACCGGGGGCCTGCAATCTTACGCCGTCGAGATCATCGAGCCCGCCACGGTGGGCGCTCCGGCTTTCCATCTCACGGTTTTAAGAGGCGAGAGCGCCCAGGGGGTGCTGCATGCCGCTGACGACGCAGATGCGGCGGGATGGTACACTCTTGAGGAACTTGAAAAGCTACCGATCATCGACAGCGTGGCCGCGATCGCGCGCGAACTGCTGGCCGGTTCGTGAACGGCAGCCACATGGGTTAACGATTCCGGCACGTCGGTCGCGCGCGGTGAGTGGTTTGCCTTGCGTCTGGCCACGTCATCGACCAGAAGGGGCACATGGGCGGCAGGCAATACCTCATCCTAGCGGCAGCGGCAGCGGTGCTGGCGACAGCGGCGCCAGCACGCGCCGTCGACGCGCCTTATGACGATGAGTTGCTGCGGCTGGCTGAACTGCTCGGCTCGCTGCACTATCTGCGCAATCTCTGCGGGGAGGCGCAGAGCACGTGGCGCGAGCAGATGGAGGCGCTGATCCGGGTGGAGGATCCCGATCCGACGCGCCGCGCACGCTTCATTGCCAGCTTCAACCGCGGTTACCGCTCCTATGACAGCGTCTACACAACCTGCACCGCGTCCGCCGTGGAGGCGATCGAGCGCTTTATGCTGGAAGGAGAGACGCTGACCAAGGATCTCGCGGCCAAATATGGCAATTAACTAAAGTTTTATTTCTTCGACGCCGGGGGGGTGCGGTGGCGTCTTCGTGTGGTAATCTCCTGGTTGACTAACAAGGCGATGCGTTGCACCGCCATCAAGGGTGAGGACATGACAAGCAGCCTCGTCGAAATCGACGCCAGAATCCGCGAGGAAAAAAGGCTGACCGCGCTGGAAAGCCAGAACGAGGCCTGGGCAGAAGGCACAGCCTGGGGAATCGAGCCGGAAATCCTGGCCGAAGCGGCGCTTGCGACGGCTTTCGGGGAACTGGTGCGTTGCTGTGGCGAAGACGAGGCTCTCGCCATGCTCGAGCGCATGCGCGAGAGGGTAATCGCCGGAGAATTCCAGGAAGAACACGTCCGCCACTAGGTCTGTGGTGCGGGCGCGGCGCTTCGGCAACACTGCACGGCCTCCGTGCAACCCGCGCCATCTCGGAATCCCCTTCCCTTGCCATTTGCTCTATAGTTCCGTCACGAAGAGTGGCGGAAGTCCGTCATGCAGCGAGGAGTGTTAGGGCTTGGCGAGAAAGCTCATTCGAGAAGCCATTGGCGGATGTGCGACGATTGCAGTCTTGCTTGCAGGCGCTCTCGCAGCAGCCGATCCGGCCTTCGCGCTGAGCGAGATCCCGGAGGAGGACGTGCCGGCGACGCCCGAGGTCACAACCGTGCCCCTTCCGCCTCCACTCCCCAATCCAGGCAACCCCGCGCCGGAACCTTCGGGCGAAGCCGATGCGGAGCCGCCCGAGCCGGACGAGGATGCGGAGACTGTCGAACGTCCGCCGGCCGAGCCAGCCGTGGTTCCGACAGTCCAGTACGACGTCTCGCTGCTCCCCGAACCTGTCCGGCTGCTGCGCGAGAGTATTCTCGCAGCGACCAAGGCGGGCGATATCGAGGCATTGCGGCCCCTGCTGGCGACGGGCGAGGAGGGCACGCTGATCTCCTTCGGCGATGTTGAGGGCGATCCCGTCCAGTTCCTGAAGGAACTGTCCGGAGACGGCGAGGGCCACGAGATACTGGCGATTCTCGAGGAGGTGCTGGAGGCCGGCTACGTCCACCTGGAGCCCGGCATGGACGGAGAGATCTACGTCTGGCCCTACTTCTTCGCAGTCCCGCTCGGATCGCTCACTCCTTCCCAGCGGGTCGAATTGTTCCGTCTCGTGACGGC
>JAEYRU010000213.1 GCA_023435335.1 Pseudomonadota bacterium
GGCAAGTTGATTGAGGTTGCTGGCGAGGCGCGAGCGCCCCAGCAGAGCCAGTGTTTTCGCAAGCGCGGTCCGGTCCTCAAGTGGCTGGCCGGACGCGCGCTTGCGCAGCGGCTTTCCATCCAGCGCCTTGGCCTTGATGTAAGCGCCGAGCGGCATGCCGGCAGCCTCTGCGGCCAGCCGAGTCCGCTCGTCTTCCGTCAAACGCAGGCTGAAAGGCGCAGGGCGTTTGCGCCTTGGCTTTGCCGGCCGGGTTTTCTTATCCTGGGAAGCAGAACCGTAGGTATCCGTCAGGGACATGGCGGCACCGGAGGTTTACGCCTCAGGTGCTCTAGCTGGGTGTTCCAGTCGGCCAGGACCTCGAACAATTGGTTCGAAGTTTCGCCATCAAGGCGCGCCAGTTCAGTTCCCCAGGCAGTCCATTCTTGGCACCCGCCCTCCGGACGCCCCCCGTCGTTCGGCATAGGTTTCGGCGCGCAGGGTCCACAAGCGGGCTTGCCGCGAACGCCCAAGCGTCTGAGAGAAGTTCAGGGATCGACATCACGGTGATATAGGTAGATGGCGCACCCGACAGGATTCGAACCTGTGACCTCTGCCTTCGGAGGGCAGCACTCTATCCAGCTGAGCTACGGGTGCATCCCGCGAAGGCAGGATGGTGGCGCTCGCGCGCCCCGGCCGCTTCATAGCCCAAGGCGGCGATAGCGGCAACGCAAAATCCGCTACGCCAGTACGGGGGCGGCCAGGTTGATGCCGGTTCGACGGGCGCGCCAGTCCGCTGAGCGGCGCGCCCCTTTTTCGGTCCGCTCAGGCTCGGAACAGGTCCCTTGCGACCCCTGCAGCCTCGAACAGATGGTCGCGGCTGGCTTCCAGTTCGCCACGCAGCTTCGGTAGGTCCACGTCGAGCAGCTTGCCCTTCCACTTGCGCAGCCTGCCGGCGACCATGACCGTATCCACATTGCTGCGGTCCATCAGCGTCACCACCGCGCCGGGCACGTGGTTCAGCGGCGTGACGTTGATCGCCGTGGCGTCGAGCAGGATGATGTCGGCCTCCTTGCCCGGCGTCAGCGATCCCGTCTTGCCGTCGAGCTTCAGGCCCTTCGCCCCCTCGAGGGTGGCGAACCGGATGACATCGCGGGACGTGAGCAGGTCCGGCAGGTTCTCCTCCCCGGCCAGCGCGCGTTCGTTGACGAAGGCGCGCTGCAGCGTGAAAGTCGAGCGCATCTGCGTGAACGGATCCGCCGTCATCGTGCATTCGACGTCGCTCGACAGCGAAGGCTGCATGCCGAGATCGAGCGCCTTCTGGATCGGCGGCATGCCGTGACGCATGGCCATCTCGATCGGCACGGCCAGCGAAACGTGCGAACCCGCATCGGCCGCCGTCTTCCATGCCATGTCGGACATGCCGGTCATGTGGATGAAGATGTTGTCCGGGCCGAACTGGCCGCTTTCCGCCAACTGGTCAAAGGTCGGGGCCATGCCGAACGTGCCGACCACGTGAAGCGCGACCGGAATGCCCAGCTCGCGGCCGATCTTCCAGGCCTCCTCGTAGCCGGGAATGTAGATCTCCCCGCCCATGACCATGGTGAGCAACTGGTCGTCCGACGAGAAATGCTCGGTCTTCAGGCGGCGCGCGTCGCCCGGGTATTTTGCCTGGTCGCCCCACCCCTCGAAGTAGCCGAAGACGGAGCGGCGACCTGCATCTCGTAGCGCCTGCACCACCGCGTCGGAATGCTCGGGCGAATGATGGATCTGCGAGACGTCCATCACCGTCGTCACGCCCGCATCGAGCTGCGCAATCGAGCCGAAGAGTTCGTTGATGTAGACGTCCTGCGGACGGTAGACCGTCGAGAACTTCTGCAGGATGTATTCGTAGTAATTGACTGCGCCGTGCGGCTTGCCATCGTTGACGAGGATGCCGTCGGCCAGGAAGCTGCGCAGTGCGGTCTCGAACTGGTGGTGGTGGGTATCGACGAAGCCCGGCATGACGATCATGCCGGTCGCGTCGATGACCTCGGCATCGCCGGCATCGAGATTGGGACCGACCGCCTCGATCGTGCGGCCTGAGACAAGCACGTCGGCCTCGGCGAAATCTCCGACCCCGGAATCCATGCTCAGGACATGACCACCCCTGATGAGCACGCGGCGGCCCGCCTCGCCCGTGCCGGCTGGCGCCTCCTGCGCGCCGGCAGCCGTGGAGGACAGCAGCGTCGTCGCAGCCGCCGCCGCGCCAACCATGACCGAAGCCTTGAGGAAGTCGCGCCTTGATTCGTCGCAGGTCGGTTGCGGACGGCCCTCATCGCAGAGTCTGCACATGATTTCTCCTCCCAAAGAAAATCGAGTGACGGATAGCCCTTCATATCGGCGAGGGCTGCAATTCGCCCCTCCAAGTTTTCGCTATGCGAAAAACTTTTCGGATAGTGGTAGAGTGACGGGGAAAGCGGGTTCTGTCAACTCGGCGGAGCCACGCCGAAGGGCCGGTTCTATTGTGGATGGCGCTGTTGCGACCTCAGCGGACGCCGATGATCGATTCCAGGACCGGGTAGCGCATGATGGTCTGAGCGAGCCTTTCGGCCGTCTCGCGCAGGGCCTCCAGCCGGTTCGTTACGAGTTCCTCGGCTGTGACCAGCCCGCTGTAGCCGGAGGAGTTGAGCGCCGCGATTGTCCGCCCCGACGCCCCGCGAATCGGAACCGCCACCGCGGTGATGCCGTAGTCGAGCTGGTCCACGGAGGTCGAATAGCCTTGGTTGCGCACCTCCAGCATGATCTTGCGCAGTTCGCCCCTGTCGACCACCGTCTTGCGGGTCAGCGCCACCGGTTCCACCTCGGACAGGTACCGCTCCAGATCCTCGTCGGGCAGTCCGGCGATCAGGACACGACCCAATGAAGTGGCATGAGCGGGATAATGCGCGCCTACAGTCGCAGTGGGACGGCGCGCGCGTTGCTCGGAATAGTGGGCGATGTAGAGAACGTCGTGGCCTTCCAGCGTCGCGACCGAGGAAGCATCGCCGAATTTCCCGACCAGTGCCTTCAGTTCGGGCTGCAGCACTTCGTCGACGCGGGCCGAAAAATAGAAAGCGGAACCAAGGCTCATTACCTTGGGCCGGAGGTGAAAGCGCTTGTCCGTCTGTCCGACATAGCCCAGCGCCTTGAGCGTTATGAGGCTGCGTCGCGCGGCGGCCGGGCTAAGTCCGACGCGCCGGGCTACGTCGCTCAGGGTCATCTCCGGATGATCGGAATCAAAGCACTCGAGTATTGCCAGACCCTTTGCCAGCGCCTCGACGAACTCCGCAGGGCGCTCCCGGTCCAGATTGTCGTCCAGCATCGCGAAAGTCCCCTGCGGTGTTGCTTCTCAACCCTCCGGCGCCATCACGAAGTCGAACTTCAGCATCGCGTCCGGCTTGCGCTCGAGCGGCAGATCGCCCGCCTTGTCGGCCTTGTAGGGCTCGACCTTGGCGATCAGCGACCGACGTACGCCGAACACCGCGTCGTTGTCGATATACTCGGTGTTCTCGAAGAACACTTCCGTCACGTTCGTGCGCATGCCCTTGGCACGAAGCATGAAATGCAGATGCGCGGCCCGCCAGTTATGGCGGGAACCGGCGCGGAGCAGTTCCCCGACAGGACCGTCGTCCGGCACCGTATAGGGCTTCGGCAGGACAGTCGTATAGAAGTAGCGTCCCTGTTCGTCAGTCTCGAAGATGCCGCGCAGGTCGTATTTGTTCTGCCCGCGCTCCTGTTCCTGGATCGGGTAGGTTCCAGAGCTGTCGGCCTGCCAGGTGTCGACGATCGCACCGGCCAGCGGCTGTCCTAGAATGTGGCGCACGGTACCGTGCACGAGCACCAGCGCGCCCTGGCGATCACCTGCGAGATCCGCCCCTAGCGTCTTGCGCGGCGCATTGTCGAGATAAAACGGGCCGAGATTGCTGCCCTCGGTCGCGCCGCCGCGCGTGTTGATCATGTCGACTAGGGCCGAAAAACCGAGCACGTCGGACAGCAGGATGAACTCCTGCCGCTCGGGCGTGGAGATCTTGCCGCAATCGTACAGGAAGGTCAGTACCCGCATCCATTCGTCATGGGTGAGGTTCACTTCCCTGGTATAGTCGTGAAGATGGTCGATCAGCGTGTCCAGCAGGAACTTGAATCTCGAGCCTTCCTGCGTACGAAAGCTTGTCTTCACCGCCTCGGTGATCGTGAACTGATTTATGTCGCGCATCCGGCGTCCTCCCTTTCATCTCCGCATCGCCCGCCACATGGCCGGCCCTGCCCTTGACAGGACCGTAAATCGAGCCATAGTTTCCGACAAGAGAAAAAGTTTTCGGAATGCGAAAAGAGGAATAGATGCGCATAGGCAAGCAGGACGGCGCATACACGGCTATCGCCACGTCCGATGCGGATACGATCACCGTGCGTGGTCATGACCTATGCGCCGAACTCATCGGAAAGACCGACTTCACCGACTACTTCTGGCTTCTCGTCCTCGGTGAACGTCCCACGGAAGTGCAGCGCGCCGTCACCAATGCCTGCCTGGTGGCAATCGCCGAACACGGGCTGGTGCCCAGCGTGCAGGCTGCGCGCATGACGTTGGCCGCCGCACCCGAGGCATGGCAGGGCGCGATGTCGGCGGGACTTCTCGGCATGGGTTCGGTGGTAGCGGGCAGCTCCGAGACGGCCGGCCGCTATCTCGTGGAGGTCGTGGAAGGCAGCCGCAACTCCGGCCATGACATCACTGTCGCAGCCCGACGCAGCCTCGAGGCGCTGAAAGCGAAGCGTGCGAAGGTTCCCGGCCTGGGTCACCCGCAGCACAACACGGGCGACCCGCGCGCCAACGTGCTTCTCAAGCTTGCCGACGAACTGGGCGTGTCAGGCGACTATGTCGCCTGCCTGCGCGCCATCGGCAGGGAGGCGCCGGAGATCATGAAACGGCCCCTGCCCATCAACGTATCCGGCGCCATCCCGGCCCTGATGCTCGACGCAGGATGGCCGATCGACGCAATGAAGGGCATTCCGCTCCTGGCTCGCGCGGCGGGCCTGGTCGCGCATCTGTACGAGGAATCGCAGCGTTCCATCGGGTTCATACTGTCCCACAAGGCAGACCTCGCGATCGAATATGACGGTCCGCGACCGACCTCTTCCGCGCACAAGAAGTCGGCCTGAGGCGACGCGATGACGAAGATACTCAAGGATATCCGTGTCGTCGAAATGGGGACCTATATCACCGGGCCGGCCGCGGGCATGCACCTGGCGGATCTCGGGGCGGACGTGATCAAGGTCGAGAGGCCCGAGTCCGGCGACCCGTTCCGGGCGTTCAAGGGCGGGCTCTACTCTCCGCACTTCCAGACCTACAACCGCAACAAGCGCTCGATCGCGCTCGACACGTCCAAGCCGGGCGACCGCGCGGTGTTCCAAGAGTTGATCGCCACCGCCGACATATTCATCCAGAACTTCCGTCCCGGAGTTGCCGAGCGGCTCGGCGCGGGCGCTGACGAACTGCAGCGCATCAACCCCGGCCTGGTCTACTGTGCAATAACCGGCTTCGGCCAGACGGGGCCGTCACGCGATCGCCCGGCCTACGACACGGTCGCACAGGCGGCGAGCGCCTATCTTCGGCTGCTCACGCCGCCGGCCAGTCCGCGCGTCATCGGTCCGGCGATCGCCGACGCCGTCACCGGGCACTATGCGGCACTGGGTATCGTCGCGGCGTTGCTCGAGCGGACGAAGACGGGCAAGGGCCGCCGCCTTGACATCTCCATGCTCGAGGCAATGTGCCATTTCAACCTGGACAGCTTCACCCACTATTTCAGCGTCGGCGAGGTGATGGGGCCGCTCAGCCGACCAAAGGTTTCGCAGTCCTACACCTTCGAGTGCCGTGACGGAAAATGGGTCGCCATCCACCTGTCGTCGCCGCAGAAGTTCTGGGAAGGGCTGGTCGCATCGGTGGAAAAGCCGGAACTGCTTACCGACGAACGCTTTGCCCAACGGCTCGACCGCATCAATCACCAGCAGGAGCTGATCGATATCCTGACGCCGGTCTTCGCCACCCGAACGCGCGATGAGTGGTGCGCCATCCTGCTTGGGAACGAGGTCCCCCATTCTCCGGCCTACGATTCCGACGAGGCGCTTGAGGATCCGCAGGCGAAACACCTGCATATCGCCGTCGAGACCAGTCACCCGACCATGGGGTCGTTCAAGACGGTGCGAGCGCCCTACAGCTTCGACGGAGAGGCCGACCTCGAGGTGCTCGCTCCGCCAACGCTCGACGAGCACGGTGCGGAAATCAGGGCGGAGCTAGCCCGGCGCAAGACTGGCTGAGCGGGGGTCAAGGGAGGAGACGATGGCGATTCCGGTGAAGAATGTGATGGAGGCCAGCAAGGCCATGCTGCAAAAACAGCTCTACGCCATCTTCACCTCGCCAACGGGCGGCATCGAGCCCATTCTGGCGAAGATGGAGGAGCATCTGGCCTTTCAGGTTTCGCTCGAAGCGGACGGCATACTCTATGCCGCCGGCCCGATGTGGAGCGATGACGAGCAGAGCTGGGCCGGCGACGGCCTCGTGGTTGTGCGCGCCGGCTCGCGCGCGGAAGCCGCCGCAATAGCCGCACGTGACCCGATGCACCAGAGCGGCGCACGCACATTCACGGTCCGGCCGTGGATGATCAACGAGGGAACGGTGACGATCCGGCTCGACAGTTCGAGCCAGACCTTCACGATCCTATAAGTCCAAAGGGAGGAACAATCATGAACAAGCTGACTGGAATACTGCTTGCCGGGGCGATCGCCTTTCCGGCCACCGCCTATGCCCAGGAGACGATCAACCTCACCGTCGCGTCCAGCCACCCGCTCGCCATTCCCTGGGTGGGCATGATCAAGTCGCATTTCATGGCCGAGACGGACCGTCTCCTCGCCGAGAAGGGCAACTACAAGATCGAGTGGAACGAGGCCTTCGGCGGCGCGCTCTACAAGGCGAACGCCACCCTGACCTCGGTGCAGGAAGGTGTGACCGATGTGGGCTGGGTGTTCTCCTTCCTGGAGGGCGCGAAGCTGCCGCTCAGCCAGGCTTCGACCTATGCCCCGTTCGCCACGGGCAACCCGCCGGTCCAGCTCGAGGTCATGAAGGAACTGCTGGAAACCAACGAGGCGTTCAGGAACGAGTGGGAGCAGTACAACCTGAAGGTCCTCGGACTCACCGGCACCGACGGCTACGACATCTACACCAAGAAGGAGATCACCGGCATCGCCGACCTGAACGGCATGAAGATCTCCGCGCCGGGCGTGCTGGCCCAGTGGCTGCGCGGGACCGGCGCCAACGCGGTCGACGGTGCACTGACCACCTTCTATACCGATATCCAGACCGGCGTGTCCGACGGCGTCCTGTCGCTTGCACTGGGGGTGCTGCCGGCCAAGCTCTACGAGGTTGCGCCGTACATCACGCGCGTGCGCATCGGCACCGCCTTCTCGGGGGCCGTGGCGATCAACAAGGACAGCTGGGACGCGCTGCCTGAGGAAGTACAGCAGGCGATGATCCAGGCAGGCGAGTTCTACACCGATGCACACGGCAAGGACCTGCTGGAACGTCACGAGGCCGCGTTCGCGAAAATGGTCGAGCTCGGCGCCGGCCAGAACCCGCCCGTGACCATCAGCGAGCTTCCGGCGGAAGACCGCCAGAAGTGGGTCGACGGCCTGCCCAACATCGCCGGCGAGGGGGCGGCCAATGGCGAGTCCCGGGGCCTCCCGGCCAAGGACTTCATGAAGGCGTACATGGAAGGGCTGCGCGAAAAGGGTGAGAAGCCCGCGCGCAACTGGGACG
>JAEYRU010000230.1 GCA_023435335.1 Pseudomonadota bacterium
CATCGCCGCGCAGGATGCAGGACGGATACTTCCAGGTGATGGCGGAGCCTGTCTCGACCTGCGTCCACGAAATCTTCGAGTTCCTGCCGCGGCAGTCGCCGCGCTTGGTGACGAAGTTGTAGATGCCTCCCTTGCCTTCGGCGTCGCCGGGATACCAGTTCTGTACAGTCGAGTACTTGATCTCGGCGTCATCAAGCGCGACGAGTTCTACCACCGCGGCATGCAGCTGGTTCTCGTCGCGCTGTGGCGCGGTGCAGCCTTCCAGATACGACACGTAGGAGCCCTCGTCGGCTATGATGAGGGTGCGCTCGAACTGGCCGGTGTTCTTCTCGTTGATGCGGAAATAGGTCGAGAGCTCCATCGGACAGCGCACGCCTTTCGGCACGTAGACGAAGGAGCCATCGGTGAAGACGGCCGAGTTGAGCGTAGCGTAGAAGTTGTCGCTGGTCGGCACCACCGAGCCCAGGTACTTCCGGACCAGTTCCGGATGCTCGCGGATCGCCTCGGAGATCGAGCAGAAAATGACGCCCGCCTTGGCGAGTTCCTTCTTGAAAGTGGTGACGACGGAAACGGAATCGAACACCGCGTCGACGGCCACGCGGCCGGACTTGTAGACATTGTCGTTGGCTGTCTCGCCGTCACCGTCCAGCGGCTTCTGCACACCGGCCAGGATCTCCTGCTCCTGCAGCGGAATCCCGAGCTTCTCGTAGACCTTCAACAGTTCCGGATCGACTTCGTCCAGAGATTTCGGACCGGTCTGCCCTTTCGGCGCGGCGTAGTAATGGATGTCCTGGAAGTCGATCTTCGGATAGCTGACGCGCGCCCAGGTGGGCTCCTCGAGGGTCAGCCAGCGGCGATAGGCGCCAAGCCGCCATTCCAGCATCCACTCCGGCTCGTTCTTCTTCGCCGAAATGAAGCGGATGATATCCTCGTTCAGGCCCTTGGGCGCCTTGTCCGTCTCGATCGAGGTCTCGAAACCGTATTTGTACTGGTCCACGTCGATCTTGCGGACCTGCTCGATCGTTTCCTGCACAGCAGGCATTGGCGTTCTCCATCCTTGCCGGATTCAAGGTCCGGCAGTTGCAGACGTCGTATGTGGCCGCTGGCGCGGCACCCTTCATGTAGTGCGCCGCGCTCCGTTTTTCACGGGTTGCGGCGCTTCACACGCATACGCTTTGCGGCCGGCAGGCCGCCCTTGTCCTTTCCGCCCGGCGCGCGACCAATGCGGCCAGCGCGTCGCGGAACCTCGCGATCTCCTCCACGGTGGTGGAAGGCCCGATCGAGACGCGCAAGGCGCCTTCGTCCGAGGCAAATCCCATGGCCTTCAGCACGTGGCTCGGTCCCACCCGGCCCGACGAGCAGGCCGACCCCGCCGACAGACCAACGCCCGCCAGATCGAAGGCAATCTGCGCCGTTTCGGCCTTGACGCCGGGTATCGCAAAAAAGGCCGTATTGGCAAGCCTCGGCGCCGACCTTCCATAGATGATCGCGTCGGGCGCGCATTCAAAGACGGCGGTCTCGACCGCATCGCGCATCGCGGCCACCCGGCCCATCTCCTGAACATTCCCGCGCGCCAGTGCAGCCGCAGCGCCGAAGCCCGCGATCGCGGCCACGTTCTCCGTTCCGGCGCGATGGCCCTTTTCCTGTCCGCCGCCGCTGACGAGCGGAGCCGGCATCATGAGGTCGGAAACGCCGACGACCGCGCCGGCACCCTGTGGCCCACCGATCTTGTGCGAAGAAAGAATGAGGAAATCTCCCCATCCATTTGAAATATCTATGCCAATGCGCCCAGCCGCCTGCACCGCGTCGACGACCAGCACACCGCCGGCGGCTTTCACGATGCGCGCTACCTCGGATACCGGTTGAATGACCCCGGTTTCGTTGTTGGCGGCATGGATGGCCACCAGCGGAAGCCCAGTCGCCATGTCATGGCGGGTGAGCAGCGCCTCCAGTTCTCCCAAGGCGACGACACCGTCGGCGCCGACGCCATAGGCCGCGACATCCGCGGCGGCAAATCGCCCGCCGGCCAGCGCACAGGGATGGTCGGCGGCACAGACGTAAAGCTTCGACATACGCAGCGGGCTGCGACCCAAGCGCCAGTGGGGCGTCAGAAGCATGGACGCCGCCTCGGTGGCGCCGGAGGTAAATACCACATGCTCCGCGCTGGCGCCGACAAGCGCCGCGACCTCTCGGCGCGCGCCTTCCACGATACGCCGGAGCGCCCGCCCCTCGGAATGGACCGAAGAGGGATTGCCGAGCGCGTCGAGAGCCGCAAGCATAGCCGCGCGCGCTTCCGGCGCCAGCGGAGCGCTGGCGTTGTGGTCCAGATATGCGCGATTTGCCTTCATCGGGCCCGAAACGGCCTTTCCTGTTCGGCGGAAGGCGTTATTTCCTTGAAATCCAAGGTTGCGCCATCCTATGTACCGGCCCAGCCGGCCAGACGCGGCTCCGTCCAGTTTTGAATAATTCTAAACTGGTTTTATGGAGAGGGTCAGGCTGCGTCAAGTGCGAACGCAGGGCTCTGCGTAAATCCTGACAAGTTTTGCCAAGTTTGCAACGGAGTTTTGTATGCCCGAGGTCATTTTCGCCGGTCCAGCAGGTCGTCTCGAAGGCCGCTACCAGCCCTCAAAGACCAAGAGCGCTCCGATCGCGATCGTGCTTCATCCGCATCCCCAGTTCGGCGGGACGATGAACAACAAGATCGTCTATGACCTCTTTTACATGTTCCAGAAGCGCGACTTCACCACCCTGCGCTTCAATTTCCGCAGCATCGGCCGCAGCCAGGGCGAGTTCGACCACGGCACGGGCGAACTGTCGGACGCCGCCGCCGCGCTCGACTGGGTGCAGTCGCTGCACCCGGATTCGAAAAGCTGCTGGGTGGCCGGCTATTCCTTCGGAGCCTGGATCGGCATGCAGTTGCTGATGCGCCGGCCGGAGATCGAGGGTTTCATCTCTGTCGCGCCGCAACCCAACATCTACGACTTCTCGTTTCTCGCGCCCTGCCCCTCCTCTGGCCTGATCATCCATGGTGACGCGGACAAGGTCGCGCCGCCCAAGGATGTGCAGGGGCTCGTCGACAAGCTGCAGTCGCAGAAAGGCATCACGATAACCCAGAAGACCATGCCCGGCTGCAACCATTTCTTCTCTGGCGAGGAAGATCTGCTTATCGAGGAATGCTCGGATTACCTCGACCGGCGCCTGCGCGGTGAACTGGCCGACCCCAGGCCCAAGCGGCTCAGGTAGAGCGCCGGGTCATCCTTCAGTAACTCTGGTTACAACAGGCGAAATCAAGCAGCGGGATAACAACGTCCCGCGCTCGACAGTCGGCTATCACCGTGACACGCTCGAAACGTCCGAATCACCGCTTCAACGGGGGAAAGTAACCGTGAGCAAATTCGAGCTTTACAAAGACAAGAAGGGTGAGACGCGTTTTCGTTTTCGCGCCAACAACGGCGAGATCATGTTCAGTTCGGAAGGCTACAAGGCACGCGCATCGGCTGTGAAGGCGATCGAGTCACTGAAGAAGAACGTAGCCTCGGCGACCGTCGAGGAGCCGGCGGCGAAGCCAGCCGCAAAAGCCAAGGCTCCCGCCAAGCCTGCGGCCAAGGCAGCAGCCAAGCCTGCGGCGAAGGCAGCAGCCAAGCCCGCGGCGAAGGCAGCAGCCAAGCCCGCGGCGAAGAAGCCGGCGGCGGCCAAGGCCGCGGCTAAGCCAGCCGCGAAGAAATCCGCGGCAAAACCCAAGGCAAAGGCGACCGCCAAAGCCTGACCGCTCAGGTCGCGACCCGGCTTCCCCGCGAAGCCGGGAGCGGACCATCGCCGGGTGCGGCCCGCCTGCCGCCGCTTACCGGTTCGCGGCAACCCGTGGTCGTCGGGAAGGTGAGCGGCAGCCCGTGAAGCGCGCGCACCGCCAGATAGGCCCAGGCCTCCGCTTCCATCGCGTCGCCGTCGAAGCCAGCTTCCTCGGCCAGAATCACGCCGGCGTCCCGGGACAGGGCGAGCGCCTTCATGTCCCCCACGATGTGTGGATTTCGGCGCCCGCCGCCGCAAACGATCCAAAGCCTCGGCGGCTCCGGCAGATGCTCCACCGCCTTCAGGATCGCCTCTGCCGAGACCGCGGCGAGCGTCCGCGCGCCATCGGCGAGCTCCAATCCCTGAGCCCCGGCCAACGTGAAATCGTTGCGGTCGAGCGATTTCGGCCCGCGACGGGCGAAGAACGGATGCGCCAGGTAGCGGTCGACTACAGAGCGCACGACGGAGCCTTCGGAGGCGACCATGCCCCCGGCATCGAACGGGATGCCGCCGGCGGCCTGCACCCACTGGTCGATCAGCGTGTTGCCCGGCCCGGTGTCGAAGGCGATGGGATCGCCACTTTCCGGGACGAAGGTGATGTTGGAGATGCCGCCGACGTTCACGAAGGCGACCGGGAAACGCCGCAGTTCCTCCGGCAGCGACGCAGCCAGCGCCGCGTGATAGGCAGGCACCAGCGGCGCCCCCTGCCCGCCATGCGCCATGTCGTTGGCGCGCATGTCATAGACCACCGGCAGGCCGGTCTCGCGCGCCAGCAAGGCGCCGTCTCCGAGCTGCACCGTCAGGGCCTGGTCCGGCCTGTGCAGGACCGTCTGGCCGTGGAAGCCGATCAGTTCGGGCGGCGCCCATCCGCGCGCCTCGCGCCCGAGAAAGGCGCGTACGGCCGAGGCGTGACGCCGCGTTATCTCCTCTTCGATCGCGGCGAGGTCGCCAGGACGCTCGTCGCGTCGGCGGATGATCTTCGCCGTCTCCAAGGCACCGGCGAGGCGCGCGCGGAACGCCGCATCGTAGGCGACGAAACCTGACGGGCCGCGATCGACGCGCCCGGCGCCGTCCGTGGACAGGATGGCGAGGTCGATGCCGTCCATCGACGTTCCGCTCATCAGGCCGATCGCGGTCGTCATGCCCATGCGTGGTTCCTTCGACAGCGCCCGCGGCGACGGTTGTGATTCCGGGCGCTTAGATGCTAAAGCCGCGCCGTCCGCATTGCCAGCACGCGGCGGAAGGCCTTCCAAGCGAGATTGCCGATGTCCGGTTTCAAGTCAGACTTCCTGCGCACACTGTCCGAGCGCGGCTTCATTCACCAGATCTCGGACGAGAGCGGCCTCGACGAGCTGTTCGCGAAGGAGGTCGTCACCGGCTATATCGGCTTCGATGCGACCGCAAAGAGCCTGCATGCCGGCTCGCTCATCCAGATCATGCTGCTGCACTGGATGCAGAAGACCGGGCACCGCCCCATCGCGCTGATGGGCGGCGGCACCTCGATGATCGGCGACCCGTCCTTCAAGGACGAGGCGCGCAAGCTGCTTACGCCCGCCGACATCGAAGCCAACCTGGAAGGCATCCGCGCCAACTTCGCGCCGTACCTGAGGTTCGGCGAAGGGCCGCAGGACGCGCTGATGATCAACAACGCCGACTGGCTGATGGGGCTCAACTATGTGAACTTCCTCCGGGATGTGGGCCGGCATTTCTCGGTCAACAGGATGCTCTCGTTCGAGAGCGTCAAACTCAGGCTCGACCGCGAGCAGTCGCTGTCGTTCCTCGAGTTCAACTACATGATCCTGCAAGCCTACGACTTCGTGGAGCTCAACAAGCGCCACGGCACGCGGCTGCAGATGGGCGGCTCCGACCAGTGGGGCAACATCATCAACGGCATCGACCTCGGCCATCGCATGGATACGCCGCAGCTCTATGCGCTGACCTCGCCGCTGCTGGCGACCTCCTCGGGGGCCAAGATGGGGAAGACCGCGTCGGGGGCGGTGTGGCTGTCGGCTGCGATGACCAGCCCGTACGATTTCTGGCAGTACTGGCGAAACACCGAGGACGCGGACGTGGAGCGCTTCCTGAAGCTCTACACGACCATGCCGATGGCGGAGATCGCGAAGCTCGGCGCGCTCGGCGGCGCCGAAATCAACGAAGCCAAGAAGGTGCTGGCGACCGAGGTGACGGCCATGCTGCACGGCCGGAGCGCAGCCGACGAGGCGGCGGAGACGGCGCGCAAGACCTTCGAGGAAGGCGCGCTCGCCGAAACCCTGCCCACCGTCTCCGTACCCGCCGCCGACATGGAAGCGGGCCTGGGCGTGCTGTCGCTCTTCGTGACGGCGGGGC
>JAEYRU010000199.1 GCA_023435335.1 Pseudomonadota bacterium
TCGAGCGGCTCAATATCCGCATGCAACGGGCCGAAGGCAGCTACCGCTCGGAACTGACGACCCTCCTGCGACGCAGCTTCCACGTCGCCGCCGCGCGCGGCGAGAAGGTGCAGAAGGCGATGCACGACAGGCTGTACGAAGACATCGACCATACTTGGGGCCGCCTCAACCGCGTCGATGCCGGCTACCTCTCGTTCGGGTTGATTTACGAGTTCATTGCCGCGCGCATCGTCGCCTACGGCCCGGGCCTCGTCTCCTACATGAACGATCGGATCAGCCTGAAGGGCTATGTGACGGGAGCCGAGCTGGTCAACTCGCTCATCCACCAGTGCTCCTGGTTCATTCAGGTCATGCCCGCGATCGCAACGCTGAAGGCCAACAGTCGCCGCGTGACCGAGCTCGCGGAGGCGATTGAACAGGTGCAGCGACCGCGTGAATTCTACAGCCGCACGGGCTGCTCGGAATTCCGTCATGGCTCGCAGCCCGCTAGAGACGGGCTGGCCATCCACAATCTCGAGCTCATGCATCGGGGAAGCGGCGTCGAGCCTTTCCTGAGCGCCGAAGCGCTGCATTTCCGGCGCGGCGAGTGGGCTTTCCTGAAAGGCGATTCAGGCTGCGGCAAGACCTCGCTGATGAAGGCCGTCAACGGGCTGTGGCCCTATGGGCGGGGGGAGATCCTCCTGCCCGGCGGTGTCGGCCGCTTCTATGCGGCACAGGAAGTCAAGTTGCCGCCCGTCTCGCTCAAGCAACTCGCCTGCCTGCCGCACTCCGCCGCCGACTTTGCCGATGCACGGGTCGCAGCAGCGCTGCACAAGGCCGGTCTCGGGGAATTCATCGAGTTCCTCGGCGACGAGGTGCGGGATGGAACCGGCTGGGACCAACTGCTTTCCGGTGGCCAGAAGCAGAAGCTGGTGCTTGCGCGCATCATCTTGCATGAGCCTGGCCTTCTCTTTCTCGACGAGGCGACCGGCGCGCTTGATCCAGAAGCCAGGATCGCATTCCACCAGGCGATCAAGGACAATTGCCCCGACGCGACCGTGATCAGCGTCATGCACGAGTTGCACCCGCCTAAATCGGCGCGCGGAACCGATTTCTACGACAGCGTGGTGACGATCAGCGGCGGCGTGGCGACCAAGCAGCCGCTCGGACCCGACCTTCCGGTCGAGATCACGGGGATTCTCACGGGGGCGTCGGTCAAGTCCGTCGTGCCCGCAGCGGAACGTCCCGAGCGGTGAACGCCGACGTTCTGCATGAGGATCTTGCCTTCACATACCGTGCGGTGCGACCGGCAGGCGACGCCGCGAAGGGCACTCTTGTCCTGCTGCATGGCTCCGCTGCCGATGAACTGACCCTTATCCCGCTAGCGCGGGAGATTGCGCCCGAGGCTCTGCTGTTGGCTGTTCGCGGTCGCGTAGTGCAGGAGGGCGACCTCCGCTGGTTCAAGCGCCTGACGCCGGTCTCCTTTGACCAGGACAGCATTCGCGCCGAAGCCGCTGTCTTCGCGAACTTCATGGCCGATGTGAGCGCTCGCCACGGGCTGGACCTGTCGCGCACCGCATTCCTGGGCTACTCCAACGGCGCCAACCTGGTGAGCAGTGTCATGTTGCTTCATCCCGGCCCGATTTCGCGTGCGGTGCTGCTTCGCGCCATGCCGGTATTGCACGATGCGCCCGCCACCGACCTTTCAGGGACCGACATTCTCGTCGTTGCCGGCGAGCGTGACGAGACCTACGCGCCGTTCGCACCGGCGCTGGTCCGGCTCCTGCGCGGCCGCTGCGCGCGTGTGGCAGCATTCGCCGCTTCCTGCGGACACGAGCTGGGTCCGGACGACGCCCGCATTGCCAGGCATTGGCTGGCGACCATGGAGGGCATGGAGGCCACGCCGCGCGTGCTCGCCGGCTGAGGCGCCCTAGCACTCACGCTTGCGGCGCGTCCTTCCTAAGCGCCCTGACCATATCGGTCAGCCCGTCGTGATTGCCCATGGGACGTTCGGGTGAGTCGTCCCACCAGTCATCTCGCAGGTTCTTCTGCTCGGAATTTCGCGGATAGTAGACGCGGTTCTCGGGCTTCGATTTCTCCCCGACGACCAGAAGCCTCACCTCAGCATCGCTATTGTTGAGGAATGTGTGGCAGATACCGGTGCCGGCGGGAAAGCCCACCGCGTCTCCCGGTCGCAGTCGATGCAGTTCGCCGTCGAGCCAGACATCCGGGGTGCCTTCGAGCACGTATACGAATTCCTCCTCGGCGCTCTCCGCGTGCGGGTACGAAGTGCGCCGCCCGGGCGGAAGCCTCAGATGATGGATGCCGAGCTTCCCCAGCCCGAACTGCGGTCCGAACGAGGCCTCGATGCCGAGCAACTCGTCATCGCCCCGGTAGTGTTCCCGATCCGGCTTCTCGATGTCTGTCCAGTTGGCGATTGGCGCTGTCATTGTGCGATTCTCCCGCGAAATAAGCCGATGCAGCCCAGCGGTCGGCGGTCTGACCAAGATTCTGCTGTCTGGCGCTGCCGTCAGATGGCATTCGCGAGCCGCACGAATTCCTCGACCGATAATGTCTCCGGCCGTCTGGTGGCGTCGACGCCGACCGCCTGCAGCAGCGTCTCGCCGCCAAGGGTCTTTAGGCTTTGGCGCAGCATTTTGCGCCGTTGGCCGAACGCGGCTTCCGTCACCCGTTCCAGTTTGCGCAGATCCGCGGGGAGAGGATGCTGGCGCGGCGTGAGTTGTACGACCGAGGAGGTTACGCTGGGCGGCGGCGTGAAGGCCTGCCGCGGGACGTCGAAGAGGATCCTCGCCTGCGTGCGCCAGCCGGCCAATACGCCCAGCCGTCCATAACCTTCGGTGGCTGGCGCGGCGGTGATCCGTTCCGCCACCTCCTTCTGGAACATAAGGGTCAGCGATTTCCAGAAGGGTGGCCAGTCAGGCGTCGCAATCCAGTTCAGAAGGAGTTGCGTGCCGATATTGTAGGGGAGGTTGGAAACGATGCGCACGTCGTCCGCGCCCGCCGCCAGCGCGGAGAAGTCCGTCTTCAACGCATCCCCCGCGACGAGTTCCAGCCGGCCGGGATAGCGGGCGGCGATCTCTTCAAGCGCGCCGATGCAGCGCGGATCACGCTCGATGGCGACGACCCTGGCGGCGCCGTGCATCAGCAGCGAACGGGTCAGGCCGCCGGGGCCGGGGCCAACTTCGATCACTGTGGCATGCTCCAGCGCACCGGCGGAGCGCGCGATCTTGCCCGTCAGGTTCAGGTCCAGGAGGAAGTTCTGGCCGAGTTCCTTGCGGGCGCGCAGGCCGAAGCGTTCGATAACGTCGCGCAGCGGCGGCAATCCGTCGGGGCTCATGCGTGGCGGCCGCTCCGCTCCGCCATCTCGCCCGCCATACGCAGCGCGGCGATGAGGCTGTCCGGACGCGCAATGCCCTTGCCTGCGATGTCGAAGGCGGTGCCATGGTCCGGCGACGTGCGAATGAAGGGAAGGCCGAGTGTGACATTCACGGCCGTGTCGAAGGCGAGGGTCTTGGCCGGGATCAGTGCCTGGTCGTGATACATGCAGATCGCCACGTCGTAGGCGGCGCGTGCGCGTACGTGGAACATCGTGTCTGCGGGCAGCGGTCCGCGCGCGTCGATACCCTCGGCTCGCAGGGCAGCCACGGCCGGCGCTACGATATCGCGATCCTCGGTGCCCATGGCGCCGTCCTCGCCCGCGTGCGGGTTCATGCCTGCAACTGCCAGCCGCGGGCGCTCGATGCCGAAATGGCCATGCAAGTCGTGCGCCACTATGCGCCCGGTGGTCACGATGTCTGCCGTGGTCAACCGCATCGGGACCTCCGACAAGGGTATGTGGATGGTGACCGGTACCGTCCGCAGATCCGGCCCTGCTATCATCATTACCGGCCGCGTGCTGACGCCGTAATGCTTCTCGGCCAGATAGCCTAGATATTCGGTGTGGCCGGGAAAGCGGAACCCCGCGTCGTATAGCGGCTTCTTGGCGATGGGGCAGGTGACGAGTGCGGCCGCCTTTGCCTCGACCGTGAGCGCGACTGCCAGATCGATCGCCTCGACGATGCCGGGGGCGTTGGCGGGGTCGGGCTGGCCCGGTGTATCCCGCAGGCGGTGCCTAAGCGGTATCACCGGCAGCGCATCGCGGAAAACCGATACGGCACCCTCGGCATCGCACTCCGCTACCGCGATGTCGATGCCGGCATGGTGCGCGCGATCGGAAACCACGGCAGGATCGCCAACCAGAGCGAACGCTGGCACCTGGTTAGCCGCGCGCGCCGCCCAAGCGGCGGCGGCGATCTCGGGACCGATCCCCGAAGGATCGCCTATGGTGAGAGCTAGCGGCTTCATGCGCCGAAGGAATAGGCCAGACGCTCAACCGGCGCAAACGCCTGCGTGACCGGCAGCGTCATCGACGCCTCAACGGTTCGCGATCTGGGCCTTTTCGCGAAGCTCCTTCAGATACTTCTTCCCGAGGGCATCCGCTGCATTTCCGCTTTCTTTCGCCTGCTCCTGCTGGAAGACCAATTGCGCCACACGATCGTCCGAGGCGACGCGGCTGCTGCAGATGGCGATGAACTCCACTCCGCGCGGCGTCTCCCGCACCACGGTGACCCCGTTGCCGGCATGAGCGGCCTTGACTTCCTTTTCCCAGTCCGGCGGGAGTTCCGGCTCGAGGATGCGGCCGAGTTCGCGCACGGTGACGTCGATCATGCCTCGCGTCAGGTCGCGTGAGGTTTCGCAGCCGCTATAGCGCGCCCGAAGCTCCTGCGCCTCGCGTTTGCGCTTGGCAAGCAGCGCACGGCGGTCGCGTTCGGGCACGACGAAGATTACCTGCTGCAGGATGTATTCGTTGGCAGTCGGCTTCGGGCCGCCCTCCTTGAGCAACTGGCGAATGGCGTCCTGCTCGTTGGTGCCTTCGGCGCGGGCGCGGGCGGCCAGCACTTGGTTCCATCCGATCTGGGTGCGGATGAACTCCTTGAAGTGTTCCTTGGTCACGCTCGACTGCGCAAGGATCGAATCCAACTGAGCGGCGGTCAGCTTGTTCGCCTTGGCGAAGTTCCCGTACGCGTCGTTCACCTGCGCGTCGGAGATGCGCACGTTAAGCCGCTTCATCTCCTGCTGTTGCAGCGCCTGATCTATCATCTGGTCCGCCGCGCCCTTGGTCGACTGCTGCTGTAGCCGCAGGAAGGCAGCCCGTCGCTGGATGTCCACGCTCGTAACGGGGGCGCCGTTCACGACATACTTGATTTCCGCGGCGAACGCGGCTGTCGCCGAGAAGGGTGCCGGCATCATCATGAGCGCGGCGACCAGGATCGCGCCTGCCGTCAGAAGCCTTCTCGTTGTCGATTTCATTGCCAAGACCCCGTTTTTTCCCATGCTGGCAGAACCAAACCGAAACGTCCATGCCCCATCTATGGGGCGAAACGGTGGCTTTACAGGCCAAGTCCGCTGGTGGACTGGCCGAAGTCGCCGATCGTGCGCAGCGAGAAGTTGAAGCCTATGGACGTCGCTGTATTGCCGACCGTGTCCCGGGATTGCGCTGCCGTGAGGGAGAACGAGAAGCACTCGTCATCATAGGCAAACCCGATCGAGTTCCGCAGCAACTGGTTCTGCTGGAAGTCGTATGTTCCCGAGCCGAACACGCGCCAGAACTCATGCACCCTTGCGGACGTGCTCAGCGTCACCTGGTGGCGGTCGTCGGGGTAGCCGTAGAGTGGCTGTTTCTGAATGTAGGCGTAGCTCGCGGAGACAGATACCGGGCCAAGAGACGCACCGGCGCGCGCATCTATGCGGCGCGTCTCCAGCGTCACCTCGTCGAAGCGTCCCCCCGCCGAAAAGGAGAGGCCGTTCGGGCTGGTGAGCCCGACGAGACCGACGTAGTCGGACGCCGCCGTCTCGAGTCCCGAGAAGGCTCCGGCGTTCACCATGTCGGGCGCGCCGTAGGGGTTGAGGCCGGCTATGTGGTAGGACTGCCCGGCAGTCGCATGCGCCGTCCAGCCGTTGCTGAAGGAGCCGGAATAGCGGAAGCCGACATTGGCACGGACGCCCCCCTCCATCGCGTCGTAGCCGGCGAACTTGTCGCGCTCGAACAGCGTGGTTGCGTCAAACACCATGCTCTGCGCGTCTTCGTTCGGAATACCGAGTGTGGACCGGAACGGCGCGTCCGGTCGCGCGAAGATCTGGCCCACCGGCTCGAACACATGATTGGACGCGCCAGCGGAGAATAGGATCGGCCAGCGCGCTTCGAGGCCCGCGGTAGCCATGTAGCGCAGGTAGGCGGCACGAATGTCGCTTGCGACCGGCACGCCGCCGATCGTGGCCCCCGCGATCGCCGCCGTGGTGGCCGCGGAGAGGTTCGCATAGATGGCGTCGCCCCGCAGGGCAAGGAGCGGCGTCAGCATCAGCCCACCCGGCGTAATGAAACTGCGCCGCCATTCCGCCTCCGCGGTCAGGCGGCCGGTGGAGCCGGCCACACCCGGAATGTTCTGCCCGGCTATGAGAGCGGTGGGCGAAGTGTGCAGGGTAGAGCGGTAGATATTCTGTGCGTTGACGTCGATATTGAGCTCGCCGCCCGCCACCGGCATGTCGGGCGTATAGGCATAATCGAAACTAGGTAGGACCCACGGCTGCAATTCCGTCAGGCTTACACCGGGCGCGCTTTCCTGAACGGTGAAGCGGTAGGCGCTCAGATTGAAGTAGTTCCGGTCGTTCAGTCCGGTCAGGTAGATTTCGGAACGATGGTAATATTCGCTGAATCCCGGGATCGCATAGGTGTAGGAGAAATTCTTGTCGCTCTGCGCGAGGACGTTCCAGCCAAACGTCCAGCGCGGATTGATGTTGAACCGCCCCTTCGTTCCGATCATGCCGCGCAGCGTCTGGTTTGCATCGACGGTGCCGGCCGAGAAAGCGCTTGGCTGCAACTGGTAGATGCCGGCCGCGCGGATGCTGTATTCGCCGCTGTCGAAACGCTGGCGCCACTCGGCGTCGGTGAGGAACCCCTGGCGCGTGAAGCCGGTCACCGTGGTCGTGAGATCGTAGGTGGGTGATAGCGCCCAGTAATACGGCACGCTTACGCCGAAGCCGAGACCCGCGCTTGAGAAACGGAAATTCGGGAATAGGAAGCCGGATTTCCGCTTCACGGTGTGGTCCGGAACCTCGAGCACGGGGAAGAATGCGATAGGCATTCCGAACAGTTCGATTCGCGGCCGGATAAAGCGGATCGTCTTTTCCTGGCCGTTCCAGATGATCTTGGTCGCCTTGATGCGCCAGATCGGAGGCTTCTCCGGGCGCTCTTCGCAGGGCTCGCATGCCGTGTAGACGCCTGAATTGAACGTCGTCACGTTGCCGTCCGTCCGCTCGCCGCTTTCTGATGCGAAGAATGTCCGGTCGCTGGTCTCGATGCGCAGCGCGTTGACGAATCCCTCGCGCATGTCGTCGGTCACGTCGATCTCGTCGGCGAAGCTGCGGTTGCCGCTGCGGTCGACGATCTCGACGTCGCCGGTGGCGATCAGACGTGACGTGTTCCGGTTGAAGGTGACCCGCTGGGCGACCAGCTTGGTGCCGTCGTAGTCGATGCGGACGTTGCCTGCAGCGGTTACCGTGCCGGCGTCATTGTCGTGGATCAGCGTGTCGGCTTCGAGCAGCATCTGCCCGTCGCCCTGCGAAGCGCCGGCGCCGGTCTGCGCGTAGCCGGATGTGGACGGCGCGGCGGCAAGCATCGCAGCAAGAACCGCCGCGCCTGCAAGGCGCGCCAGATTCACGGCTGCTCGGCTGCTCGCCGACCCCATCCCCACTAACCGTCCTCCCTGTGCAGTAGGAAAGTCACCCCAAGAAACATGGCCACCACAACCGGCACCCAGGCGGCCAATACCGGCGGGATGAATCCCACATTCCCGAACGCCGTGAAGACGACCAAGGCGACATAAAGCAGAAAGCCGGCGAGGATTCCACCCAGAATCACTGACGCCGATTGCCCCATTCGCGCAAAGCGCAGCGATACGGTCGCGGCGATAAGCGTCATCGCCACCATGAGCATGGGCAGTGCGATAAGCGAATGGAAATGCATCGCGAATCGGTTCGGCTGCAGACCCAGCGCACGCGCCACCTGGATCACTCGCGGCAGCTCATACACCGGAATCGTCTGCGGGCTGGTGAGCCGCTCCTGGATGTGTTCGGGCCGCAGTTCGGAAGATATCTCGACACTGTCCAGCAGGTCCTTCTGCCGGTTCCTGGTGACCCGTTGAACGTCTTCCAACTTCCATCGACCCTCTTCGAGCGTGGCGGTGCGAGCATCGTAGCGCTCCACTATTTCGCCCGCCCGATCCACCTGCAGGAAAACCGCGTCGCCGAGCAGCAACCCACGACGTGCCGTTCGGCTCGCGCCGATGATTGTCATGCCGTCCGGCGTGCTCTGGCTGAACCAGGGTATGCTGAGTTCGTCGGAGGTGTCGGGAGACCAGCCGCGGAAGGTGACCTCCAGTTCCTCGACCTTGTCGAGCGACCACGCTGCGATGGGGTTCAATACGGCCACCGCCGCGATGCCTGTCAGCAGGCTTGCCAGGCAGAGCGGCGCCAGGAATTGCCATGCGGAAACGCCGACTGAACGGGCGACGACCAGCTCGTAGCGCCGGTTCAGCGACATCAGGACGCCCATCGCCGCCAGCAGCGCCACGAATGGCCAGATGAGCATGACGATCATCGGCATGCGCATCGCGGAGAGGTAGACGCCTTTCAGGATCGTGTATTCGGGCCATGCCCCGGCGCGTCGCGCGAATTCGGTAAAGTCGACCAGGTAGGCGATGATGACGATAGCCGCCAGCACCTGCAGGATCATTCCCATGTACCTGCGGAACAGGTAGCGCGACAGCGTCGACGCGATCATGGCCGCTGCCTCCGGCCAGAGGCCGCTCTTGCCAGATTCATCGCGCCCGCCAACCTGGAAAGCGCGCCGTCTGTGGCCCGGCCCGCGCCTTCCATCACCCGCTTCGGGATACGCATCGTCCGTCCGCGCAAGATGAGCATGCTGAACAGCGCTATCGCGCTCAATGGCACGGCATAGGCAAGCGCCGCGAATATCGCATTCTCGCCGGAATTCGCCACCGTGAAGAAGCCAAGAGCCCTGAACGCGAGCGCCACCAGCGCGCCAATCAGGATCTGCGCCGGCTGGTCCTGCCGGTTTGAGCGCGCGCTGCCTGCGAAATACACCGCGACCAGCCCGAACACCATCGGGTACAGCCACTCGGAGAAGCGGCGATGGATTTCGCGGCGAAGCTCGGCGGGCCGGTCCCGGAGAAGGGGATCTTCCGGATCCGGGGCCAGGAGGTAGCCGGTCGGCAACTCCTCCGGCCGGTAGCTCACGCGGCCGCTGCGCCCGAGGAATTGCGAGAAATCGAGCGCCGTCGTGGCGAACGAGATGATCGAGACGTTGCGGTCGAGCTTGTTGCGGCGATGCACCTCGCCATCGGCGAGCACGAACAGGCTGGCGCCTTGGTGCTCGAGCAGGGTGCCGCGCCGGGCATAGTAGATGAGTTCGGTGACCGGGTCCCGCGTGTCGACAATCACCACCTGGCCGAACTCGCCGCTCGGCAGTTCGGTGCCGATTTGGATGAAGGTTCCGCTCTGCACCGGAACGAAGGATCCGGACTGGACGGCCGAACGGATGAGATCGGCGCTGGCCGCTTCGATCGTGTCCTGCATGGTGCGGTTCGCCCACGGCTCGACCGTGAGGCTGATGGCGAGGCTTGCAAGCGTCGTCAGCGCGGCCAGCAGGATGATCGGACGCGCTGTGGCGGATGGGCGTCGTCCTGCTGCCTCCAGTACCGCAAGCTCGGAGTCCGTGTTCATCGCGCTCAGCGTCCGCATCGCGCCCACGAGCAGCGCGAAAGGCGCGACCAGCAGGCCGATCATGGGCACGAACATGAGCGCGATCACCGCGAAATTGGCAGCGGCGTCGGCCGACCGCGTCACCATGTCGACCTGCGTGAGAAGCTGTGTGGTCAGCACGATGCCGGTCGCGACCAGCAACGCCGAAAGCGCCATCGTGAAGACACGCCGGAAGATATAGCGTTCGATCAGCTTCATACCGGCCTGGTTGTCTTAATGGCACACAGCGCTGCAAACGGGCTGAAACCCGTCCGGAACCAGCCTGCCTTCATCGTCCCCATGCCCCATGAGACTGGAGAATGGCTAATAATGGCGGAAGAAGGACGCTTAACCAATTACTAATACGCCAATCCGCTTGGAAAGTTGCCCGATGATGAAGCCGCTTGGATACGGGACAGATCGCCGGGCGCGCACCCGGCGATTTGCCCGGGCGCATGCCATCGTGTAGGCGTGGGAGAGGCGCAGCGAGCCCTGCCTTAGCCGGGACCGGCGTTGCCGGTTGACCGTTCCCTGATTGATGCATTCGGAGTGACCATGCCCAAGACTATCGAAATCGGATTCGCCCGTTCGGCCAGGCCATCCGACGGTCTCGCCGTGTTGTTGGCGGCGGAAGGCGGAAAGCTGGGTGCGGCAGCCGAGACCGTCGATCCAGCCAAGGTGCTGCCCAGGGTGTTCCGGATAAGTGCGTTTAAGGGCAAGGCGCGCTCCGCCGTCGACGTCATCGCGCCGCAGGGTTCCAGCGCCGACAGGATCGCGGTCATCGGGATCGGCGACCCCGCGGCGCCGCAGCCCGATGCCTGGGCGCGCCTCGGCGGGGCGATTTGCGGACAATTCGGCAAGGCCTCGAAGGTGACCGTGTGGCTCGATGCGCCGGGCGCGCAGATCGGCGGCAAGGAGGCGGCGGAAGTCGCCCTCGGCATCCTGCTGCGGGCCTACAGCTTCGACCGCTACAAGACAAAGAAGGGCGACGACGAAAACGGCAGCGCATCCGGCAAGGTGCGGGTGACTCTCGTGACCAGCGGTGCCAGCGTCGCGAAGCGTGAGTTCGCCGTTGCGCAGGCGCTCGACGGCGGCATTCGCCTCGCGCGCGACCTCGTCAACGAGCCCGCAAACATCCTCGGCCCTGTCGAATTCGCCGAGAAGGCCAAGGAACTCGGCAAGCTCGGGGTGAAGGTCGACATCCTGACCGAGCGGGAGATGAGGAAGCTTGGCATGGGCGCGTTGCTCGGCGTTGCCCAGGGGTCGGCCCGCCCGCCGCGGATGGCGATCATGGAGTGGAATGGCGGCAAGCCGCGAGAGAAGCCGGTGGCCTTCATCGGGAAGGGCGTTGTCTTCGACACAGGCGGCAATTCAATCAAGCCCGCCGGCGGCATGGAAGACATGAAGGGGGACATGGGCGGTGCGGCCACCGTCACCGGCCTCATGCACACGCTCGCGGCCCGCAAGGCGAAGGTCAACGCGGTGGGCATCATCGGCCTCGTCGAGAACATGGTCGACGGCAACGCCCAGCGTCCGGGCGATATCGTTACCTCGATGTCCGGACAGACCATCGAAGTTCTCAACACAGATGCTGAGGGCCGGCTCGTTCTCGCCGACGCGCTCTGGTACTGCCAGGAGCGTTTCAAGCCGCGTTTCATGGTCGACTTGGCGACGCTCACCGGCGCAATAATGGTGGCGCTGGGCCAGAGCCACGCGGGGCTTTTCTCCAACAACGACGAGCTGGCCGAGCGGCTGACTGCGGCCGGGCTCGTGACCCAGGAGAAGTTGTGGCGCATGCCTATGGGGCCTGAGTACGACAAGCTGATCGATTCCAAGAACGCCGATATGAAGAACATCGGCGGCCGCAACGCCGGTGCGATCACCGCTGCGCAGTTCCTCCAACGCTTCGTCAAGGACACGCCCTGGGCGCATCTCGACGTCGCCGGAACCGCGATGGGTTCGCCGTCGAGCGACATAAGCCAGGGCTGGGCTTCGGGCTTCGGCGTCAGGCTGCTGGACCGGCTCGTGCGGGAACACTACGAGGCCTGAGCGGCCAGCCGGGCAACCCGGTCGCGATTTGGCCGGGAGCGGACATGCCGATGACCGAGGTGCTTTTCTACCACTTGACTGAATCCACGCTCGAGGAGGCGCTGCCCGGCCTGCTGGAACGCAGCGTCGGCCGCGGCTGGCGCGCCGTGGTGCAGACCGGCAGCGAGGAGCGGCGCGATGCGCTCGATCAGCACCTGTGGACCTTCCGCGACGATTCTTTCCTCGCCCACGGCACCGATCGCGAGCCGCACGCGGCAGAGCACCCGGTGCTCCTCACCGTGTCTGACGCGAATCCCAACGGCGCCGCGATACGCTTCCTGGTGGACGGGGCCGAACCGCCGCCGCTCGATGCCTATGAGCGCGCGGTCTTCATGTTCGACGGACACGATCAGGCGCAGTTGGAGGCAGCCCGCCGCCAATGGAAGGAACTCAAGGCGTCGGGTCATGCCGTGACCTACTGGCAGCAAGGGCCGGACAAGCGCTGGGAGCGCAAGGCCTAGAAGAAGATCGGCCGGACGACTGCTCCAATCATTGGGCCGTCGCGGCCCAACGTGCCCCCTTGCCATGCAGGGCGTGCTCCGCCATTAACGCGCGCCATGCTGACCATCAATGACCTCTCCCTCCGCGTCGCCGGACGCCTTCTGATCGACCATGCCTCGCTGGCGCTGCCCGCCGGTACGAAGGCCGGTCTCGTCGGCCGCAATGGAACCGGCAAGACCACGCTGTTCAAGGCGATCACCGGCGAACTCGCCTCGGAGACTGGTTCGATCCACCTTCCGAAGAACACGCGCATCGGCCAGGTCGCGCAGGAAGCGCCAGGCACCGAGGAGCCGCTGATCGAGATCGTGCTCAAGGCGGATCTTGAGCGCGCGGCGCTGCTTGCGGAGGAGCAGACCGCGACGGACGCGCAGCGCATCGCCGACATACATATCCGCCTGGCTGACATCGACGCCCATACGGCCGAGGCGCGCGCCGCTACCATCCTCGCCGGCCTGGGGTTTGACGATGAAGCGCAACAGAGGCCCGCATCCTCGTTTTCCGGCGGCTGGCGGATGCGCGTGGCGCTGGCGGCAGTGCTCTTTTCGCGCCCGGATTTGCTGCTGCTCGACGAGCCAACCAACTATCTCGACCTGGAAGGCACGCTCTGGCTGGAGAATTATGTCTCCAGATACCCGCACACCGTGCTCCTGATCAGCCACGACCGCGATCTGCTCAACACGGCGGTCAATTCGATCGTGCATCTCGACCAGAAGAAGCTGACCTTCTGGCGCGGCGGCTACGATCAGTTCGAGCGCCAGCGCGCAGAGCAGCTCGAGTTGCAGGAAAAGAGCAGGATCAAGCAGGAGGCGGCGCGCAAACATCTCCAGTCCTTCGTGGACCGGTTCCGTGCCAAGGCGTCGAAGGCGCGGCAGGCGCAATCCCGCATCAAGGCGCTCGAGAGAATGAAGCCGATCGCGGCGGTGATCGAGGATTCGGTGCGGCCGTTTTCGTTCCCGGAGCCGGTGAAGACTGTCGCCTCG
>JAEYRU010000285.1 GCA_023435335.1 Pseudomonadota bacterium
GAGGACGCGATGGGCGGCGAAACCGAATTCCTGTCGGAAGTGACCATCCGCAACAAAGGCAAGTTCACCGACCAGAAAGTGAAGGACATCGCCGCCTTCAAGACGGCTGGAGTGCGCATTACCGGTATCCGCAGCGGTGGCGAGGTGATCCGCACCGGAATCGGAGATCGCGTGCTGAAGAAGGGTGACGCCGTCATCCTGGTCGGTACCACCTCCGAAATCCTCACCCTCAACGAGATCGCCGATCTGCGCGTGGGGCTGCGCTGGGGCGAGGCCTCCGATACGTCCAAAGTCACCGTGGAGGCAGTCGTCGCGCCGCTCAAGGCCAGCGTCGGCGAACGCATCGCCGACCTGGCGCTGGGCCGGCGCTATGGCGTCCGCATCCTCGGCGCGCACCGCCACCGGCACCTCCCGGGTCCCGCCCTCGAGAATGTGCGGCTGCGGCCTGCCGACAAGCTCCTCCTGGAAGGCCCCTCCGCCGGCTTCGACGCGCTCGCCGAGGAGGCGGACCTCGTCAACGTCTCGCGCCCCAGCGGACGCGCCTATCGCCGCAGGAAGGCTCCGATCGCGCTTGGCGCCCTCGCCGCCGTCGTGTTCCTGGCCGCGTTTGGCCTCATGGATATCAGCGTTCTCGCCATGCTTGCGGTTGCCGGCATCCTGCTGCTGCGCTGCATGGACGGCGACGAGGCCTGGCACTCGATCGAAGGTTCGATCCTGATCCTGATCTTTGCGATGCTGATTGTCGGAGCGGGATTGCGCAATACGGGCGCCGTCGAGATCGTGGTCGGCTGGCTGGCGCCGCTGTTCGCCATGGCGCCGCCTTTCGTCACGCTGCTGCTGGTCTACCTGCTAGCCTCGGTTCTTACCGAGATGATCAGCAACAATGCGGTGGCAGTCCTGGTGGCCCCCATCGCCATCGGGCTCGCGCTCCAGCTCGGCATCGAGCCCCGCCCCTTCGTGGTAGCCGTGATGTTCGGCGCCAGCGCCAGCTTCGCCACGCCGATCGGCTATCAGACCAACACGCTTGTCTATGGCGCCGGAAACTACCGCTTCTCCGACTTCATCAAGATCGGCGTCCCGATGAACCTTATCGTCGGGGTGGCCGTCTGTACCGCCATATACTACTTCTACGGCCTCTGAGAGAGCCTAGCCGCCCTGCAAGGGCATGCCGGGGAGGTAGAGCTTGACCGGCCGGATCTCGTAGACCGCCGTTGTGTTTACCCGCCGCAGGTCGCGCGCCGCGGCTATCGCCGCGTGGAGAGATTCGCATTCGATGACGTAGAAGCCGAGCAGTTGTTCCTTCGTCTCGGCGAAGGGCCCGTCGACCACAAGGTCCGGACCGCGAACAGTGACCGCGCGTTCCGTGAAGTCGAGCCGCGCCGCCGGCCCGAGGCTTCCATCCTCGTTGATCTTGGCATGCACCTTCATGAGTTCGCCCATGAGCGCGGAATCCTGTTCCGGCGTCATGGAGGTGATCGCCCCTTCCTCGTGATAAGCGAGTATCGCGTAGAGCATGCATCTACTCCTGGCCGGTTTCGTTCGCTGCCGAGGCCCCGGCGGCAGCAATCAGAGCGGCCTTCTTTGACGTTTCTTGCCGGCGAATGTCGGCCTAACGCGGTTTGTTGTCGCCCAGAAAGCCCGCCATCCGCTCGATCGCGCGCAGGATGTTTTCCTCCGAATTGGCGTAGGACAGGCGAATGTAGCCCTCGCCGTGGACGCCGAAATCCGGGCCGCCGATCAGCGCCACCCCCTTGTCGTCCAGCAACGCGTTGGCCAGCGCCTTCGCCTTCCAGCCTGTCCTGGAGACGTTCGGGAAGGCATAGAAGGCGCCTTTCGGCGTAATGCAGGAGACGCCGGGCAGGCTGTTCAGCCCCTCGACAACGACCTTCCGGCGCCGGTCGAAGGCACGCATCATCGCCTCCACCTCGTCCTGAGGCCCGTCGATGGCCGCAATGCCGGCAAACTGCGTCGGCGCGTTGACGCATGACCAGCAGTTGACCGCCAGCTTGCGCACCTTGTCGTACAGGTTGCCGCTTTCCTTCGAATTCGGCCAGATAGACCAGCCCATGCGCCATCCCGTCATCGCCCACGTCTTCGACCACCCGTTGAGGATAATCAGCCGCTCGCGGATTTCCGGGAACTGCAGCAGCGAGGTGTGCTGTTCGTCGTCATAAGTCATGACGTCGTAGATCTCGTCTGACAGGATCGCCACCTGCGGATGCGCGGCGAGCCCCTTGACCAGCTTCTCGATCTCAGCCCGAGGCGTGACGCCGCCGGTCGGGTTTGCGGGCGAATTGAGGATGAGGAGCCGGGTGGCTGGCGTGATCAGCGACAGCGTCTCCTCCGCGGAGAAGGCAAAACCGTTCGCTTCTCGCATCGGCACCGGCACCGGCCGCGCCCCGGTGTACTCGATCATGGACCGGTAGATCGGGAAGCCGGGATCGGGATAGAGAATGTCCACGCCCGGCTCGCCGAACATGACGATCGCCGCATACATGGTCGGCTTTCCGCCGGGCATGATCATCACGTTCTCAGGCGACACCTCGATACCGGTGGTGGTGAGCGTCCGGCGGACAACGGCCTCGCGAAGCGGCAAGATGCCAGTCGCCGGGGTGTAGCCGTGATGCCCGTCGCGCAACGCCTTGATCGCCGCCTCGACAATGTGCTGCGGCGTATGGAAATCCGGCTGGCCGATGCCGAGATTGATCACGTCCTTGCCGGACTGCGCCAGCGCGGTGGCGCGGGCAAGCACGGCGAAGGCGTTCTCCTCGCCGAGACGGTCGAAGGCAGGGACTGTGTGGAGCATTGGTGCGTTCCGGCTGGTGCTTGATGCGAGAACGCGTTTTTGTGAGCCTGAGTGCCTGTTGTCAATGTAGGGGAATCGGGTGGTCACGGATCTGGATACCTGGAAGGCGCGCGCGCAGCCGCGCCGCGAGCCGCTCGAAGGCCGCTTCGTTCGGCTGGAGCCATTTGAGGCGACACGCCACGGCGACGGGCTTTTCGAGGCCTCGACCACGCCGGACGCCGACGAGCGCTTCCGCTGGCTGAGCGAGTATCCGCCGGAAAGTCGCGAGGCCTTCCGCCCCTGGCTGGAAAAGGCGGAGGCGAGTTCCGACCCGCTGTACTTCGCGGTGGTCGACAGGGCCACCGGCAAGGTCGCCGGACGCCAGACCTTCATGCGAATCGACGCGGCGAACGGCGTGATTGAGATAGGCGCCATCCTGTGGAACAGCCTTGTTGCCCGCAGGCCGGCCGCCACCGAAGCACTCTATCTTTTCGCGCGGCACGCCTTCGACGATCTCGGCTATCGCCGCTTCGAGTGGAAATGCAACAACCGCAACGGACCGTCCAAGCGGGCGGCGCTCCGCTTCGGGTTCACCTTCGAAGGTCTCTTCCGCCAGCACATGATCGTGAAGGGCGAGAACCGCGACACCGCATGGTTCTCCATGCTGGACCGCGAATGGCCGCTGGTCGGCGAAGCGATGCGCCTATGGCTCGACCCCGCGAACTTCGATAAGGACGGTTTCCAGAATAAGAGGCTCGAACACATCCGGGAGGAACTGCGTGGCGGGAAGGCTTGAAGGCAGGATCGCGGTCGTCACCGCCGCCGGACAAGGCATAGGTCGCGCGATCGCGGAGAGGTTTGCGGCGGAGGGAGCTGCCGTGCATGCATCCGACGTCGACCCGGACAAACTGGCGGGCTTCGCCGCGGCTTCGACGCAGGCGCTCGACGTGCGCTCCACCGAGGCAGTGCAGGACTACGCCAATGCCGTCGGGGACATCGACATTCTGGTGAATGTGGCGGGATACGTGCATCACGGCACGGTGCTCGACTGTTCCGAAGCCGACTGGGATTTCTCCTTCGACCTCAACGTGAAATCGATGCACCGCACGATCCGTGCGTTCCTGCCGGGCATGCTCGAGCGGGCGAAATCCCGCGCCGCGGCCGGCTCGATCGTCAACATGTCCTCGGCCGCCTCGTCGGTGAAGGCCGCGCCCAATCGCTACGCATACGGCGCTACCAAGGCCGCCGTCATCGGCCTCACCAAGGCGGTGGCAGTCGATTTCATCCGCCAGGGCATACGCTGCAACGCCATCTGTCCGGGCACGGTGCGCTCTCCGTCGTGGGAAGCGCGGGTCGAAGAACTCGGCGCGCAGATGGGCGGCAAGGACAAGGCGATGGATCTGTTCGTTTCCCGCCAGCCCATGGGCCGCGTGGGCGAACCAGACGAGATCGCCGCGCTCGCGCTCTATCTCGCCTCGGACGAGTCCGCTTTCACCACGGGCCTGGCATTCCCGATCGACGGAGGCTGGACTCTGTGAACGACAACCGCAAGACGATCGTCGCCACGGCGGTCATTTTTGCCGGCTTCCTTCTGGTTGCCTGGTTCCTGCCCGACATCATGCTGGCGGCGGCCGATATCTCGCCCTGGGCGGCCGGTGCGGTGGTGGTGGTCTTCCTGCTGGGCTTCTTCGCCCTGCTTTGGATAAGAAGCCGCACCAAGCGCGACTGAGCGTGCGGCTCGGTCGAACCGACGTAGCGCGGGCCTCAGGCCGCCAGGCTTGCCGTCAGTAGCATCGCACCCAGAACGAAGACGAAGGCGGCACCGGCGACCTCTATCGTCGCATGGACGCGGTTACCCATGCGCCCATCGCCGGCGAGCGCTACGGCCCAGTTCTTGGCAGTCACCGCGATCGTGGCAAGCACAGATACGGTAATGGCCGTTCCCAGAGCCATCGCCAGCACGGATACGATGCCGCCGAAGATCAGCCCGTTCAGGAACGAGAACGACAGCACGATGAGCGCACCGGTGCACGGGCGGATTCCGACCGCCGCCACCGCCGCCCAGGCCGAACGCCAGTCGAAATCCTTTCCGGCGAGCATCGCCGGGTCGGGCGCATGCGAATGCCCACAACTGTCGCAGACCTCCCCCGGGCCATGATGGTGGTGGTCGCCGTGGTGATCGTGATGGTGATGATCGCCGTGGTGGTGGTGGTCGTGATGCGCGTGCGCGGCGGCTCCGGCCGGGACGCTTGCAGCCGACAGGCTGTGCGCCGGGCCCCACCCAGCTATGCCCGCCACACGTGGCCACGCCTTGCGCCAGAGCAGCCAGAGGCCGAAGGCCGTGATCAGGCCGTAGCTCGCGATCTCGAGAAACCGCGTCGCGTCGGTCATCGAAACCGAGGTGCCCCGCAGCGCCAGATAGACCACGCCCATCAGCACGATCGCCGAAGCCGCCTGCAGGAAGGCGGAGACGAAGGACAGCATCACCCCGCGCCGCAGGGCAACCTCGTTGGCCAGCATGTAGGAGGAGATCACCGCCTTGCCATGGCCGGGGCCGGCCGCGTGGAATACGCCGTAAGCGAAGGAGAGCCCGACCAGCAGCCACAGCCCGCCGCCGCCTTCCCGCATCGATTTCAGAGCGCCCGTGAGAGCGCGATAGAACTGCTGCTGCTGCACGTTGATCCAGTTGAGGATGCCGGCAAACAACCCGGTCGAAGGCAGCGTCGCCTCGTTGGTGCCAATGCCCAGCGAACTCTGCGCATGCGCGTGACCCAGGAAATGGGTCGCCACGTATACGATGGCGAGCAGCGCGAAAGCGATCCTGATTGTTTTCGTCTTCATCGGTTTTCCGTCAGCCGGTGGCGCCGCAGTCGAGCTCGAGCCTGGTCGCGAACAGCTTCGAATAGTCGTTGTTCGACGGGTCTTCGAAGAACGCTTCCGTGAGCGTCTGCTGGTTCTGCGCTAGCGCCTCGTCGGGATCGGGGCGTATGACCGTCCGGCTGCAGGTGCCGGGCAGGTTGTCCACCATCATCATCTCGTCTTCGACGAAGTCTATGGCGGTGTAGAAGGTCGGGTCGTAGATACCGAAATCGACCTTGCCGGTCAGCTTCAGGGGTTCGGCCGGCTCGGACCGGAACATGATCACGAGCTGCTCGTTTTCGAACGTCGCGACCAACCGGTCGGGCGCACGCATCGCCACGTCCTTGCCGTTCGCAACGACCATCTGGAAGTAGCCGAATTCGGCCAGCGAGCCGTGCACGACGCCCGCCACTTCCTCGAGTTCGGCCGCGTCGAGCTTCAGGTCCTGGTTCTTGTCGAACTCGAGCAGCACGGTGGACGAGAAGAGGTCGTCGAAACGCCAGACATGACCCAGCGCCTCCACCGTGCCGTCGGGAGCCACCGCGACCTCGAGGCTCGCATCGGCGAAAACATGCGGATGCGCGTGCGCCTGCGGCGGCAGAAGCGCGAACGCGGCCGCGGCAACAAGGGTCGCAATAGAAGCTGGTCGATTCATCTGGCGCGCACCCCTCTCCGGTGGCCTCCGATGATCGCGAGAAAGCTGGCGAAAATAGGACCTCGCAACACGTTCAGGCTCCACAACGCGCCTTGTACCACTGCGCCAGGTAGTCGACGAGGACCCTGATCTTGGCCGGCAGGTAGCGCCGGTGCGGGTAGACCGCAAAGATGCCCGCGTCGCGCCGGGTCCAGTCCTCCAATACGGACACGAGCCGGCCACTCTGTAACTCGGGCAGCGCCACGAAGTCCGGCAAGGTTGCGAAGCCCAGTCCGGAGACGGCCGCGGCGCGCGTGGCCAGCGGGCTGTTCACCTCCATCCGCGACGGCACGGCGACACTCATCGGCTCGCCGCTCTGGTCGACGAATGGCCAGTTCGTGCGCCAACGGCTGTTGGTGTCGATGACGCAGGGCATCTTCGCCAGATCCTGCGGGTGTCGCGGCTCGCCGTATTTCTCGATCAGCGCGGGAGACGCGCATATCTTGATGCTCATCGACGCCAACCGCCGCGCGATCAGCGACGAATCCTCCAGCTTGGTGATTCGGATCGCAAGGTCGAAACCCTCCTCGACCAGGTCCACGAAACGGTCGTCCAGCGAGATTTCGAGCGTGATCTCGGGATGCTCGACCGCGAAATCGATCAGCCCCTGGCCGAGAAACGAATCGGCGAACGTACGCGAGGCGGAGAGCTTGATGCGACCGCGCGCGTCACCCGAGGATTCGCGCACGACCTCGGCCAGGCTGTCGATCTCCTTCACCAACTCGGAGGCCCGTCGATAATAGGTGTGCCCCGCCTCCGTAAGCGAGAACTGGCGCGTCGTGCGGTTGAGAAGGAGGGCGCCGAGATCGTCCTCCAGTTCGCGCACGTACTTCGATAGCAGCGCCTTGGAGCGTCCGACCTTGCGTCCCGCGGCCGAGAACCCCTCCGCCTCGACGACGTCGATGAAGGCGCGCATGCGAGTGAGTGTGTCCATCAACCTTGCCCCACCGCTTCCATGATGGCGCGCCCCAGGCGGATGAGCGCCATGTCCGAACTCGCCGGCCCGATCAACGACAGCCCGAATGGTGCTCCGTCGACCTTGCCCAATGGTATCGTTATCTGCGGGAAGCCGGAGAGACCGGAGAGGCACAACAGCCGCAGCGCCCGTTCGCGGTAAGCCTGCTGGTCGTCGAACGAGGCAGCTTTCAACGGTGCGGCGCTCGGGACCGTGGGCAGGACCAGCAGCCCGTCTTCGCCGATCAGGTCGACAAACTCGGAACGGAAGGCCTCGCGCTTCGCGGTTTCCTCCCGCGCGGTCGCATCGTCGATCGAGCGGCCGAACTCGAAGCGTTCCTTCACACCCGGTCCCAGGCCGCGGTCCTTCGCCGAGATGAAAGCGCCGTGCACGCGCCAGGCCTCGTAAGCCTGGAGCTTGCGGAAGGTCCAGTAGAGCTCGTCGATCTGCTGCGAAAGGGTCGCCCCTTCTCGCACGGGGCCGATCACCCGCTCGGTGAGAGCCGCCATGCGCCGGTATTCGTCGGCCTCGGGTTCGCCGAGGACAAGCGCGTCGAGTTGGGCAAGACGGATCGGTCGGAATCGTTTCTCCCGTGCACCCGCGCCGAAACCCTCGAAAAGCACTCTACCGACCCGTTCGTACGTTTCCCCGTCCTGCGCAAACCAGCCGAAAGTATCGAAGCTCGGCGCCAGCGGCATTGCCCCTTCGAGCGAAATCCGCCCGTGCGACGTCCTCAAGCCGATCAGGCCGCAGAAGCTTGCCGGGGCGCGGATCGAGCCGCCCGTGTCCGAACCGGTCGCGATGTCGACCAGTCCCCCGGCGACCGCAGCGGCGGAGCCCGAGGACGACCCTCCGGTGATGCGGTCGAGCGCCGCCGGATTCACCGGCTGGGGGTAATGCGAATTGTGGCCGAACAGGGAGAAGGTGAGTTCGTCCGTCTGGGTCCGGCCCACGAATCGCGCGCCTGCGTCGAGCAACGCCTGTATCGGAGGCGCCGTCTGTACTGCCGGCGCGGCTTCGGCCAGCATCTGCGGATTGCCGCCGCCGGTGCGCTGGCCCCTGACCGCGTAGATATCCTTCACGGCCAGGGTCAGTCCCGAAAGCGGTCCCGAGCCAACCTTCAGGTCGGCATCATCCGCACCGGCAACGAAGGCGTTGTAGGGGTAAGGAGACAAGGTCATCGTTCAGCTTCGGTGTACACGCCGCGACCATTGTTCAGTGCACGATTTTTTTCAACCAGTCCTGAGATTTTCGTTGATTGTGCAGGAGCGAATCCATATATCCGCGCTTGCCCAAAGTCGCACGTGCCTGTGGGCGTCCCCCGACCTCGGAATGGCGAGGATATCGGGACGGTACCCGGGGAGTAACGAACCCGGTCGGTTCAGCGGCCAACCGCCGATCCGAGGACGCCTTGAAGCAACGACGGTGCGGGCCTTTCTGGTGTCCCTCGGCTGTCCAAATGCCGGGGTTACTGAAGAGGCACACCCTCATTGCCGGCAGTGCGGACGGGTCTCCCATCCAAGCCAAGGCAGACAAAGCGGACCGAAGCCGGGCAAGGCTGACGTCCATCGCCGCGTGAAGCGCGTTTCTTGGTTCCGGGGTCTCCACCGGCTGGTACCAGAAATAGCGGTCGCGCCTTTGTCCACCGCGTCGAAGCAGGGCTGCGAGCCCGCGCGACGCAGCCTATCCGCGCCTTACGGCGCAGCTTGGAGAGACCGATGGCAACGCAGCGCATCCTCGATTTCCTCGCCACCCGACGACCGAACGGCCCTTGCCTCGTCGTCGACTTGGACGTCGTCCGCGACAACTACACCGCGTTCGAGAAGGCGCTCCCGGACAGCCGCATTTACTACGCGGTGAAGGCTAATCCTGCGCCCGAGATCCTGCGCCTGCTCGCCGGCCTAGGCTCCTCCTTCGACACCGCCTCGGTCGCCGAGATCGAGATGGCGATGGACGCAGGCGCGCCAGCCGAGCGAATCTCCTTCGGCAACACCATCAAGAAGGAGCGCGACATCGCGCGCGCCTACGAACTCGGCATCCGCCTGTTCGCGGTGGACTGCGTGGAAGAGGTGGAGAAGGTCGCGCGCGTGGCTCCCTCCGCGCGCGTGTTCTGCCGCGTGCTGACCGACGGCGAGGGCGCCGAGTGGCCGCTTTCGCGCAAGTTCGGCTGCGTGCCGGACATGGCGATCGACGTGCTGCGCCACGCCAGGAAGCTCGGCCTCGACGCCTATGGCGTGTCGTTCCACGTAGGCTCGCAGCAGACCGACCTCAACGCCTGGGACAAGGCGCTTGCCGATGCCAAGCGCGTTTTCGCGACGCTCGCCGAGGAAGGCATCGTGCTGAAGATGGTCAACATGGGCGGCGGCTTCCCGACGCGATACCTGAAGGACGTGCCGACCGCGCAGGCCTACGGGCAGGCGATCTTCGGCGCGCTGAGGAAGCACTTCGGCAACCGCATCCCGGAGACGATCATCGAGCCGGGCCGTGGGATGGTCGGCAACGCGGGCGTCATCAAGTCTGAAGTCGTGCTGATCTCCAGGAAGGCCGACAACGACAATGTCCGCTGGGTCTATCTCGACATCGGCAAGTTCGGCGGCCTCGCCGAGACAATGGACGAGGCGATCCGCTACCCGATCGTGACCGCGCATGACGGCACCGAGACCGCGCCCTGCGTTCTTGCCGGCCCGACCTGCGACTCGGCCGACGTCATGTACGAGAAGACGCCCTACCCGCTGCCGCTGTCGCTGACCATCGGCGACGAGGTGCTGATCGAGGGCACGGGCGCCTACACCACGACCTACGCCTCGGTGGCCTTCAACGGGTTCGAGCCTCTCCGATCCTACGTGATCTGACGGCGCCCGCCGCCAGATCACCCGCCTGACCGCCGGCCGACGCGCCGGCGGCGGGATTGCTTGTGGACCGTCTCTCCGCATTCGAAGGATCACTGAAATGAACGCTGTCCAGCAGATCTTGGATGGTCACACCGATACCCTCTCGTCCGGCACGCGCGCTTTTCCCGCTGGGGGCGGGACGATGCCTGCCGCGACGCCTGCGCCCTGCATGTCCCACGGGGATATGCACGGCTCGCGCGGCGGTCCGGATGAGGGGGTTACCCTTTCGCCTGTCTTCTCGGTTGCGCTCGAGTTCGCCGCCGATGCCGCGGCTCGCGATACGCTGCTCGACCGCGCGATGGGCCTGCGCTGGCGGAAGAAGTCGTCGCACAGGTTGCGGCGCGGACGGCTGCCGTCACTCGGCCTCAGCTTCGTCGCGAAGGACGCGGCGGGGGCCTTGGTCGGCACTGTGCGGCTGTGGGACATCACGCTCGGCGAGCAGGGCGTTTCCGCGCTACTGCTCGGGCCGCTGGCGGTCGATTCGTCGATGAAATCGGCCGGCATCGGCTCGGCGCTCATGCACCAGGCCATCGCGGAAGCCCGCCGGCTCGGTCACAGGGCAATCCTGCTCGTCGGCGACGCGGCCTATTACGCGCGCTTCGGCTTCTCGGCCGAGAAGACCGGCGGGCTCGCAATGCCCGGCCCCTATGAGCGTCATCGCTTCCTTGCGTTGGAACTGGTCGAGGGAGCGCTTGATGGCGCCGTCGGCGTGTTGCGGGCGAGCGGACGGAAAGCGGCGGCAGAGAAGGCGGCGTAGCGCCGGCGCTACGCCGGCACGACGCAGGTCAGTTGGTCTCGAAGCGGGCCACCGAAAGGAACCGAACCGCCTTGCCTGCGAACCGGTTGGGCTGCCCATCCACCAGCGAGGCCTGGAAACCTTCCGTATAGACCATCTGCGGCGCGGCGCGGACTGCGGCATGCGCGAAGGAGGGAGCGCGCGTGCCGCGCGTATCGAGCGCCACAGGCTCGTTGCTCAGCGCCCAACGCGCCACCTGCTGCGGCACTGGGATCGGGACGGAGCGCGGATCGGGCTGGCCGTCGGACGGTCCTGGCTTGGCGGCCTTGGTCGTCGTCTTGGGGCCGGACGCAACGGCAACTTCCGGATCAATGCCCGCTTCGCGCGCGATCACGGCAAGCCGGGGGGAAGCGCTCGGCGCCGAAGCCAGGCGCGCAAGGCGCTGGTCGACCAACTGTTCGGCCTGCGCGCGCGCGATCCGCGCTGCCTTGTTCGAAGCTCCGTCACCACCGATGATCATGCCGGATTGCGGGAGCGCTGCTATCATCACCCCGCCGCCCACGGCGGGCCGACCGGAATCGACCGGCGAATAGGCGGCAAGCGTATGCCTGGGCTCGGCCGGCGCGTCCACCTTGCCGGTGGTCACGTCATCGCTGCCGGCCAGCCCGGCGAGTTGCACCGCGGCAACGGCGGAATCCGCTGTCAGGGCCGGCGCAGTGGCCGGGGTCGGCGCCGGAGTTGGAATCGGAGTCGGCGCAGGCGCCACTGCCGCGGCGACCGCGACCACAGGCGGCGTGTAGTTCGGCCGGCGGGTGGGGATCGGTACGTTGAGAGCGACTTCGGTTTCAACCGCGGGCGCTACGGGTTCCGGAACCGCGGCGGCAAGCGACGGGGTACCGACGTCCACGCGCGGCCTCGGCGCCGCCACCGGCAGCGGCACGGCGCGGGTGGGCAGCGCGGCCAGGATCGTCTCCGGCGTCTCCGGCCTCGGCTCGACGGCGGGAGCAGCCGCGATGACTGGTTGAGGCGTGGCCGACCGGTCAACGAGCGGACGCGGCGCGGGAGCGGCGGCGACTTGCGATTCGGCCGAATCTTCCTCTTCGTCGGCGCCGACCCCGAACAGTGTGGCGAGGAAGCCGCGGCGCGGGGCGCTGCCGGAGGATGCACTCGCCATCTGAATCGTGGCGCTGCTCTTGCCGCGCGATTGATAGGCGGCCATCGCTGCCTTGTACCCGGGCAGCGGCTTGCCATCGGCGGGCATGTGTATGGTCTTGCCGTCCGGGAACAGCGCCATCAGTTCATTGCGCTGCATGCGCGGCCACGAGCGCACGTTGCCGACATCGAGATGCACGAAAGGCGACCCCGACGTCGGATAGTATCCCACGCCGCCCACTTCCGCCTTGAACCCCGCCGCTCGAAGCTTCGACAGGGGCACGCCCGGGATATAGAAATCGATGGCTTTGCCGAGCATGTGCTGGCTCTTTTCGGCCACGCCCTTGCTGCGGCTGCGCAGCATCGAATTGGTGGCGGGCGACCGGTAGGCGGAGACGACGTGGATGTGATCACGCGCGCCGACGCCGCGATAGACTTCCCAAAGCAGGTCGAGCAGCCGCGGATCCATCTTGGCGGGTTCATTGCGGCGCCAGTCGCGCAGGAACCGGTTAATGTCGTTAAGGCCGCTCTGGATGAACTTGCCGTTCTTCTTGTACGTGATCTCGGCACGTTCCTTGGTATGGATGAAATACAGCTTGAGCGTACGCGTCTCCGCCTGCGCCGTATCGGGAACTAGGAATGCGGAACAAAGGGAAACGGCCAGGGCCGCGAGGCCCGTCCGCATCGCGGGCACTAAGACCCGCCAACCCCTCTCACTCATGCTCTTTGCCAAAACCCTGCCAGCCGGCTCGTTGTCCCCGAGGAGATTCGGATCGTTAGAATTAGCCCGAAAATCCATACTAGTGGTTAATCGCCGCTTATTGAAGCTCGAATGCGGTAACACCGTGGCGACATCATGACGATATCGCCAGCTCCTGTTCTTGGTAAACAATGGTTTATCACAGTTTCCTCCGTGAACGGCCATGATGCTCGGGCTTAGGACGCCAGCCGGTCGGCGCGTTCCTCGTGCGGGTCGATCCCCATATCCTTGAGCTTGCGGTATAGGGTAGAGCGACCGATCCCCAGCCTCCGCGCAACCTCGCTCATCTGGCCGTGATAATGGTCGATAGCCAGACGAATCATCTCGTTTTCGACCTCGGCAAGGCTGCGCATGTTGCCCTTGTCGTCCATTGCCGACAGCGTCGCAAACGGGGCCCGTTCCTGCGCGCGGCTGGTGGCGTCTGGAGCCGGCGGGACGGCTGCTGGCGGAAGCGGCGCGCCACCGTCATCGACTGTGACGAGCCTCGGCTCCGGTCGAAACGCGAGTTCGATGCTTCCGACCTGCGCCCTGATTTGCGGAAAATCCTCCGGCGTCAGAAGTTCGCCCTCGCAAAGGACGACGGCGCGGAAGATCGCGTTCTCGAGCTGTCGGATATTCCCCGGCCAGTCATAGGCCTCCAGCATCGCGAGCGCCGCCGACGAGATGCCCTTGACCCGCCCGCCGGTCTCCGACTTGCCGAGGCGCGCAACGAAATGCTGCACCAGCAGGGGGATGTCGTCCCTGCGCTCGCGCAGCGGCGGTACGTGGATCGGAAACACGTTGAGCCGATAGTAGAGGTCTTCCCGGAAGGCGCCGTCCTTGACGCGCTGGATGAGGTCGCGATTGGTCGCCGAGATGAGCCGGATGTCGACCTTGACGGTCGAGCGGCCGCCGACGGGATCGACCTCGCCTTCCTGCACCGCGCGCAGCAGCTTGACCTGCACATCGAGCGGCAGGTCACCGATCTCGTCGAGGAACAGCGTGCCGGTATGAGCCTCGACGAACTTGCCGGCATGTTTCTCCGTGGCCCCGGTGAAGGCGCCCTTTTCATGTCCGAAGAGAATGCTTTCGACCAGATTGTCGGGGATGGCGCCGCAATTCACGGTCACGAAGGGTCGCGAGCGGCGGTCGCCGGATCCCTGTATGGCGCGCGCCACCATTTCCTTGCCGACGCCCGATTCACCTTCGAGCAGGATCGGGATGTTGGAGGACGCAGCCTTGCGCCCGAGCCGCAGGACGCGCTCCATCGCCGGGCTCGCAGCGATAAGATCACGAAAATGGAGCGCGCCCGCCGCCGCCCGCAAGGGTTTCCTGGCCGCGCCGCCGCGTGCCTCGACCTTCAGCGCGCCGGCGATTGCGGCCTGCAATCTCTCCGGCGAGACCGGCTTCACGACGAAATCGAAGGCGCCGTGGCGCATCGCCGACACGACGGTCTCGATGCCGCCCTGCGCCGTCTGCACGATGACGGGGATATCGACGCCCCGTTCACGCATGGCCTGGAGCACCGCGAGGCCGCCCATGCCCGGCATGACAAGGTCGAGCACGACCGCCGCGATGTCGCGCCCGCGCGGCCCTTCAAGAGCGGCGAGACCTGCCTCGCCGTCGTCGGCCAGCACCACCTCGTGACCGGCTCTCGCAAGCGCGGCCTCCAGCAGGCGTCGTTGCACGGGGTCGTCGTCGACTACGAGGATGGGCATGGAATCTTTGCCGGATCGCGATAGTGTGTTGACGGGACGGGTTGGATCAGATTGGCACAGAGCGATAGACAGGATGCAAGAATCCGGTGAACGATTCCTTTAGCGTACCGGGTTTTCGTCCAGATCGAAAAAGGTGATCCCATGTCCAGAACCGACGGCGCTCGGCCTCTCCCCCATTCGGTGAAAGCACCCCGCGACCTAGCCGAAGCCGGCGGGGAGCCCACGCTCGGATCACTGCCGGAATGGAATCTCGCCGACCTCTATTCCGGCATGGATGCGCCGGAGTTGCGCGATGACGTCAAGCGCGCCGCAGGCGACGCGCTGGCATTCGAGGGTCGGTGGAAGGGACGGCTCGCCGAGGAGGCGCGCAAGGGTACGTTCGGCAGACTCGGCGAGGCGCTGAAGGAATACGAGGCCCTGGAGGAGCTGATCGGCCGGATCATGTCCTATGCCGGACTGATCTATGCCGGCGACACTTCCGATCCGAAGCGCGCCAAGCTCTACGGCGACCTGCAGGAGAAGATGACGGACGCCAGCGCGCATCTGCTCTTCTTCGCGCTGGAACTCAATCAGCTCGAGGAGGACGATCTGGAGCGCGCCCTGGCGGAGGATCCGCTTTTTGCGCATTACCGGCCCTGGATCATCGATCTGCGGCTCGACAAGCCCTACCAGCTCGAGGACCGGATCGAGCAGCTGTTCCACGAGAAATCCGTCACCGGCAGGGGCGCCTGGAACCGCCTCTTCGACGAAACGATGACGAGCCTGCGTTTCACCGTCGATGGTGAGGAACTGGCCCTCGAGCCGACGCTGAACATGCTGCAGAGCCACGACGGCGAGGTTCGCAGGACCGCGTCCGAGGCGCTGGCGAAGACCTTCCGCGAGAATCTGCGGCTTTTCACGCTGATCACCAACACGCTCGCCAAGGACAAGGAGATTTCCGACCGCTGGCGCGGCTTCAAGGACATCGCCGATTCGCGCCATCTGGCCAATCGCGTGGAACGCGAGGTCGTCGACGCGCTGGCATCGGCCGTGCGCGAGGCCTATCCGCGCCTTTCCCATCGCTACTACGCCATGAAGGCGAAGTGGCTCGGCATGGAGCAGATGAACCACTGGGACCGCAATGCGCCTCTGCCGGAAACGCCCCAATCGACCATCAGCTGGGATGATGCGAGGGATACGGTGCTGTCGGCGTATCGCAGTTTCGCGCCGGAGATGGCCGACATCGCGCGCGATTTCTTCGACAAGCGCTGGATCGATGCGCCGGTGAGGCTGGGCAAGTCACCGGGCGCCTTCGCCCATCCCACCGTTCCTTCCGTCCACCCGTATGTGCTGCTCAACTACATGGGCAAGCCACGCGACGTGATGACGCTCGCGCACGAACTCGGGCACGGCGTACACCAGGTGCTGGCCGGCGCCCAGGGCACGCTGATGTCGTCGACCCCTCTGACGCTGGCCGAGACGGCCTCGGTCTTCGGCGAAATGCTCACCTTCCGCTCGCTGCTGGACAAGACGCAGGAAAAGCGCGAGCGCAAGGCGATGCTGGCGCAGAAGGTCGAGGACATGATCAACACCGTGGTGCGCCAGATCGCGTTCTACGAGTTCGAGCGCAAGGTCCATGCCGAGCGCAGGAACGGCGAACTTACTTCGGATCAGTTGGGCGAATTCTGGCTCCAGGTGCAGGCCGAGAGCCTCGGTCCCGCGATTGCGCTGCGCGAGGGTTACGAGACCTTCTGGGCCTATATCCCGCATTTCGTGCACTCACCGTTCTATGTCTACGCCTACGCCTTCGGCGATTGCCTGGTGAACTCGCTGTTCGCGGTCTACCAGAACGCCGAAAAGGGCTTCCAGGAGAAGTATTTCGAGATGCTGAAGGCCGGCGGCACCAAGCACCATTCCGAACTGCTGGCGCCGTTCGGCCTGGACGCTTCCGATCCTGCCTTCTGGCAGAAGGGACTCGCGATGATCGAAAGCCTGATCGACGAACTGGAAGGCATGGAGTAGGCAGCAGCCGCACGCCCACTCACGGTCGCGCCGCGCCGGTGCGTCAAGTCCCATGAAGAGCCATACGCCGTATATCCTGCTGCGCGACGACATTGCCGGCCGCGAGATGCTGTTTGCGGAACCGGTCGAACTCCTGCGCGCCGACGACGCCGACGGGGTGATAGTGGCGCTGGAGCGAATGGAGGCGGCGCGGCGCGGCGGCAAATGGTGCGCCGGCTATTTCGCCTATGAAGCCGGTTACGCCTTCGAGCCGAAGCTGCGCGCCATCGTGCCCCGCGCGCGGCGCACGCCGCTGGTTCTGATGGGAGTATTCGACCGGCCCGACGAACGCGCGATTCCCCCGCAGAGGGCGACCCACGGCTCGCTGGCCGGCGCCCGCGCCGCATGGACGTTCGACGACTACGTGCCGCGTTTCGAGCAGCTTCACCGCCATCTCCGCCAGGGAGACTGCTACCAGGCGAACCTCACCTTCCCCGTCACAGCCAGATGGGAGGGCGACCCGGCCGCACTGTTCGACGCGATGACGGTACGCCAGCCGGTCCGCTATGGGGCCCTTGCAGATCTCGGCGGTCCGGTCGTGCTGTCGCGCTCGCCCGAACTGTTCTTCGAACTGCGCAGCGATGGCTGGATCGAGACGCACCCCATGAAAGGCACAATCCGCCGGGGCGAGACTCCGGGGGAGGATGCCGCGCTGGCCGAATTCCTGCGCAACGACGAGAAGAACCGCGCAGAGAACCGCATGATCGTCGACCTGTTGCGCAACGACATCTCGCGCATTTGCGAAGTCGGCACGCTGACGGTCCCCGAACTCTTCCGCATCGACACCTATCCGACAGTGCATCAGATGGTGAGCCGCGTGCGCGCCAGACTGCCCGCGGGCATCACGATAGGAGAGATATTCGAGGCGCTCTACCCGTGCGGTTCCATCACCGGCGCGCCGAAACTCAGTGCGATGCAAATCCTCGCCGCGCTGGAGGGAACGTCGCGCGACGTCTATTGCGGCTCCATCGGCTTCGCGGCGCCGTCGGGCGAAATGCGCTTCAACGTCGCCATCCGCACCGTCACCTTGCACGAGGGTGGCGAGGCAGTCTTCAATGTGGGCGGCGGGATCGTCTTCGATTCCGACGCCCGTTCGGAGTATCAGGAATGCCTGCTGAAGGCGCGCTTCGCGACCGGCTCGGAGCCGGCGACGCATTGATCGAGACGCTCCGCTACGAGCCCTCGGCGGGTCTCGTGCGACTGGAGCGTCACCTGACCAGGATCGCGGCTTCGGCGCGCGCGTTTGCCATCCCCTTCGACCGGAAGCGCGCCGAGGCTGTGCTGGCAGCGGCCGCGCAGGGCAAGCAGCCGCTTCGGGTACGTCTTACGCTGGCTGTGGACAGCGATATCGCGGCTTCTGCCACGCATTTCGCTGCCCTTTCCCCGGATGTGCGCTGGCGTCTGACCGTCGCCTCCACGCGGCTCGACAGCGGCGATCCGCTCCTGCGCCACAAGACCTCACGTCGCTCCGCTTACGAACAGGCCAGGGCCGAATTCCCGCCCGCCGAAGCCGACGAGGTGCTCCTGCTCAACGAGCACGGCGAGGTCTGCGAGGGCGTCATCACCAACGTCTTTGTGGACAGCGGTTCCGGCACCCTGCTCACCCCGGCCGTGGCCTGCGGTCTCCTGCCGGGGATCCTGCGTGGTGAGTTGATCGACAAAGGCAGGGCCGTGGAAGAGAGACTGACCGTGGCCGACCTGCGAACCGCGCGGGCGATATTCGTCGGCAACTCCCTGCGCGGGCTGATCCGGTGCGATATGACATGAAGCGGCCCGCCCACACCCCATATGACGGCTCGGCCAAGCCCTTCGCCATCGGCCTGAAGCCGCTCGATCCGCAGGACTGGATCGAGGTCGATGACCTTCTTGGCGACTATCTCGCCGAGAAGGACCGGCTCTACGCGGAGATCCCTGAAAAGGTGTTCATGGCCGAGGCCGGCACCGAGGAGAGCCAGCGCGAGGTACTCGACGCCCTCGTCGAGTTCCTGCCCGCCCGCTTCCCAGACAGCTACCGCCGCGACCGCTCGGAAATGACTATCAGCGGCGGCGCCGACGGTCCCGACCGCATCGTCCAGCTTGACGCCGGCGAACCGCCGCTGAAGACCGCATCCCGCCTGGTACAGGAGGATCTGGTCCTGATGCGCAAGGGCGCGGATGGGTGGCGCCTTGCCGCCGCCTCGCTCTGCTTCCCTTCGTCATGGTCGCTGGCGGAGAAGTTCGGCAAGCCGCTGCACGAGATTCACCGGCCGGTGCCGGAGTTCGGTCCCGGCACCCGCTCGGCCGAACTGATCGAGCGCATGTTCGACAAGCTGCAGGGGCAGGCGGTCTGGCGCCTCAACTGGTCTCTGGCGGCGGAGCCCTCGCTGTATCTGCCGCTGTCGCAGGATGCCCGCACGGAGCGCGCGGGTGCCGTCCTGTCGCGCTTCGGGGCCGATCCCACGGCTTCCGCCTTCATCAGGGTCGAACGCCAGACGCTGCGCAAGATGCCCCTGTCCGGCGACATCCTCTTCACCATCCGCATCTATGTCGACCCAATGCGGGTGCTCTCAAGCCACCCGAACCGCGCGACGCTGGCCGCCGGCTTCGCCGATCAGCTTGCCGGTCTCGACGAAGCCCAGATGGCGTACAAGGGTCTCCACAACGACCGGGACCGGCTGATCGCGGCGTTGCGGACCCTGGCGGCGAAATAGGCGCAATTGGGCTTTATCGCGCCGCCATTCTGTGGTTTGACGGCTCGATCCCGCGCCTTCCCGCAATCCCGAGGAGTGTCCCGAATGGCGAACGAGAAATGGCCCGTCTACGGCGAAATCACGGGGCCGATCGTGATGATAGGATTCGGCTCCATCGGCCGGGGCGTGCTGCCGCTGATCGAGCGTCATTTCAGGATCGACAAGTCGCGCATGATCGTCATCGACCCGCGCGACGACGATCGCAAGCTGCTCGATGAGCGCGGCATCGCCTTCCTGCGCGAGCCTGTCACCAAGAAGAATTACAAGTCGCTGCTGACGCCACTGCTCACACGCGGCGAGGGGCGGGGATTCTGCGTGAACCTCTCCGTCGACACCGGGTCCGTCGACCTGATGAAGCTCTGCCGCAAGCTCGGCGTGCTGTACATCGACACTGTGGTGGAGCCGTGGCTGGGCTTCTATTTCGACGCCAAGGCCGACAATGCCGCCCGCACCAACTACGCGCTGCGTGAGACGCTCCTTGAAGAGAAGCGCAGGAACCCCGGTGGCCCGACCGCAGTTTCCACCTGCGGCGCCAATCCCGGAATGGTCTCTTGGTTCGTCAAGAAGGCGCTCGTCGATCTCGCCCGCGACATGAAGCTGGAATTCGCTGAGCCGGGACAGGGCGATCGCGAGGGCTGGGCCAGGCTGATGAAGAAGGCGGGCGTGAAAGGCATCCACATTGCCGAGCGCGACACCCAGCGGACCAAGAACCCAAAGCCGATGAACGTGTTCTGGAACACCTGGTCGGTCGAAGGCTTCATTTCGGAGGGCTTGCAGCCCGCCGAGCTGGGTTGGGGCACGCACGAAAAGTGGATGCCCAAGAATGCCCGCAGGCAGAAGAAGGGTTCGAAGGCCGCGATCTTCCTCGAACAGCCCGGCGCCAACACCCGCGTCCGCAGCTGGTGCCCGACGCCGGGGCCGCAATACGGCTTCCTCGTCACGCACAACGAGTCGATCTCGATCGCGGACTTCTTCACCGTGCGCGACAAGAAAGGCAAGGTGACCTACCGCCCGACCTGCCACTACGCCTATCATCCCTGCAACGACGCCGTGCTGTCGCTGCACGAGATGTTCGGCGCGGCCGGCAAGTCGCAGCCGGTGCATCATGTCCTCGACGAGAACGAGCTGGTGGATGGCGTCGACGAACTCGGCGTCCTCCTCTACGGCCACAAGAAAAACGCCTACTGGTACGGCTCGCAGCTGTCGCTCGCCGAGGCGCGCAAGCTCGCTCCCTACCAGAACGCAACCGGCCTGCAGGTGACCTCGGCCGTGCTTGCCGGCATGGTCTGGGCGCTGGAGAACCCCGAAGCCGGCATCGTCGAGGCGGACGAGATGGATTACCGGCGCTGCCTCGAGGTGCAACTCCCCTATCTCGGTCCCGTCAACGGCTTCTACACAGACTGGACGCCCCTCGAGGGGCGGCCCGGTCTTTTCGCGGAGGACATAGACAAGTCCGACCCGTGGCAATTCCGGAACATTCTCGTAAGGTAGCGCATTGCCCCGCGCGCCTTGCAAGGCGGCACGATTCGCGCGAAACGGGAAGGCATCAAGCGAGGAGAGGATACCACAATGTCGATTGCGGGCAGATTTCTAACCGCCAGCGGGCTCGCCATGCTGGTCGGCGTGGCCGGCTGCACGACGGGAGGCGGCTACCGTCCCGGGCCGATCGCCGTTGCCCCCCAGAGCGGCATCGAGGGCGCGTGGATCGACCAGGCCGGCACCGGCGTGACCAACTTCTCCGGCGGTCGTTTCGAGACCTTTGCCAGCGACACGCTCCAGAAGCTGTCGGAGGGCAATTACACCGTCAGGCCGGACGGCGTCGTCGAAATCAGCGGCATGTCGCTCATCCGCCAGAGCCCGGTTGCCTTCAACTGCGCGGCCGCCACGCCAACGCAGCTCAACTGCACGAGTTCGTCCGGCCAGCAGTTCGTGCTGACGCGCCGCACCGGCGTTTCCTGATCCCGGCCGGAGTGCTGCGCGATCGTGATCCTGATTGCCATCGCGATTGCGGCACTCCTCGGCATTATCGTCCTGCCGCAATACTGGGTGCGCCAAACGATCCGCCGGCACGGCGTGCAGAGGCCGGACCTCCCCGGCACGGGCGGTGAGCTGGCCCGGCATCTGCTCGACCACTTCGAATTGCGGGACGTCGCCGTCGAGAAATCGGACACCGGCGACCACTACGACCCCGACAAGAAGGCCGTGCGGCTGATTGAGAGCCATTTCGACGGCCGCTCTCTGTCCGCGGCGGCCATCGCTGCCCACGAAGTCGGGCACGCACTGCAGGATGCCGCAGGCGAACGTCTCCTCTCGGTCCGGCAGAGACTGGCCAGATTCGCGATCTATACCGACAGGGCCGCCGGACTCTTCTTCATAGCCGCGCCCTTCCTCGCCATCCTGGCACGCACCCCCGCGGCGTTCGCCGCCTTGCTGGGGCTGGGGATTATCCTCCTCGGCGTGCGCGTTCTCGTCACTCTGGTCACGCTGCCGGTGGAGTTCGACGCCGGCTTCCGCAAGGCGCTGCCTATACTGGAGGAGGGCCGATACCTGGCAGAGGGCGACTTGCCGGCGGCGCGCAGCGTGCTGCGGGCGGCCGCCTTGACCTATGTCGCAAGCGCGCTTGTGACGCTCATCGACCTTGCGCGCTGGATCAGGCTGCTGCGATAAGGAAAGAAAAGGGGAGGAACGATGCCGGCGCATTTCGACGAGTTGGAAACGCGGGACCCGCAGATTCGCGAGCAGGCATTGTTCACGCGCCTGCCGGAGTTTCTCACGCAGGCCACCCGGCGCGCGCCGGGTCTCGCCCGCTGGCTCGACGGCCATGATCCGGCGGCGGTGACGTCCCGCGAGGCGCTTGCCCGGTTGCCGGTACTGCGCAAATCCGAATTGATGGAACTGCAGCAGGCGGAGCCCCCTTTCGGTGGGTTTGCCGACCCCGCGCTGTTGAAGGGAAGCAGGGTGTTCATGTCGCCCGGCCCGATCTGGGAACCCCTCGGGTCGGATGCTCGGCAGGCGGCCCGCGCCTTCTTCGCGGCGGGCATGAGGTCGGGCGACTTCGTGCACAACGCGTTCGCCTACCACATGACGCCCGGCGCCTGGATGGTCGACGACGGCGCGCGCAAGCTTGGCTGCACGGTCTTTCCCGCAGGCACCGGCAATACCGAGCTTCAGGTCGACGCTGCGGCCACCCTCAAGCCAGCGGTGTATTGCGGCACCCCCGACTTCCTGAAGGCGATCCTGGACAAGGCCGCCGAGACCGGCAGGGACCTGTCGTCCTTCCGTCTCGGCATCGTCTCCGGCGGCGCGCTCTTTCCCTCGCTGCGGGCCGAATACAAGGCACGCGGCATCGACGTGCTGCAGTGCTACGCCACCGCCGAGTTCGGCATGATCGCCTATGAAAGCGTGACGCCCGACGGAAGCCTCGTCCCCGGGATGGTGATCAACGAGGACCTCATCGTCGAGATTGTGCGCCCTGGTACCGGCGATCCGGTTCCGCAGGGCGAAGTCGGCGAAGTTGTCGTCACCAGCTTCAACCCCGCCTACCCCCTGGTGCGGCTCGGCACCGGCGACCTCTCCGCAGTGCTACCGGAGCCGTCGCCCTGCGGGCGTACGAACATGCGCATTCGCGGCTGGCTTGGCCGCGCCGATCAGCGCACCAAGGTAAAGGGTATGTTCGTCGACCCCAAGCAGGTCGCCGAGATCGCCCGCAGGCATCCGGCGATCGGCAAGGCGCGCCTCGTCGTCACCCGGGAGGGGGAGCGCGACGCTATGGCTCTGCACGTGGAGCCATCCGCCGACACCGATCCCGACATCGCCGCGATCGAGGCCGCGCTGCGCGATGTTACAAAGCTGGGCGGCACGGTACGGGTCGCCCCGCGCGGATCGCTTCCCAACGACGGCAAGGTAATCGCCGACGATCGCGACTATACGTCCTGATCCGCGACCGGCGGCGGAATCCGCTTGCATGAAGCCGTTTGCCGGTGTGAACTTGACGGCAATAACAAGGCCGCGGCGCAAGCGCGGTGAGCCTCCGGTGAGTTGAATGGGAGACATTACGATGAAGAAATACGCACTGATCGGCGCGCTTTCCGCGTCGGCAATCGCCCTTTCGGCACAGGCGTCCTTTGCCGACTATGAATTGACGATCCTGCATATCAACGACTGGCACAGCCGTATTGAATCCAACAACGCGTTCGAATCGACCTGCTCCGCCGAGGACGAAACCGCCGGCAAGTGCATCGGCGGCGCCGCGCGGCTGGTGACGGCGATCGCGCAGCGGCGCGCGGCGCTGGAAGGCCAGAACGTCCTGTTGCTCAACGGCGGCGACAACTTCCAGGGCTCTCTCTTTTACACCACCTACAAGGGCAAGGCTGAGGGCGAGTTTCTCAACCTTATGAAGTTCGATGCCATGACTGTCGGCAACCATGAGTTCGACGACGGCGAGGACGCGCTGGTCCCCTTCCTTGAGATGGCGGAGTTTCCGGTTCTGAGCGCGAATGTGAACCCGAATGCCCAGTCTCGCGTCGGCGACATGATCAAGCCGTCCGTGGTGCTCGACGTCGGAGGCGAGAAGATTGGCATTGTCGGCGCCGTCACCAACGACACGCCGGAGATCGCGATGCCCGGTCCCAACATCTGGATCGAGGACGACATCGCGACGATCACCGCCGAAGTCGAGAAGCTCAAGGCCGAAGGCATCAACAAGATCATCGCCCTTACCCATGTCGGCTACGAGCGCGACAAGGAGCGGATCGCGATGATTCCGGGGGTCGACGTCGTTGTCGGCGGCCATTCGCATACGCTGCTCCACAACAGCGACGCGAAGGCGGCAGGTCCTTACCCGACCATGGTTGACAATCCGGAAGGCTACCAGGTGCCGGTCACCCAGGCCGCCTCCTATTCAAAATATCTCGGCGAGTTCAAGGTCGTTTTCGACGACGAGGGTGTGGTGAAGTCCGCCTCGGGTGATCCCCTGTTCCTCGACGCATCGATCGAGCCGGACGCCGCAGTGCTTGCGCGAATTCAGGAACTGGCGGCGCCGATCGAGGAACTCAAGGGCCGGGAGGTCGCCGAGGCCACCAAGAGCATCGACGGCAGCCGCGACAGTTGCCGCGCGAGAGAATGCGAGATGGGCAATCTTGTCGCCGATGCGATCCTCGATCGCGTCAAGGATCAGGGCGTCCAGATCGTGTTCCAGAACGGCGGCGGCCTGCGCGCCTCGATCGACGAGGGTGTGGTCACGATGGGCGAGGTGATCAGCGTCCTGCCCTTCCAGAACACGCTCGCCACATTCCAACTGACCGGCAAGGATATCGTTGCTTCGCTCGAGCACGGCGTCAGCGGCATCGAGGAGGGCAAGGGCCAGTTCCCGCAGGTTGCCGGCCTGAAATACACCTTCGACAAATCCGTCGCGCCCAACGAGGGTCGCATCCAGTCGGTCGAGGTGCAGGAGGGTGATGGCTGGGTCGCCATAGAGCCGGACAAGACCTATACGGTTGCAACGAACAACTTCATGCGCAACGGCGGCGACGGCTACAAGCTGTTCGCCAGCAATGGCCAGAACGCCTATGATTACGGCCCGGGCCTTGAGCAGGTTCTCGCGGACTACCTCGCCGCCAACCGCCCCTACACCCCGAAGATCGACGGCCGCATCGCCGAGGTGATGGCTGCCGCGGCGCCTGCCGAACCGGCCGAGCCGGCTGCAGCGGAATCGGCCACTCCCGAGCTTCCGGCGGGCTCCGACGCGATTGCAGGCACGCCACCAGCCGTTGAGCCTGCCACCGAAGCGACAGCGGCCCCCGCTGCGGAAGCCACTACCCCTGCCGCGCCGGCCGCCCCGGCAGCGGAAGCTACGGCTCCCGCGGCAACTGCCGCGCCGGCTGCACCAGCGGAAACCGCGGCCCCGGCAGCGCAGGAGACCTACACGGTCGTGGCCGGCGACAGCCTGTGGCGCATCGCGGCCAAGGTGCTCGGCGACGGGGCCAAGTGGCAGGCCATCGCCGACGCCAACGGGATGCAGGCGCCCTATCGGCTCTCGGTCGGCCAGGAACTGAAGCTCCCAGCGGCCAATTGACCGGACCATGGTCCACAAAAGCCCCGTGGGAGCGATCCCGCGGGGCTTTTTTGATCCTGGCTGCCTGCGGCCATGCGGATCATTGAATTTGGTGCCCCACTGCATAAGTTGCGCGTCAACAAGGAGCCCGTCCGATGAACCTGACCCCGAAGCTATCCGACGCGCAGACGAAGGCCATCGGGCCGCTTCCGGCGGGCCATCCCCAGGTCCGGATCGGCAGGATCGGCATCCTGTTGCTCAATCTCGGCACGCCTGACGGGACGGACTACGGCTCGATGCGGCGATATCTCAGGGAGTTCCTGTCCGATCCCCGCGTCATAGAGCTCAACAAGGCGATCTGGTACCCGATCCTGTACGGCGCCGTGCTCACGACCAGGCCGCAGAAGTCGGGCGCCAACTATGCCAAAATCTGGAACCGCGAGAAGGACGAGTCTCCCCTGCGCACGATCACGCGCGCCCAGGCCGAGCGCCTTGCGGCAGTGTTCGCGAATGACGAGAGGATCGTGGTGGAATGGGGCATGCGTTATGGAAACCCCTCGGTCAGCAGCGCGGTCGACCGGCTCATGCAGCAGGGCTGCGACCGTATCCTCGCTTTCCCGCTTTATCCGCAGTTCTCTGCGACGACGACGGCTACAGCCAACGACCAGCTCTATCGGGCGCTCATGAAGATCCGGCACATGCCGACGGTGCGCAGCGTGCCGCCCTATTTCGACGAGCCGATCTATATCGAGGCGCTGGCCCGCTCGATCGAGCAGCATCTGGCGGGGCTGGATTTTGAGCCGGAGGTCGTGCTCGCCTCCTACCACGGCATCCCCAAGGCCTATTTCGAGAAGGGGGACCCCTATCATTGCCACTGCCAGAAGACGACGCGCCTGCTGCGCGAGCGGCTGGGCTGGAGCGACAAGCGCTTGATTACGACGTTCCAGTCACGCTTCGGCGCGCAGGAATGGCTGCAGCCCTACACAGACAAGACGGTGGAAAGGTTGGCGAAGGAGGGTATCCGGTCGATAGCCGTGGTCAATCCCGGGTTTTCGGCCGACTGCATCGAAACCCTCGAGGAAATCGCCGGCGAGGTGGCCGAGATCTTTCATCATGCCGGCGGCGTCAATTTCAGTCACATCCCCTGTCTCAACGACAGCGACGAAGGCATGGCGGTCATCGAGGCAATGGTCCGGCGCGAACTTGGCGGCTGGCTCTGACGATCCGGTTGTCCACAATCGGACGCGACCAAGTTGTAACTGCCTCCCGCTGGGCTTAGATCAGTCTAGGGCGCTCAGACGCGCAACTCTGTCGGGAGGCTATCGCCGTGTTCTCAGGCTTCGACATCTTGATCGGCGTTCTCGCCGTACTCGTCTTGCTGCTCATCTTTGCCGGCATCAAGACAGTGCCGCAGGGCTACAATTACACGGTGGAGCGTTTCGGCCGCTATACGCGCTCGTTGACGCCGGGCCTCAATATTATCGTTCCGTTCATCGACCGCATCGGCGCCAGAATGAACATGATGGAACAGGTGCTCGACGTTCCCACGCAGGAGATCATCACCCGTGACAACGCCATTGTCGCCGTCGACGGCGTTGCCTTCTACCAGGTGCTCAATGCGCCGCAGGCCGCATATCAGGTCGCCGGGCTCGAAAACGCAATCCTCAACCTCACAATGACCAACATCCGCTCGGTCATGGGCTCGATGGACCTGGACGAGCTTCTCTCCAACCGCGACGCCATCAACGAGCGCCTGCTGCGCATCGTCGACGAGGCGGCCAGCCCGTGGGGCATCAAGATGACCCGCGTCGAGATCAAGGACATCAACCCCCCGGCTAACCTCGTGGAATCGATGGCGCGTCAGATGATGGCGGAGCGCAACAAGCGCGCGCAGATCCTCGAGGCCGAAGGCCTGAAGCAAGCGCAGATACTCGAGGCCGAGGGCCGCCGTGAGGCCGCCTTCCGCGACGCCGAGGCACGCGAACGCGCCGCCGAGGCAGAGGCGCGCGCGACGCAGGTCGTGTCCGAGGCGATTGCCAAGGGCGATGTCCAGGCGATCAACTACTTCGTCGCGCAGCGCTATACCGAGGCGATGGCCAAGATCGGCTCCGGAACCAACAGCAAGGTCGTGCTCATGCCCTTGGAGGCGTCGTCGCTGATCGGCTCGCTTGGCGGCATCGGGGCCATCGCAAAGGAGGTGTTCGGCGACGCCCCGCAGGCGGCGCAGCGCACGCCCGCTCGTCCGCCGATCACCGGCCCGGACCGCGGCTGACGCAGGCCGGGAGGACGCATCATGCTGTCCAGCATCTTTTCAGAACTCGGCCCCTGGAATTGGATGGTGTTGGGCTTTGCCCTGCTCGCACTTGAGATCCTGGTCCCCGGAGTCTTCCTGCTTTGGATCGGAATTGCGGCGATCCTGACCGGCGCTCTGTCGCTGCAGCTGTGGGAATGGGGATTCTGGACCTGGCAGGTCCAGATGCTCGTTTTTCTCGGGCTGTCGCTGGTTTCGGCGTTCGCCGGCAAGAAGATCATGCGCGGGACCGAGCAGGAAACCGACGAGCCGCTGCTCAACAGGCGCGCCGAGCAGATGGTCGGACGCACCGCGACGCTCGCCGACCCGATTACCGAGGGAGTGGGTCGCGTGAAGCTGGGCGATACGGTCTGGCGGGTCTTCGGCCCTGACCTTCCGGCCGGAACGCGCGTGCGTATCGTTGCCGCCCGCGGAGGCGATCTGACGGTGCAGGCGGAGTAGCCCGGTCCTTCGAGGGAAGCGGCCGCTGTCAACGCTCCATTAACCATCGGCATTTACGGTTCGGTAAGCATCGGCGCGCCTTGCGCCGGCTCAACCCGTTTCAGGTGACGATGCCGCGCGTCCCGCCAATCCGCATAGGCCGCAGGTCAGCATGTCTCCGCATCGCGTTGGCAGGCAGCGTAAGCGCGCTGACATGCCTGTCCGCTTTCGCCCAGGATACCGGCGCCCTGCGCGGCTCCATCCTGCTCGACCGCTCAGACCGGCCGCGTGCCCTGGTTACCCAACCCGCGGATCAGGGGCCAGCCGCCCAATACCGCCCCGTAAGTCCCGGAGCCCTGCCCGACGATGAGTTGGAGGGTGAACTGGACGGAGGTAGCGAGAGCTCGTCTCGCCGCCCCGTCACCAACCGGGCTGTCCTCCCGGAAACTCCGGCCTCGCGCGAGGGCGAACAAGCGCCCGGCGCAAGGCGCGCCACCGCAACCCAACCGCTTCAGGATCGCGATCCAACCACCACGGGCACTGTAGCCGCTCGCGGCATCGATGCGCTTGACCTCGAACGCAATACCGCCGTGCCGCCGGACTCGGAGCGCGCCGCCGCGATCGAGACGCTGGCGCGCGACGCGGAAGCCGATCCATTTCAACCGACCGGCATCCGCCTCGGCTCCTTCCTGCTGCGCCCCTCACTGGAACAGGGCGTCGAGTGGAACTCCAACGCCAGCGGTACCGCCGGCGGCAGCTCCGATTTCCTTTCGGAGAGCACCTTGCGCCTCAACGCAGCGTCCGACTGGTCGCGTCATTCGGCGTCGCTGGACGCTTTCGGCACTTACCGGACATCGGTCACCGGCACCGGTTTCTCGGACTTCCGCGGCGGGGCCGATGCCCGCCTCAATCTCGAGCTGGGCAACGAGTTCACGCTGAACTCGGCTCTCGGCTATCAGCGCAGGCCCGAGGATGCGAGTTCGCCGGCCGCCGTTCCCGGCACAACAAGCCGCCCGGTACGCGAGACGCTTTCCGGCAGCCTCGGGCTCGAGAAGGGCGTGGGCAAGTTGCGTCTCGCCGCAACCGGCAACGCCAACCGCAACACCTACGGTGACGCCCAGCTCTCGACGGGCGGCATTCTTTCGCAAGCTGATCGCAACCAGACCCTCTATTCCCTTGCCCTGCGGGGCGGCTATGAAGTCTCCCCGGCGCTGACGCCCTTCGTGGAGGCGGAATACGGTCGCCGCATCTACGATAACAGCGTCGACGCCGGCGGCTACATGCGCTCGGCGAACCGCTACGGCCTGCGCGCCGGCGCCGCCCTCGACCTGGGAGAGAAGCTCAACGGCGAACTGTCAGCCGGCTGGATATTCGAGAACCCCGACGACGCGCGCCTGGGCGCTGTTTCCGGCCTCTCCGTCCAGGGCAACCTATTGTGGTCGCCGATCCGCGGCACCTTGGTGGCTCTGACGGGGTCGACCGAGGTGGAAGGATCGACGACGCCGGGAGCCTCCGGGTCGATCCTCTACGCCTCGACACTGGCCGTATCGCGCGAACTGCGCGCCAACCTGACGGGCACGGCCACCATGGGTGCTGCCTGGCGCCACTATGCCGCAAGCAGCGACCGGGATTTCACTTTGAGCGCCGAGGCGAGCCTCACCTGGTGGTTGAACCGCCACGCGGGCATCCGCGCCCGCGCCCGCCATGAACTGACCGACAGCACCATCCCGGTGCGCAACGCCCAGTCCACCAGCGTCTATCTCGGCGTGACGCTGCGGAGGTGAGCCCGGCGGGCGCCTCAGCCAATCTTGGGGTTCATCTCGGCAGCGACGGCCTGCAGGGTACGGGCGATCCGCTCGCGCATATCCGGCCGCTCCAGCGCGAAGGCCAGGTTCGCCTCGATGAAACCCTCCGGCGAGCCGCAATCGAATGCACGGCCGCGGAAATGGTAGCCGAAGAAGGGCTGGCTGGCCTGCAGCTTCAGCATCGCGTCGGTGAGCTGTATCTCGTCTCCGGCCCCGCGCTCCTGTGTGGAAAGGATATCGAATATCTCGGGCTGCAGGATGTAGCGGCCGTTGAGGTAGAGGTTCGAGGGCGCCGTGCCTCTTGCTGGCTTTTCCACCATGCCCTTGATTTCGAACCCGGAACCGACATGAGCACCGGGCTCCACGATCCCGTATTTGTGGGCGTCGTCCGGGTCGCACTCCTGCACCGCGATCACGTTGCCGCCGGTCTCCCCGTAGAGCGAGACCATCTGCGTCATACAGCCCGTGTCGGCCTGCATGATCATGTCCGGCAGCAGCAGCGCGAAAGGCTCGTTCCCGACAATCTCGCGCGCGCACCACACGGCATGGCCCAGGCCCAGCGGGGCCTGCTGGCGCGTGAAGCTGGTCTGGCCCGGCAGCGGCTGGATTCTCTCCAGCATGGCGAGCACGTCGTCCTTGCCCCGGTGCTCGAGCGTTTCGTAGAGCTCGAACTGCACGTCGAAATGGTCTTCGATCACGCCCTTGTTGCGCCCGGTGACAAAGATCAGGTGCTCGATGCCGGCTTCGCGCGCTTCTTCGACCACGTAATCGATGACCGGGCGGTCGACGACCGTCAGCATCTCCTTTGGCACTGCCTTGGTCGCGGGCAGAAAGCGGGTCCCCAATCCCGCGACGGGAAACACGGCCTTCCTGACCGGCCTGCTGGTTGTTGTCGGTGCGATGACTGCCTCCACTGTCCGGGCCGGACAATTTCACGCCCGAATTGAAAGTTATTGAACAGCTTGCGGGGGGTCCGCCGTCAATGGCAATCCGCCCCGGACCATAGAACTTGCGTAAGACTTTGGTAAACTCTTTCCTAACCCCACGGCCAATAAGGTGTGTCCAGCCATATTGAAGGAGGTGAGGATGCAGGCAAGACGCATTGCGCAATCGGTTCGCCGGCTGGCCGTTTTGGCGACCTTGGCGGCAGGTCTGTTCGCTATGACCGGTTCCGCATGGGCGGACGCCGGCTTTCAGCGCTGGATCGCGGATTTTCGTAAGGCAGCAACTGCCAGCGGCATTTCCGCCGCTACTTTCGACAAGGCGTTCCGCGGCGTAACGGCGCCGGATGCAGCGGTGCTGGAGAAGGCCCGCTACCAGCCGGAGTTCCGCATGGAAGCCTGGCAATATGTCGATAACCAGGTCAACGAGCGCTCGATCGCGACCGGGCGGCAGATGGCCCGCCAGTGGAAGCCCTGGCTCGATCGCATCGAGCAACAGTTCGGCGTCGATCGCCACATCCTCCTGGCCATCTGGTCGATCGAATCCCGGTACGGGGAGATCCTGCAAGACTCCCGAAGGCTGCACAACACCGTGCAGGCCCTTGCGACGTTGGCCTATGGCGACCAGCGCCGCGCCAAGTTCGCACGTCAGCAGCTGATAGCTGCGCTGAAGATTCTCCAGCGCGGGGACGTGGCGGCCGCCAATCTCACGGGTTCGTGGGCTGGTGCAATGGGGCACACGCAGTTCATTCCCACCAGCTTCGAAGCTTGGGCGGTCGACGCGGACGGCGACGGGCGCCGCGACATCTGGAATTCCGTGCCCGATGCGCTCGCTTCGGCCGCCAACCTTCTGCGCAAGAACGGCTGGCAGACGGGTCAGACCTGGGGCTACGAGGTGGCGCTGCCCGCCGGGAAGTTCCCGGGTGGATCCATCTCGCTGAGTCAATGGCAGGCGCTGGGCGTTGTGAGGGCCAACGGAAAGCCGTTCCCAAGGGGCTCGGACAACGCCGAACTCAAGGTGCCGGGCGGCCGCGAAAGCCCGGCCTTCCTGATGACGCGCAACTTCTTCGTGCTCAAGCGCTACAACAATGCCGACCTTTATGCTCTGTCCGTCGGCCTGCTTGCCGACCAGATCGCCGGTTACGGCGAACTTGTGCGTGACTGGGCACGGCCGTTCACGCGCCTGACGTCTTCCGAAACCGAGGAATTGCAGCGCAAGCTCTCGGCTCTAGGTTACTACGATGGCAACATCGACGGCAGGATCGGTGAAGGATCGAGGGCCGCCATCAAGGCTTTCCAGGCCAGATCCGGCTTGACGCAGGACGGCCACCCCAGCAAAGAGGTGCTTTCCATCCTCAGAGGCAGGTGAGCGGGGAACAGGAATTGGCGAGGAGATCGGCCTCAGTATTGTTGTTCGGCCTGCTCTGGCTCGCCGCGATCTCTGTGGTGGCGGTGCCGGTCCTGATGACGGCGACCGCCCCTGCCCTGGCACAGGAGCAGCAGCGCGCCCGACGCGGCGGTTTGCTGGACCTCTTCTTCGGTCGCCGCGACCGCGTCGAGCAGCCCGAAGCGGCGCCCCGAGCAACCAGGAGCCGGCCGCGCGCAGCCCGATCGACTGGTGGCGCGTCCTCTGCGCCCGCCGCCCCTGCCGAACCCCGCATCTCGGTGGCCGAGAAGCTGGAAAATGCCCGTACCGTCCTTGTGGTAGGCGACTTCATGGCCGGGGGGCTCGCGGAAGGGCTCGAAGAGGCGTTCGCGGAAGCGCCGGGCATCCGGATTGTCTCCCGGGCCAACGGATCGTCCGGCTTCGTGCGGGACGACTACTACAACTGGCCTGCCCAGATCGGCGGCATTCTCGAGGAGGAGAAGCCGGCGGCCGTGCTGGTCATGATTGGATCCAACGACCGCCAGCAACTGAACGTCGAAGGCAATCGCGAGCGCGTGCGCAGCGAGGCGTGGCTGAAGGAATACGAGGCGCGCGCAACAGCCTTGGCCCAGGCCGTCAAGCAAGGCGGCGTACCGCTACTTTGGGTCGGAATGCCGGCCTTCAAGGTTAGCTCGATGTCGGCCGACATGGTCGCGTTCAACGACATCTATCGCACAGTCGCGGAAGGTGTTGGGGGCGAGTTCGTCGACATATGGGACGGTTTCGTCGACGAGAACGGGGCTTTTGCCTCGATCGGGCCGGACATCAACGGCCAGCGCGTGCGCCTGCGCGGCTCCGACGGAATCAACCTCACAAAGGCGGGCAAGCGCAAGATCGCGTTCTATGCCGAACGTCCGCTGAACCGGCTTCTCGGCGCCGCCGCCGCACCGGGGGTGGCCACGGTCGGCTCTGGCGGCATGCCGTCTCCGCTCGGGCAGGAACCCGGGGAGATCGACCGCACGCCGGCGATCGCGCTCTCCGATCCCGAGCTCGATGGCGCCTCGGAACTCCTCGGCGCCGAAACGATCGCGCACCGGCGCAAGCCCGGCATGCCGGTCGAGCTCCTGGTGCGCGACGGCCTTACACCGGAAGGTCGCCCGGGCCGGGCCGATGACTTCTCCTCGGCGCCCGCCATCGTCGCTCCAGCGGCAACGCCGACGTCCGTCGAAACGACAGCCACCATCCCGGACTGACGCGGTCGTTCGGACCGTGATGCTACCTCGGCAGCAGCGTGGTTCCCATCAACTGCTCGTCGATCGCCCGCGCCGCCTGGCGGCCTTCGCGGATCGCCCACACGACGAGCGATTGGCCGCGGCGCACATCACCGGCAGCGAAGAGCTTGTCGACATTCGTTCGGTAGTCGCGATCGTTGGCTGCCACATTGGTCGACCGGCGGCCGTCCACCACCGTCTCCAGTCTGCCGCCCAGCTCCGCCAGGACGCCGGTTTCGGCCGGGCCGGAGAATCCGATGGCGATGAAGGCGAGGTCCGTGCGGATGACAAAATCCGTACCGGCGATCGGCTTGCGCTTCTCGTCGACCTCGCAGCATTTGACCCCGGTGAGCTGGCCGTCTTCGCCGACGAACTCCAGCGTCGCGATCTGGAACTCACGCTGCGCGCCCTCGGCCTGGCTGGAGGAAACCCGCATCTTGGTGGCCCAGTAGGGCCAGGTCGCGAGCTTGTCCTCCTTCTCGGGCGGCTGGGGGCGGATGTCGAGTTGCGTCACGCGCACCGCGCCCTGGCGAAAGGCCGTGCCGATGCAATCCGACGCCGTGTCGCCGCCGCCAACCACGACCACGTGCTTGCCGGCCGCGCTCAGCGGCTCCGACGGCCAGGCGACCGGCTGGATGTTCTCGCCGCCATTGCGGCGGTTCTGCTGCACCAGATAGGGCATGGCGTCGTGCACGCCTTCAAGCTCCGTTCCGGGAATACCGGCCGGGCGGGGCTTTTCCGATCCACCGCAGTAAAGCACCGCATCGTACTCGGCGAGCAGCACGGCCACCGGCTTGTCGACGCCCACATTGACCCCGCAATAGAAGGTGACGCCCTCGCCGCGCATCTGCTCGACCCGCCGGTCGATATGGTGCTTCTCGATCTTGAAGTCGGGAATACCGTAACGCATTAGTCCGCCGGGGCGGCTTTCGCGCTCGTAGACATGCACGTCGTGGCCCGCACGCCCGAGCTGCTGGGCCGCGGCCATCCCGGCCGGCCCCGAACCGATGATCGCCACCCGCTTTCCGGTCTTTTGCTCGGGCGGATAGGGCCGGATATGGCCGAGTTCATAGGCCTTGTCTGCGATCGCCTGCTCGATCGTCTTGATCGCCACCGGGATATCCTCGAGGTTGAGCGTGCAGGCCTCCTCGCAGGGCGCCGGACAGATGCGTCCGGTCCATTCCGGGAAATTATTGGTCGAATGGAGGTTACGGATCGCGCCTTCCCAGTCGTCGCGATAGACCAGGTCGTTCCAGTCGGGGATCTGGTTGTGCACAGGACACCCGTTCGGCCCGTGGCAGAACGGTATCCCGCAATCCATGCAGCGGGCGGCCTGTTTCTCCACTTCCTTGTCCGACATCGGGAGCGTGAACTCCCGGTAATGGCGGATGCGATCGGAAGCCGGCTGGTACTTGTGCACCTGCCGGTCGATCTCGAGGAAGCCTGTTACCTTGCCCATGTTCTACTCCAAGCTGGCGGCTGCGTCCCGGCGGGCCGCCATCCGCCCGTAATCTGTCCGTTTAGCGTTTTGCGAGCGTTTTGGCGCTGCGGCGCAGGGCCTCGCCGATCGCGGCGCCGGCCGGCGCGACGCGGCCGGCTGGCACTTCGCCACGAATCCGCCGATGGGCGCGCGTCGCCAGCATGCGTCCTACTCCGCCGCGATGCCCATACGCAGCCGCTCCATCTCGAGCAGCGCGCGACGGTATTCGACCGGCATCACCTTGCGGAACTTCGGCCGGTAGGTGGCCCAGTCGTCGAGAATGCGCTTGGCCTGCGTCGAGCCGGTCAAGTGCATATGGTTGGTGATGAGCTTCACAAGCCGCTCCTCGTCGTGGCGGGTCATGTCGCCGGACACGTCGACACGGCCCTTGTAGTCGAGGTCGCCGCCGTGATGGTGGAGCTTCTCCAGCATGTCGTCTTCCTCGGGCACGGGCTCGAGTTCGACCATTGCCATGTTGCAGCGCTCGGCGAAATCGCCTTCTTCGTCCAGCACATAGGCAACGCCGCCCGACATGCCCGCCGCGAAGTTGCGGCCCGTCTTGCCGATCACCACCACGATGCCGCCCGTCATGTACTCGCAGCCGTGGTCGCCCACGCCTTCGACCACGGCTATCGCCCCGGAGTTGCGCACGGCGAAACGTTCGCCGGCGACGCCGCGGAAGTAGCACTCGCCCTCGATGGCCCCGTAGAGCACTGTGTTGCCGACGATGATCGAGTTCTCGGCCACCGTCTTCGCCTTATCCGACGGACGTATCACAAGGCGACCGCCGGAGAGACCCTTGCCGACGTAGTCGTTGGCCTCGCCGATCAGTTCGAAGGAAACCCCGCGCGCGAGGAATGCGCCGAACGATTGCCCGGCCGTGCCGGCGAGCTTCACCTGGATCGTGTCTTCCTTCAGGCCCTTATGGCCGAAGCGGCGCGCAACCTCGCCCGACAGCATGGCGCCGGCCGAGCGGTCCACGTTGCGGATTTCCGCCTCGATCCTTACCGGCATCTTCGATTCCAATGCCGGCGATGCCTGCTCGATCAGCTTACGGTCGAGAACGTCGTCGATGGGGTGCTGCTGGCGCGTGGTCCAGTAGGTCTCGCTCTTTTCAGCCTGCGGCTTGAAGAAGACCCTTGAGAAGTCGAGGCCCCTCGCCTTCCAATGCTCGATCATGTCCTGCTTGGACAGCAGTTCGGATTGGCCGATGATCTCGTTGATCGAGCGGTAGCCCATCGCCGCCAGCAGTTCGCGCACCTCTTCGGCCACGAAGAAGAAGTAGTTGATGACGTGCTCGGGGGTGCCCTTGAAACGCTTGCGTAGGACAGGATCCTGCGTGGCAACGCCGACCGGGCAGGTGTTAAGGTGGCACTTGCGCATCATGATGCAGCCGGCCGCGATCAGCGGCGCGGTCGAGAAGCCGAACTCGTCGGCTCCCAGAAGCGCGCCAACGATCACGTCGCGCCCGGTGCGCAATCCTCCGTCGACCTGCAGCGCCACCCGGGAACGAAGGCCGTTGAGCACCAGCGTCTGGTGGGTCTCGGCAAGTCCCATCTCCCAGGGCGAGCCGGCATGCTTGAGCGAGGTGAGCGGCGACGCTCCCGTGCCTCCGTCATAACCGGAGATGGTGATGTGGTCGGCGCGGGCCTTGGCAACCCCGGCCGCCACCGTGCCTACGCCCACCTCCGAGACGAGCTTCACCGACACGTCAGCTGCAGGGTTCACGTTCTTCAGGTCGAAGATCAGTTGCGCCAGGTCCTCGATCGAATAGATGTCGTGGTGCGGCGGCGGCGAGATCAGGCCGACGCCGGGCGTCGAGTGGCGCACCTTGGCCACGGTCGCGTCCACCTTGTGTCCGGGAAGCTGGCCACCCTCGCCGGGCTTGGCGCCCTGCGCGACCTTGATCTGCATCATGTCGGAGTTGACGAGGTATTCCGCCGTGACACCGAAGCGGCCGGAAGCCACCTGCTTGATGGCCGAGCGCTCCGGGTTCGGCGAGCCGTCCGGCAGCGGGAAATAGCGGTCCGGCTCCTCGCCGCCCTCGCCCGTGTTCGACTTCCCGCCGATCCTGTTCATCGCGATCGCCAGCGTCGTGTGAGCCTCGCGGCTGATCGAGCCGAAGCTCATCGCGCCGGTCGAGAAGCGCTTGACGATGTCCGCGGCCGGCTCGACCTCGTCGAGCGGCACGGGCGCGCGTCCGGTTTCGCCCGCCAGTCTGATCTTGAACAGCCCGCGGATGGACTTGGCCCTGGCCGCCTCGCCGTTGATATGGGTGGAAAACTCCTTGAACGTCTCCCACGACTTGCCGCGCACGGCGTGCTGCAGCGTGGCCACTGCATCGGGCGACCACATGTGGGATTCGCCGCGGATGCGATACATGTATTCGCCACCCACCTCTAGCGTGTGCCGGAGGACCGGATCCTCGCTGAAGGCGAGATGGTGGCGTCGCGCCGTCTCTTCCGAAACTTCCTCCAGCCCGACGCCCTCGATCGTGGTCGCCGTCCCGGTGAAATACTTGTCGACGAATTCGCTTCTCAGGCCCACAGCGTCGAATATCTGCGCGCCGCAATAGGACTGGTAGGTCGAGATGCCCATCTTGGACATGACCTTGAGGATGCCCTTGCCGATCGACTTGATGTAACGCGTGACCACCTCGCCGGCGTCCACCTCAGGCGGGAAATCGCCGCGCTTGTGCATGTCCAGCAACGTGTCGAAGGCGAGATACGGATTGATGGCTTCCGCGCCGTAGCCGGCGAGGCAGCAGAAATGATGTATCTCGCGCGGTTCGCCGGACTCGACGACCAGCCCGACCGACGTGCGCAGGCCCTTGCGGATGAGGTGGTGATGCACGGCCGCCGTCGCCAGCAGAGCCGGAATCGCGATGCGGTCCGGGCCCAGTTGCCGGTCCGACAGGATAATGATGTTGTAGCCGCCCGCCACCGCGGCTTCCGCGCGGTCGCATAGCCGCTCCAGCGCGCCGGGCATGCCGGCCGCCCTCTCCGAGGACGCGTAGGTGATATCGAGGGTCTTGGTGTCGAACCGGTCCTCGGTGTGGCCAATGGAGCGGATCTTCTCCAGGTCGCCATTGGTAAGGATCGGCTGGCGCACCTCGAGCCGCTTCTTGCGCGACGTGCCAACCAGATCAAAGATGTTCGGCCGCGGTCCGATGAAGGAGACGAGGCTCATCACCAGTTCCTCGCGGATCGGGTCGATCGGCGGGTTGGTGACCTGCGCGAAGTTCTGCTTGAAATAGGTGTAGAGGAGCTTGGACCTGTCAGACATCGCCGAGATCGGCGTGTCAGTGCCCATCGAGCCCACTGCCTCCTGCCCGGTGGTGGCCATCGGGGCCATCAGCAGTTTCGTATCCTCCTGCGTGTAACCGAAGGCCTGCTGCCGGTCGAGCAGCGACACGTCCTTGCGCAGCGCCCGCGGCTCCACCGGCTTCAGTTCCTCGAGGATCAGCTGCGTGTTGGCGAGCCACTGCCTGTACGGGTGCCGTGTCGCGATCTCCGACTTGATCTCCTCGTCCGAAACTATGCGCCCCTTCTCCGTATCGATCAGGAGCATGCGGCCAGGTTGCAGCCGCCAGCGTGCAACCACGTGCTCGTCGGCGACCGGCAGCGCGCCAGCTTCCGACGCCATGATGACACGATCATCATCGGTAACGATGTAGCGGGCCGGGCGCAGGCCGTTGCGGTCGAGCGTGGCGCCAATCTGGCGTCCGTCGGTGAAGGCGACCGCCGCCGGGCCGTCCCACGGCTCCATCAACGCGGCATGATACTCGTAGAAAGCCTTGCGGTCGGCATCCATCGACTTGTTGCCGGCCCATGCTTCCGGGATCAGCATCATCATCGCATGGGCGAGCGTGTAGCCGCCCTGCGTGAGGAATTCGAGCGCGTTGTCGAAGCAGGCCGTGTCCGACTGCCCCTCGTAGGAGATCGGCCACAGCTTGGAGATGTCGTTGCCAAAGAGCTCGGAATCGACCGAGGCCTGGCGCGCCGCCATCCAGTTCACGTTACCGCGCAGCGTGTTGATCTCGCCGTTGTGCGCTACCATGCGGTAGGGATGCGCCAGCTTCCACGACGGGAAGGTGTTGGTGGAAAAGCGCTGGTGCACGAGGATCAGCGCGGTCTCGAAGCGCGGATCGCTCAAGTCTCTGTAGTAGGCGCCGACCTGGTAGGCCAGGAACATGCCCTTGTAGACGATGGTCCTCGCCGACATCGACACGCAATAGGCCCCGATGTCCTTGTTGGAATGCTCGGCGTAGATGCGGCCTGAGATCACCTTGCGAAGGATATAGAGTTCCCGCTCGTACCGTTCGTCGTCCATGCCGGCCGGGCGACCGAAGAACGCCTGCCGGTGACAAGGCTCAGCGGCCGCGATATCGGGCGCCTTCGACAACGATGAATTGTCGACCGGCACGTCGCGGAAGGCGATGAAGGGCACGCCCTCCGATTCGGCCGCCTCACGGATGATCGTCTCGACATGGGCGCGTTGTTCCGCGTCCTGCGGCATGAACCAGTGACCCACCGCATACTGGCCGGCGGGCGGCAGTTCGACGCCCTGCTTACCCAGTTCCTCGCGATAGAAACGGTCCGGAATCTGCACCAGCACACCGGCGCCGTCGCCCATCAGCGGATCCGCGCCAACAGCGCCGCGATGCGTGAGGTTCTCCAGCATGGCCAGCCCGTCCTTGACGATCTGGTGCGACTTCACGCCCTTCATCTGCGCAATGAAGCCTACGCCGCAGGCGTCGTGCTCGTTGCGCGGATCGTAGAGACCTCGCGTTTCCGGCAGTCCTGGGAGGCCGGCGGATTTGGCCACGGCACCGCGGTTCCAGGCGGCCGGCGCAAACTCGGTCGTCACCGATGGCGTCATGTCCATCATCGCTTTTCCTCCAGTCCCTGCCCTTGCGGGGCCATCCACTTGCGTCCGAAGCGTGCCCTCGAACTTCCACGGCTAATCTTTCGAAAGCCCGGGATGCAGCGCCGCGCGCGCAGCGGTTGCGTATCCAATAGCTCCAAATCGTGCCGTCGCTCAAGGCGAGCCCGGCACGTTTGGCACCGCTATGCAGCTGCCGCTATTATACGACAAACCGCACATCCGATGCCTTGTTAAATAAGACAGCACTACTGTCCTATCTGCCGTATGCCAGAAATATCCAGTCCACACAAGACGCTTTTGCAAAAAAACCGGACGGACTTTGAAGTATGATTGCGCCGTTACCGAGAATGGCGAAATAAAATTACGCCCTGCGATGGCGACGCTTCGATCAGTTTGACGGGTCGCGGGCCTCCCGCTGACCATCCCGGCTGACCTGCCGGATTTCAGAATGCTCCCAGGCCCCACCTGATGACGCGTCGTCATCTGCGACGCTGCAGTTGCGGCCACGTCGTTTCGCCGCGTAGAGCAACTCGTCGGCACGCCGGACAGCGCCCCATGGGTCCTCTTGCGGGCGGATTTCCGTTACCCCCAGGCTGCAGGTGAGGGACAACTGCGGAACGATGCGCTGCCAATCCGTCGTCTCTACGGACATGCGGATTCGCTCCGCGAGGCCGACGCCCTCGCCCGGCTCCGCTTCGGCGGCCACGACGACGAACTCCTCGCCACCGAGACGCCCGACGAAATCGCCGGGAGATATGTTGTCGCGCAGGACATCCGCGAAGTGGCGCAGCACTCGATCGCCGGCCCCATGGCCGTGGCGGTCATTGACCTCCTTGAAGTGATCTATGTCGCACATGATGACGGTGATGGCGCGACGGGCTGTGCGCTCGACCATTTCGCGCAGCCTGGCATCGGTCCCGCGCCGGTTGTAAACCTCCGTGAGCGCGTCCGTATCCCGCTCCACCTTAAGCCGAGCGATCAGGTCGAGCGCTGCGCTGAACATGACGCCGAGACCGAGCACGGTCGTGAACAGGGCGCCCGAGTAGAACGTCACGATCCAGAACGGGGAGCCGGCGGGACGGCTGGCATCCGCGTTGGTGATGGTACTGGCCGTCAGGAGTATCCGCGGAAAGAAGTGCAGTCCAACGATGAGCAGAACCCAGAACAGGAGACGGTCGGCCTCGGAACCGTGTGCCATACGTCGCAGCCGCCATGCCGGATACAGGAAGATGGCCGCCAGACCGAAGTTCACGACATACACCCGCATCAATATGTTGTCCTGGAGATAGCTGAAGATCGCCACCCCGATGGGGATTGCCGCTCCGAATAGGACAAGCAGCGCCGGCGGCGACACAAAACCGGAGCGGAAGAGGATGCCGTACGAAACAAGCATCGCACCGGACGCATAGAGGAATGCAGCGACCAACGGCGGCGTAGTCAGATACTGGGCGACTATTGCCACCCCGAATACGCCGTAGCCGAGCGCGAGCAGACCCAGATAGGACAGGCTGTGGCCGAAGCCCGCGAGGGCCAAGGCCCATGCCCAGACCGAGGCCATGGCGACCGCGAATGCCAGAACGAGAACAAGAGGGATCAGCGTCAGGTCCATGGGCGACCTCGGTTACGGTGCTCCCCTTTGGCGCACGAACTGCGCCGAGGTCGTGAACGCATCATGTCCCGAACACACAGGCTGGCATCGTCCAATGCGCGCGCGTTCGTCGCGGGACAGGCGAGCGGGTGACATCTTGCCAGCATCAGGGAAATCCTGAACATGCGCAATACAGTCTAGCATCGCCGATCGGAACCCATATGCACTTCGCCTCCGACAACTGGGCAGGCGCCCACCCCGCGATTGCGGCCGCACTTACCGAGCATGCAACCGGATTTGCAGCCGCCTACGGGACGAGCGAGTTGGATCGCAGGGTGGAGCAGCGCTTCAGCGAGATTTTCGAGCGCGACGTCGCCGTATACTTCGTGTCCACCGGCACGGCAGCCAACGCGCTCTCGATGTCAGCCGTGGCGCGCCCCGGTGGCGTCGCCTTCGCCCACCGCGGGGCGCACATGCTGGAAGACGAGGGCGGGGCACCGGAATTTCTGACCGGGGGAGCGCGACTTTGCCCGGTGGATGGCCACCTTGGCCGCATGGACCCGGTCGCGCTCGACCATGCCATTCGCCGCTACCCGCCGGAATTCGTCCATGCCGGCCAGCCCATGGCGGCATCAATCACCCAGACCACCGAGGTCGGCACCGTCTATCGGCGCGACGATATCGCCGCCATCGCCGCCGTATGTAGCTCGCACGGCATCCCGCTGCACATGGATGGCGCGCGCTTTGCCAATGCGATGGTCTCTCTCGACTGCACGCCGGCCGAAATGACCTGGAAAAGCGGCGTCGACATCCTTTCCTTCGGCGGAACCAAGAACGGCTGCTGGTGCGCCGAGGCGCTGGTGGTGCTCAACCCGGACATCGGCAGGGAACTTCCCTTCCTTCGCAAGCGCGCCGCCCAGCTCTTTTCCAAGACACGTTTCGTATCGGCGCAGTTCGAGGCCTATTTCGCCGGGGATCTGTGGCTAGACTCGGCCCGCCATGCGAATGCCATGGCGCTGCGGCTTGCCGAACTCATGCAGGCGTCAGCCAAGCTGCGGCTGGCGTGGCAGCCCGAGGCCAACGAGGTGTTCGCCATCCTGGCCGCGGATCTCCGTAGGAGCCTCGCCGACGCGGGTGCGGTGTTCCACGAATGGAACACGCCCCACGGTTTCCAGGGAGTCGGGGAAGGCGAGGTACTGTGCCGTTTCGTCACGAGCTTTGCCACGACCGACGACGATATCGACCGCTTCTCTGCGCTGACCTCCTGACGCCTCTCACGCAGGCGCGACTGCCCCTCGCGGCCGCGTCACGTGGCTGTGCAACGCCGTTGAACATCGGTCGCGGCGCATTGATTTCCCAGTGACTGCACCCTTTGGGAGAAACAGACGCCGGCGCTGGCCGGCCTGCACAGAACCCCAGAGGAGAGAGACATGTCCACCAATACGACGATCAGCGCTGCCTGGCTGGCGAGCGCCGTTACGGCCGCACTGATCTCGGGAGCGTCCGCCGCTCCCCTCAGCGAAACCGTGGTCAAAGCCGCCATGGATGCCGGCATGGAGAAATGCTACGGCGTCGCGCTCGCCGGTCAGAACGATTGCGCTGCCGGCCCCGGTACGACCTGCCAGGGCACATCGACTGTCGACTATCAGGGCAACGCCTGGAAATTCGTGGCCGGCGGCACCTGCACGACGATGGAACTCCCTGGCGATCGCATGGGTGCGCCCGAGCCGCTTACCCGCGACATCCCGTCCTGACCCAGGCGGAACGCCGGAAACCGGAGGCCTCGATGATCGTCACGCCCACCCTGACCTCGGATGAGACCCGCCGTTTTCCGGCGTTCCCCCTCGACGGACGCGCCGGAGCCAGCCTCAAGCCCGAGCATCTGCGCGAAATCCATGCCGACGCCGCGCCCGTCGGCTTCTTCGAAGTGCATGCGGAGAATTATATGGGCGCCGGCGGCCCGCCGCACGCCGCACTCTCTGCCGTCCGCGAGAGATGGCCGGTTTCCCTGCACGGTGTCTGCATGTCGCTTGGCGGCGCCGGGCCGCTCGACAGGGAACACCTGCAACGCTTCAAGGCACTGGTGGAGCGCTACCAGCCCGCACTCGTCTCGGAGCACCTCGCTTGGTCCACTCACGACACGACCTATTACAACGACCTGCTGCCGCTTCCCTACACCACCGCGGCGCTTGAGCACGTAGCCGCGCACATCGACGAGATGCAGGAAGCGATCGGTCGACCGATCCTGCTCGAGAACCCCTCCACCTATCTCTTGTTCAAGGACTCGACGCTGTCGGAAACGGACTTCTTGAGAGAACTCACACGGCGCACCGGCTGCGGCCTGCTCCTCGACGTCAACAATGTCTTTGTCTCGGCAACCAACCACGGCTATTCGGCAATCGAGTATCTCGGCGATTTTCCGCTGGAACTCGTGGAGGAGATCCATCTCGCAGGCCACGCCGAGCAGCAGGATGACGACGGTGCGCTGCTGCTGATCGACAGCCATGACGGCCCGGTGGCGGACGCGGTCTGGAAACTCTACGAGATCGTCATCAGCCAGTGCGGCCCGATCCCGACCCTTGTCGAGTGGGACAGCGATATTCCGGAATGGCCGGTTCTGAAGGCCGAGGCGATCGCGGCGCAGTCCATACTCGACCGCCACGCCACCCGTTACATGCTCGGCCGGGCTCACGGGTGAGGCAGCGCAGGGAAAGCCGCAAGGGAACGATCGGTACAGCTATGCGGCGCAATTCGCCCCTGCGCTGCTGGCGCCTGACCTGGAAGCGCCTGCGGTTGTGGCAGGCCCGCGCGGGAAAACGGTGGCGAGACGCTACAACGTCTACCGCAACAACGTGACGGTGAGCCTGATCGACGCGCTCGCTGCCACTTTTCCTGCAGTCCAGCGCATCGTCGGTCAGGACTTCTTCCGTGCGATGGCCCGCATCCATGTGCGCGAGAACCCGCCAACCTCGCCGCTGCTCTTCGAATACGGGCGTGGATTCGCCGATTTCGTCGAGCGCTTCGAACACGCGCGCGCCCTTCCCTATCTGGCCGACGTTGCGCGCATCGAGCGCGCCTGGCTCGACGCCTATCACGCCGCCGACGCGCGGCCGCTAGCCGCTGAGACGCTGGCAGCCGTTCCGCCGGACAGGTTGGGCAATACGGTCTTTGCGCTGCATCCCGCCACGCGCATCCTGCGCTCGAGCTTCCCGGCGGTGACCATCTTCGCGATGAACCGCGGCAACCAATCGGTTGTCCGTCTGCAGACGGCAGAGCCGGAAGACGCTCTGGTGGTCCGCCCGCGCCTGCACGTGATCGTGCGCCGTCTGCCGCCCGGCGGCGCTGCCTTTCTATCCAACCTGGTGGCGGGTGAAACACTGGCTACGGCGGCAACGGCAGCCCTGCAGGAGGTACCCCAATTCGACCTCGCTGCGAATATCAGGGGAATGGTCGAGGCGGGAGCATTCCAGGGAATAGGGAGGGCACCAGCATGACGACGGACACCGGGGACTTGAGGCGGCCGCATGCGGCATACGGACCGGCCAGATTGGTCGGCCGCGCCCAGGCGCTGATCGAATGGATCGCCGCGCCGTCGCTGACGCAGTTAGTTCTGCGGCTGGCGCTCGCCGTTCCGTTCTGGCGTTCCGGCGTCAACAAATGGGACGGATTCCTGCAACTCAACGATGTTGCGGTGCTGCTCTTCACGGCCGAGTTCAAGCTGCATATTCCCGGCGGGCCGTATCCGTTTCCGGCGCCTGCAGTTATGGCCTTTCTCGCCGGCTCGGCCGAGATCGTGCTGCCCGTGCTGCTCGTGCTTGGCCTCGCGACGCGCTTTGCCGCGTTTGGGCTGCTTCTGATGACGCTGGTGGTGCAGTTGACCGTGCCGGCTGGCTGGCCGCTGCACCTCACCTGGGCGGCGATGGCACTGGCGCTGATAGCGTGGGGCCCTGGTCGCCTTTCCGCCGATTACATGGTGGCGCGGCGCCTAGCGGGATAGGTGGGCCGCCCGAAACGAAAAGCGGCGCTCAAGGCGCCGCTCTCGTTTGTTGCTTTGAAGCCTGCTCAGGCAGCCTTGGCTTCGATCTGCTTCGAGCCGTTTGCGGCCTTGGCAATCGAGATCTTGCGCGGCTTCATCTCTTCCGGGATGTTCCGTTTGAGATCGATGTGGAGCAGCCCGTTCTTCAGCTCGGCGCCGCTCACTTCAACGAAGTCGGCGAGCTGGAAGCGGCGTTCAAAGGCGCGCGATGCGATGCCGCGATAGAGGAACTCGCCCTCTTCCTTGCTCTCTTCGGTCTTCTCGCCCTTGACCGTCAGCACGTTGCGGTGCGCCTCGATCGAGATGTCGTTCTCGGAGAAGCCGGCTACCGCCATGGAGATGCGGTACGCATCCTCACCGGTCCGTTCGATGTTGTAGGGCGGGTAGCTGGGCGTGCTGTCCGGCTGGGTGACCGAGTCCAGCATGCCGAAAAGGCGGTCGAACCCAACGGTAGAGCGGTAGAGCGGGGAAAAATCGACGTGACGCATGATTCTGTTCTCCTTTGAGAAGCAACAACTGTTTGCGTTGACCGGGTCCTGGAAGCCCTCTGGCCTTTCCATCCGGTCGGCGGCCCCATCCTTGGCGGCCGCCGGAACTGATTTGGGGGCGCCCCTCGCCCATTTCAAGACTTCATGACTGCCGCGCGCACCTTGAAATGAATGCAGGATGAACCAGGGCTTCGGGCTCCATTCAGGTGCCTGGGGCTATCATGCCTCCAACATAGAGATCAGGCGGCGAACCAAAGCCGCCGAACCTCTCGGGACCGGGTGCAACGTCCCTTCCGCCCGGGCCCGAAATCGGAGGCCGGTTGCCATGTTGGCAGCCGGCCTCCAGCCGTCTTTCCCGACTTTGCCTTTGGCTGCCCCTCGGCTATTGAGGCGAATGCTCCGGTCGACGTCCGGAGACGGGTGTGGAATCGTCAGCGAGCGGAAGGGGCATGTCGGACCTGCTTTTTGCCACAGAGGGGAACCCCGTCCCTGAAGGGGCGGTGGCCGGACGCTTGCGCATGCGCGACGGCAAGTCGCTTCGCTACGCGCGTTTCGCGGCCAGCGCGCGCCCGTTGAAGGGAACCGTCATCATCATACCCGGCCGCAACGAGTGCATCGAGAAGTACTTCGAGACGATCCGGAATCTCTCATCGCGCGGGCTCGGCACACTGACCTTCGATTTGCGCGGCCAGGGGGGCTCTGATCGCCTCATCACCGATCCGATGCCCGGCTATATAGTCTCGTTCAATCAGTATGTGGCTGACCTGGAAGAGGTGTTCGAGCAGATCGCCCTCCCCGACTGCCGTGGCCCCTTCTACGTGCTTGCACACTCCACCGGCGGCCTGATCGCACTCCTGGCCGCGCCGGGTCTGGTGAACCGCGTGCGCCGCATGGTGCTGACGGCGCCTCTTATCGAATTCGCCAAGTCGTCCATATCGATGCAGAGCCTGCGCCGGCTGACGGCACTGCTTTTCTATTTCGGCATGGGTTCGCTCTATGCGGGCGGCGGGCCTCGGCGCGAAGAGGGAACGCCCTTCGCCACCAACACGCTGACGACCGACCATGCGCGCTATGCCCGCAACCTGGCGATCTACCGCGAGCATCCCGAACTGGCGCTCGGCGGTCCGACGGTCGCTTGGGTGCATGCCGTCTGCAATGCTGTGGAAAGGCTGCAAGACCCCGAATTCCTGGCTCGGATCCATGTCCCGCTGCTGATCATCGCCGCGGGCGCAGATGAGGTCGTCTCGACGCCGGCTACCGAACGCCTCGCACAACGACTCCGGTCGGGCAGCCTGATCACCATCGATGGCGCTCGCCACGAATTGCTGCAGGAGGCCGACATCTACCGCGAGCAGGTGATGGCCGCGTTCGATGCGTTCGTGCCAGGGTCCGACGCGCCCGCGGTCTGACTGGCTCTTCAGCCCGAGTTGAGCACTTCCAGCGCTGCGGCGTGCAGCGCCGCGCTGGCGGCGGCAACGATTTCGCCCCCGGCTTCCGCCGGGCCGCCGTCGCTGGTCGTCACAACCCCGCCCGCCTGCTCGATGATCGGAACGAGCGCGACGATGTCGTAGGGCTGCAGCGCCGTCTCGACGACGAGGTCAATATGCCCGGCCGCGAGCATGCAATAGGCATAGCAGTCGGTGCCGTAGCGGGCCAGCCGAACCTTCGCCTCCAGCCTGTCGTAGGCGGTCCGCTTGGCCCCCGCGAAAAGCGCCGGGGTCGTGGTGCACAAAGTGGCGTCCGAGAGCAGCGTCGTTCCGCGGGTGCGCAGCCTCTGCGGGCCACCGGGGCCGTCATACGTAGCGCCGGTCGAATCGGCCACGAATATCTCCTTGGTGAAGGGCTGGGACATCAGCCCCGCCACGGCCTTGCCCCCGACCGTAAGGCCGGCCAGGGTTCCCCACAAGGGGATGCCGGAGATGAACGCCCGCGTGCCGTCGATCGGATCGATGACCCAGATACTCTCGCTGTCGGGATTGGTGGCCCCGAATTCCTCGCCGATCACGCCGTGCTGGGGAAACCGCGCGGTGATGAGCGCACGAATGGCCCGCTCGGCTTCGCGGTCTGCCTCGGTGACCGGATCGAAGCCGCTTTCGAGCTTGTTGATGACGTAGGCCGGCTGTCGGAAGCGCGGCAATGTTTCCGCCGCCGCAGCTTCGGCCAGTTCCCGCAGGAATGCCTTCATGTCGTCCATCCGCCCCTCTTGTTCGCCCGCCTGCGGGTAATTGCCTTATATGTTAACAATCCGGAAATGCCGCTTGACATTTGTGCATCGCAGCATAACATTTGACACAGACAGTTGTACTGTCTAGCCCTCCTTGGGCGTTTCCTCCCTAGACTTGACCGCACCGTGCGAGCGATGCGGTCTTTTTTTGTCCCGGATCGGATATTTTCGAGCGGCCTACTCCGCCGCCAGCGGAAGGCTGGTGATTTCCTCCGCCGGCAGTGACATCAGGCCAGCCGCGAATCTCGTGAGATCGTTAGCCAGCGCCGCGAATGCACCAGTCTTGAGGTAGGTCTTTTCATCCATGTAGAGGCCCCGGTTGATCTCGATCTGCAAGGCATGCAGTCCACGTCCCGGGCGGCCGTAGTGTTCCGTGATAAAGCCCCCGGCGTAGGGCTTGTTGTGGGCCACGCGATAGCCCATGCCGGCCAGCAGCGCTATCGCATGCTCGGTCAGCGCGGTCGAGGCCGAGGCCCCGAAACGGTCTCCGACGATGAAGTCGGGCCGCATCCCGCCTTCTCCGATGCGTATGCTCGCGGGCATCGAATGGCAGTCGATGAGCACCGCGAAACCGAACTGCGCATGCGTGCGGGCGACGAGCCGCTTCAGCCGTTCGTGGTACGGCTTGTAGATGTGCTCGACGCGTTCGATCGCCTCGGAAACCGGAAGCCGCCCTGGATAGATGTCGAGCCCCTCGCCGACAAGCCGCGGTATTGTGCCCAGCCCACCTGCAACCCGAGGCGAACGGACGTTGGCGAAAGAGGGCAGCGGATCGGCGAACATGCGGGGGTCGAGTTCCCATGGTTCGCGGTTCACGTCGAGATAGGCGCGCGGGAAATTGGCCGCCAGCATCGGTGCGCCGAGCCCCGTCGCACCGGCGAAGAGTTCATCGACGTAGCAGTCTTCCGAGCGGCGGATCGCCCATCCATCGAGCTTGACCATGGCTAGGAAGCGCTTCGGGTAGTAGCGGCCGCTATGCGGGGAGTTGAAGACGAAGGGAACGCGCTGGGTGGGGCCTTCGATCACGAAGAACGCAGGGGCCTCTGAAAAATCGTTGCGCGCCGTCATTTTGCCTTTCCACCGGGGAAATCCCGCTATTGCGAGCGTGCCATTGGTTGACCCGGCTGTCCAGTCTCGCCGCGTCAACTAAGACATTGCAAACAAAGGCCTAGGAAGCGAAATTCACTTGATGTTTACCATGGCGGACTCATATAGGCGAAGTGGGTGACGCAGCTCCTCCCTGGCGTCGCATGTTCGGAAGGGATCGATGACAAGGATTCTGCTGGCGGAAGATGATGATGACATGCGTCGCTTCCTGGTCAAAGCGCTGGAGCGCGCCGGTTACGACGTGAGCGACTTCGACAATGGCGCCAGCGCCTATGAGCGGTTGCGCGAGGAGCCATTTTCGCTGCTTCTGACCGACATCGTCATGCCGGAGATGGATGGCATCGAACTGGCGCGCCGCGCCACCGAACTCGATCCGGACCTGAAGGTGATGTTCATCACGGGCTTCGCCGCCGTGGCCTTGAACCCCGATTCCAAGGCGCCGCGCGACGCCAAGGTCCTGTCGAAGCCGTTCCATCTGCGCGATCTCGTCAACGAGGTCGACCGGATGCTGAAGGCCGCCTGAGACCTGCATGAGCACTTGACGCGCGGCGCGGCATTGTGGTGTAAGCGCCGCCACGGATGGGCGTGTAGCTCAGCGGGAGAGCACTACGTTGACATCGTAGGGGTCACAGGTTCAATCCCTGTCACGCCCACCATCCGGCTTCTTGACAATCCAGGCCGTGGTTTTGCGCAAGCAATCATTGTAAGCTTAGGGCCGAGAGTTATCGAGGCGAAGCCTAGAAGCGCCGTCAATCGACCACTGGAGCTGCAACTATGATGCTCACGGGTCGTATCAGGGATATCTAGACCGAGATCGGGATGGAGACCATGAAGTCCGGTTCGGGAGGCGACGTTTTCGTGATTGACCCGGCGCTGGAGGAAATCCCGCTGCTCGATGTCATCGCGGATTTCGCTGACGGCAGCGATGTCCTTGACCTGTCCGACCTCCTTGCCAGTGTGCTCGGACCGGAGGTCACGCCGGAACAAGGCCGGCCCGCAGCAGCCGGCCAGGTCTCGGATATGAACCCGCCCACTCACATCGACATCCCAGGCGCGCCAGGCGCCTTGCTCGAGTTGCCGCACTACGAACCGGCGGCAACCTACGTACTCTACCGGGACGACCAGCCGCCGGAAGCCGACATCGCCTGACGCACGGCTGGCGCCTGCGACTCCGAACAGCGGTCAGTGGTTGTGCCTGGGCATCTTGCGCGAAATGCGCTGGAAAGCATCAGCGCCTTCGATGACGCCCCCGTCACGGAGCTGAGCCGCCGTCTCCCTGTAAATCTTCTGCCAGGGCGTCTGCGCCTGCGGTACCGCCGGTATGCCGTCCAGTTTGCGCTGTTCGATCTCCGCTTCGTCAACCAGTGCATCGCACCGCCCCCTATTGAGGTCGATCCGGATGGTGTCGCCCGTCCGCACCCACGCAAGGCCGCCGCCCGCGGCGCTCTCGGGCGACGCGTTGAGGATCGACGGGCTGTCGGCGGTCCCCGACTGGCGCCCGTCGCCGATTGTTGGCAGGCTCTGAATGCCTCTCTTCAGGAGATGGTCCGGCGGCTGCATGTTCACCACCTCGGCGGCCCCGGGCCAGCCGAGCGGCCCCGCGCCGCGAATGACCAGGATGCAGTTTTCGTCGATGGCAAGCGCGGGATCGTTGATCCTGGCGTGGTAGTCCTCCGATCCGTCGAACACGATAGCCCGCCCCTCGAACACACCCTCGTGCCCGGGCCGCTGCAGATAGCGCGCCCTGAAACCCTCGGAGATCACGCTCATCTTCATGATTGCGAAGTCGAACAGGTTTCCCTTCATCACCATAAAGCCGCCGCGCTCCGCAAGCGGGCTTGCCCAGGGCCGGATGACCTCGCGATCCCTCGCCTCCCGCCCTTCGAGATTGCGCGCCATGGTGGAACCGGTCACGGTCGGGCATTCGCCGTCCAGTTTTCCGGCCTGCAGCAGCTCCCACATGATCGCCGGCACGCCGCCGGCCCGGTGGAAGCTCTCGCACAGGTAGTTTCCGGCCGGCTGCACGTTTGCCAGCAACGGAATGTCGTAGCCGTGGACCTGCCAGTCCTCCGGCAGCAATTCGACACCGGCGTGTCTCGCGATCGCCATCAGGTGGGGCTGTGCGTTGGTCGATCCCCCGATCGCCGAATTGACCTTGATCGCGTTGAGGAAGGCGGCGCGGGTGAGAATGTCGGAGGGCCTGAGATCCTCGTTCACGAGTTCGACCGCGCGCCTGCCCGTGCGGTAAGCCATCTGGCCGCGCTCGCGATAGGCCGCCGGAATAGCGGCGCAGCCGGTCAGCGACATGCCGAGCGCCTCGGCCAGCGCGTTCATTGTCGAAGCCGTTCCCATGGTGTTGCAATGGCCGACTGACGGTGCCGAATCGAGTGCGGTCTGCAGGAATTCCTCGCGCGTGATCTCCCCGGCTCCGAATTTGCGCCTGGAGCTCCAGATCGCCATGCCGGAGCCTGCCAGCTTGCCCTCGTGCCAGCCGTCGAGCATCGGTCCGCCCGACAGCACGATCGCGGGGATGTCGACCGTAGCCGCAGCCATCAGCGCCGAGGGCGTTGTCTTGTCGCAGCCGGTGGTCAGCACGACGCCGTCCAACGGGTACCCGTAGAGTATCTCGACCAGCCCCAGATAGGCGAGGTTGCGGTCGAGCGCGGCGGTCGGCCTCTTGCAATTTTCGAACAGCGGATGCGTTGGAAAGGAGATCGGAATGCCGCCGGCATCGCGAATGCCGTCCCGCACCCGCCGCTCCAGTTCCAGATGCCCCCGGTTGCATGGCACGAGATCGCTGCCCGACTGCGCGATGCCGATGATCGGCCGGCCTGATCGAAGCTCCTCCGGGGTGGTGCCGTAGTTCATGAAGCGTTCGAGGTAGAGAGCCGTCAGGTCCACGTGGTCCGGATTGTCGAACCAGTCCTGCGAGCGAAGGCGTCGGCCCGTTCCCATCTGTATCAGCTCCCTCGGTTTTCGATCGCACCATGGACTTGGACCACAAGCCCCGCGGCCGCGCTGCCGGCTACAGCAGTCCGCGCCCGGCCAGGTAGCGCATGAGGCTCGCCGCGCCGAACGTCCAAGGCGGGCACTCGGTCGACAGGCGCACCGTGTTGCGCAGGCTGCCAAGCTTCGGCTCCGCGATGGTCACGACATCGCCGACTTTGTGGGTGAAGCCCTGGCCGGGCACGTCGCGGTCCTCGACCGGCGCGAACAGTGTTCCCATGAAAAGCACCAAGCCGTCCGGATACTGATGGTGCTTGCCGATCGTCTGCGCCACCAGGTCGAGCGGATCGCGGCTGATCTCACGCATCGAGCTGCGTCCGTCAAGCACGAAACCGTCCGTCCCCTCGATCCTCAGGGTGAGTTCGGCCTCTCTGACGTCGTCGATCGCGTAGTTGTCGTCGAACAGGCGGATGAACGGCCCTATCGAGCAGGAGGCGTTGTTGTCCTTTGCCTTGCCCAGCAACAACGCCGAGCGGCCCTCGACGTCGCGCAGGTTGACGTCGTTGCCGAGCGTCGCGCCTTTAACGCGCCCGCGGCTGTCGACCGCAAGCACGACCTCCGGCTCAGGATTGTTCCACTTGGATACGGGGTGAAGGCCGACCGCCGCGCCCCAGCCCACCGAGGACAGCACCTGGGCCTTGGTGAACACCTCAGCATCTGGGCCGATGCCCACTTCCAGGTATTGCGACCACAGCCCCGCCTCGACGAGCACTGACTTTACCCGCTGCGCCTCGGGTGAGCCGGGCTTCAGATCGCGCAGCTGTTCGCCGACGACCGTGCTGATCCGCTCGCGGATCTCGTGGGCGAGTTCCGCCTTTCCGCCGGCCCGCTCCTCGATGACGCGTTCCACCATCGAGCGCGCGAAGGTGACGCCGCATGCCTTCACGGCCTGCAGGTCGCAGGGCGCGAGCAGGTGCGTCGTATCCTCGGCCGCCTCGCTGGAGCGGGCAAGCAGATCGGACAGCGATATGAGCCTCTCGCCCTGCAGCCTCCCCGCGACAGCGGCCGGATCGTCCGTCTCTAGCAGGTCGCGCATGGTTGGGTAGTCGCGCGAAGTGATGTCGAAAATCTCGCCGTCACGTAGGGCCACTAACGCCGGCCCGGCAGCGTCCGGGCGCCATACCCGGCCCACGAGGCAGCCCTGCCGCGATGCCTCAACTATCTCCTCCAACGTGCTCCCTCCCGCTAAATCGTTTTGAACGCGTAACTCGCATAACAGCGGACGCGCCGATTTGGAATTCCCCCCGTGACGTCAGCCGCCAGCGACCGCCATCCGATTGCGCCAGACCTCCGCAGCGACCACGTCGTACATGGCTTGACCGGCTGGCGTCAGTTCCCGCCCGGCTGCGCGGATCAGCGCGTAGGGCGCTACCTCCAGTGCCAGCCCGGAAGGGAGTTCCGCCACGCTGCCGGTATTGCCGAATTCCGAGGAAAAGAAGCGGGCGACCGCCGCGGAGAAGGGCGCGATAGCATTGGTCCGGCTGACGGTAACTACGGTGAGCATCAGCGACGAAGTGTTGATGACCTTGCCCGGCAGTGCGACACCATGCGCCGTCAGCGCGTTTTCGATGGTGGTGCGCAGCAGGGTGCGCTCGAACGGAAGCACCCAGTCGAAATCGGGCAGACGCTCCAGGAGTCTCTCGGGTGTGCGCAATAGCGGGTGGCCGCTCCTTACCAGCAGGCTGATCGGCTCCGGCCCGATGTTGCGGATGTCGAACTGGCGCTTGTCGTGCTCATCGGGCAGGCGCCCAATGTAAAAATCGAGGTCGCCCTGCACCAGCGCCTCGCATAGCACGTCGCTGGTCGCCACCTCTACGTTGACGGTGACGCGCGGCATGCTGAGCCGCGCCTGCCTGATGGATGGAAGCACATACTCGATCGCCGGTCCCGTGACCGACCCGACGTTAACCCGCCCGCTGCGGCCCGCCAGTATTTCGCTCACCTCCCGCTCGGTCTCGTCGATCTCGAGCAGCATGCGCCGGGCGCGCCGGGAGAACGCCTCACCGGCCGGGGTCAACTCGACGCCGCGGCTGGTCCGCTGATAGAGGGCCGCACCGACAATCCGTCCCGTCTCGGCAGCCAGCCTTGAGGCAGCCGGCTGGGACATCGCCAGCGCCTCCGCCGCCGCACTGATCTGGCCAGTCTCCGCCAGCATCGCGAACAACCGAAGATGCGACACTTTCAGCCCACGCCGGACTAGGCCAGGGCCATGCGCGCCGCCGGTCCCCCCCGTCATGAACGTCCCTCCCTTAGCACGGATATATCAGTATCCGTATATCACAATAAGGTCTTATGATTTGACCGTCATATCGTAAACCGGAATCCTTCCCGCTGCACCCAGGATAACTGCCGGTGCCGGAGCGCGCCGCTGAGTTGCGCGGTCTCGAACCAGGAACGGCGACCTGGCTCGCCGAATGGGAGGAACAATTGAAGACTCTTGTGAAGGCTCTGGCCGGACTGGCCATGGCGTCGGTGCTCGCTGTCGGCGTCGCGGAAGCTCAGGACAAAGGCTCGATCGGCATCGCCATGCCGACCAAGTCCTCGGCCCGCTGGATTTCGGACGGTGGCTCGATGGTCGAGCAGTTCGAGAAGGCGGGCTATACGACAGACCTGCAGTATGCGGAGGACGACATCCCCAACCAGCTCGCCCAGATCGAGAACATGATCACGAAGGGCGTCAACGTGCTGGTGATAGCCGCCATCGACGGCACAACGCTGTCCAATGCTCTGGAGAACGCAGCCGCCGCCGACATCAAGGTCATAGCCTATGACCGCCTGATCCGCGACAGCGCCAATGTCGACTACTATGCCACCTTCGACAACTTCAAGGTCGGCGTGCAGCAGGCGAATTCGCTGGTGGCGGGCCTGAAGGAGCGCTTCGGCGACGGCCCCTACAATGTCGAGCTGTTTGGCGGCTCTCCGGACGACAATAACGCCTTCTTCTTCTACAACGGCGGGATGTCGGTGCTGCAGCCGATGATCGATGCGGGTCAGGTCAAGATCGTGTCCGGCCAGATGGGCATGGACAAGGTGGGAACGCTGCGCTGGGACGGCGCGGTGGCGCAGGCCCGTATGGATAACCTGCTGTCGGCCTACTACACGAGCGAGCGCGTGCACGGTGTCCTTTCGCCTTATGACGGCCTGTCCATCGGGATCCTGTCTTCGCTGAAGGGCGTCGGGTACGGTTCCGGCGATCTCGAAATGCCCATCGTGACCGGCCAGGACGCCGAGATCCCGTCGGTAAAGTCGATCCTCGCCGGCGAACAATACTCGACCGTCTTCAAGGATACCCGCGAGCTTGCCCGCGTCACCGTCGGCATGGTCGATGCACTGCTTGGCGGCGGCGAGCCGGAGATCAACGACACCTCCACCTACGACAACGGTATCAAGGTGGTGCCGTCCTACCTGCTCGAGCCCGTCTCCGTGGACAAGTCGAACTGGGAAGAGATCCTGGTCGGCAGCGGTTACTACACCAAGGACCAGGTGCAGTAACCTGCATCCTACGCCGCCGGCAACCTCGCGTGTGCCGGCGGCAACCCAGGCAAGGCGCGGCGCGATGGACACCATTCTGGAGATGCGCGGCATTTCCAAGAGCTTTCCCGGCGTGAAGGCTCTCGATAACGTGAACCTGAAGGTGGCCCGCGGCGAGATCCACGCCCTGGTCGGCGAGAACGGCGCCGGCAAATCGACCCTCATGAAGGTGCTTTCCGGCGTCTATCCGCACGGCTCCTATGAGGGCGAGGTGGTTTTCGAGGGCGAACCGGTTGCTCTCCACGGCATATCGGACAGTGAGCGCAACGGCATCATCATCATCCACCAGGAGCTGGCGCTGGTGCCGCTCCTGTCGATTGCCGAGAACCTCTATCTCGGCAACGAAATCACCCGACGCGGCGTCATCGATTGGCCGGAAACCTTCCAGCGCACGGAAGCGCTTCTCAGGAAGGTTGGCCTGCTCGAATCGCCCGCCGCGATCGTCGATACGCTGGGGGTGGGCAAACAACAGCTCGTGGAGATCGCCAAGGCGCTGTCCAAGGACGTGAAGCTGCTTATCCTCGATGAACCGACGGCCGCGCTGCAGGAGAATGACAGCCAGAAGCTGCTCGATCTGCTGCTCGAACTGAAAGGCCAGGGCATCACGTCGATCCTCATCTCGCACAAGCTGAACGAGATCAGCAGGGTGGCCGACACCATTACCGTCCTTCGCGATGGCGCTACAGTTTCGACGCTGGACTGTCGTCGGAAGAAGATTAGCGAGGAGCGCGTCATCCGAGACATGGTCGGCCGCGATATGGCCCACCGCTATCCGGAGCGGACGCCGAACATCGGCAACACTCTCCTGGAAGTCTCGGACTGGAACGTCTGGCACCCTGTCCACAGGGAGCGCCAGGTCATCCGGGATGCGAATATCACGGTCGCCGCGGGCGAGGTGGTAGGCATTGCCGGCCTCATGGGTTCGGGCCGCACCGAATTCGCCATGAGCGTCTTTGGTCACTCCTATGGGCGCAACATCTCCGGCTCCGTGCGCCTCAACGGCCGCCCCATCGACGTGTCCACCGTGCGCAGGGCCGTCGACAACGGGCTCGCCTACGTCACCGAAGACCGCAAGGCGCTCGGTCTCGTCCTGGAGGAGGACGTGCTGCGCAACATCACGCTGGCGAACCTCGCCGGCGTCTCGAGCAACGGCATCATCGACGACACGGCGGAACGGCAGGCTGCCGAGGAGTATCGCCGCGCCATGAACATCCGCACGCCGAGCGTTTTCCAGAAGGTGATGAACCTGTCAGGGGGGAACCAGCAGAAGGTCGTGCTGTCCAAGTGGCTATTCGCCGGACCGCAGGTGCTCATTCTCGACGAACCGACACGCGGCATCGACGTGGGCGCCAAGTTCGAGATCTACGGCATCGTCAACCGGTTGGCTGATCAGGGACGCGGCGTGATCCTGATCTCTTCGGAAATGCCCGAGCTGCTGGGCATGTGCGATCGCATCTACGTGATGAAGGAAGGCGCGATCGTCGGCGAGCTGCCGGCGGCCGAGGCGAGCCAGGAAAAGATCATGTCGATGATCGTGAAGGGTTGAGGGAGGAGCAATAGTGACGGAACTGGCAAAATCCGCGGCAGAACCCTCCCGCTCTACGCTTGGTCAGTATCTCGCGGGCCATCTGCGCGAATATGGCATGCTGCTCGCGCTGGTCGTCATCATGGGCTTCTTCCAGGTGATGACGGACGGCACGCTGATGCGTCCGGTGAACATCACCAACCTGATCCTGCAGAACAGCTATATCATCATCATGGCGCTCGGCATGCTGCTGGTCATCGTGTCGGGCCATATCGATCTCTCGGTAGGCTCGGTGGTCGGCTTCATTGGCGCCGTGGCCGCGGTCCTCCTGGTCAACTACAACCTTCCGGTTCTGGTGGTGATCCCCATCTGCCTGCTCGTCGGCATCCTCATCGGAGCGGCACAGGGCTACTGGATCGCCTATTGGCGCATCCCCTCCTTTATCGTGACGTTGGCCGGCATGCTGGTCTTCCGCGGCCTGAGCCTGTGGGTTCTGCAGGGCCAGTCGGTTGGCCCCTTCCCCCGTAGCTTCCAGTTGCTGTCGACAGGTTTCGTGCCCGACCTCTTCGGAGTGGGCCGGCCGAACGTGACTGCGATCCTGCTTGGCGTGCTCGCCGCGGGGCTGCTGCTCTTCTTCGCTGCGCGCACGCGGGCGCGGCATCGCAAATACGGCATGGAGCAGGAGCCTTTCGGCTTCTTCGTAGCCCGCAACGGCCTCATCGCCGCTGCCATCGTCTATTTCGCCTATCTTCTGGCGACCTATCGCGGATTGCCCAACGTCCTGATCATCATGGCCGTCCTCACCGTGATCTATGCCTTCCTGACCAAGAACACGACAATCGGTCGCCGGATCTATGCGCTCGGCGGCAACGAAAAGGCGGCGAAGCTCTCCGGCATCCACACGGAGCGGCTGACCTTCCTGGCCTTCGTCAATATGGGCATGCTCGCCGCCTTGGCCGGCATGATTTTCGCGGCGCGGTTGAATACCGCCACTCCGAAGGCAGGTGTGTCCTTCGAGCTGGACGTGATCGCGGCGGTCTTCATCGGCGGCGCCTCCATGTCGGGCGGTGTCGGCAAGATCATGGGCGCCGTGGTCGGCGCCTTCATCATGGGCGTCATGAACAACGGCATGTCGATCCTCGGCATCGGCATCGACTACCAGCAGGTGATCAAGGGGCTGGTGCTGCTCGCCGCCGTCATCTTCGACGTCTACAACAAGAACAAGCAGAGCTGAGGTGGGGCAATGCTGATCTCTCAAATCCGCGACGCGGCAGGCAGGGTGTGCGTGATCGCGCGCGACGGCAGCGAGGCATATGCCGTGAGAGGTGCCGAGAGCGTCTATGCGCTGGCGCTGGAAGCCGTGCGGGGCGGCACGAAGCTGGTCGCCAAGATCCACGACTGTGGCCTCGGCGAAGCCGTGGATCTCGAGGCCGTATACGAGGAAGGACGCATGCTGCCGCCGATCACGCATCCCGATCCCGCGCATATGCATATCACCGGAACGGGACTCACCCATCTCGGCTCCGCCGCCACGCGCGACGCAATGCACGCGAAGGCCAATGCCGAGGTCGAGGCGCTGACTGACTCCATGAAGATGTTCCGCATGGGGCTGGAGGGCGGCCGGCCGGCTGATGGCGCCGTGGGCGTCCAGCCCGAGTGGTTCTACAAGGGAAACGGCTTCAACGCCGTTGCGCCCGGCGCGCCATTAGCCTCCCCCGCCTTCGCACTCGACGGCGGCGAGGAACCGGAGATTGCCGGCATCTATGTGATCGGGCCGGACGGGACGCCCTTCCGCGTGGGTTTCGCGCTTTCCAACGAATTCTCCGACCATGTGACCGAGCGCATCAACTATCTCTATCTGGCCCACTCCAAGCTCAGGCAGTGTTCCTTCGGGCCCGAGATCCTGGTCGGCGACCTGCCTCGGGACGTGCAGGGCATGTCGCGCATCTCGCGTGGCGGCGAAACGTTGTGGGAAAAGCCTTTCCTGTCGGGCGAGGCGAACATGTCGCATTCCATCTCCAATTTGGAGCATCATCATTTCAAGTACGATCTGTTTCGGCAGGCTGGGGACGTGCATGTCCACATGTTCGGCACCGCGACCCTATCCTTTGCCGACGGCGTCCGCGCCGAGCCTGGAGACATTTTCGAGATCGAGGCGCCGGATTTCGGCCTGCCGCTCAGGAACCCCCTGGCAGCGGGACCCCCCGGCGGGCCCGAAAAGCTCTATCGTGTCGCCGCCTTGTAGAATTACCGGCCACATAGCCGGCCGGACCGAATGCTGAGGGAGTAATTGGAATGACGTTCAAGCCGGCGGCATGGCCGCGCAAGCTGCGCTCGACCGAATGGTTCGGCGGCACGACGCGCGACCACATCTATCACCGCTCCTGGATGAAGAACCAGGGGCTGCCGGCCGACCTGTTCGACGGACGGCCGGTCATTGGCATCTGTAACGCATGGTCTGAGCTGACACCCTGCAACGCGCATCTGCGCGACCTCGCCCAGCGGGTGAAGCATGGCATCTACGAGGCTGGCGGCCTGCCTCTGGAGTTTCCGGTGTTCTCCGTGGGCGAGAGCGCGTTGCGGCCGACGGCAATGATGTTTCGTAATCTCGCGGCGATGGACGTCGAAGAGGCCCTGCGCGGCAACCCGATCGACGGCGTTGTGCTCATGGTCGGCTGCGACAAGACCACGCCGGCACTGATGATGGGCGCTGCCTCGGTCGACATTCCGGCCATCGTCGTTTCCGGAGGACCGATGCTGAACGGCTGGTTCCGTGGCGAGCGCGTCGGCTCCGGAACCGCGCTCTGGCAGATGTCGGAGGCGATCAAGGCCGGCACCATGAGCGAAGCCGACTTCCTTGAAGCCGAGCAGGCGATGAGCCGTTCGCCGGGCTCCTGCAACACGATGGGCACTGCCTCCACCATGGCGAGCATGGCCGAGGCGCTCGGCATGGCGCTGTCCGGCAACGCCGCGATCCCCGCGGTCGACAGCCGCCGCCGCATCATGGCGCACCTGACCGGCCGCCGCATCGTCGATATGGTGAAGGACAATCTGAAGCCTTCGGACGTCCTCACGCGGCAGGCCTTCGAGAATGCGATCCGCACCAACGGCGCGATTGGCGGCTCGACCAACGCGGTGATCCACCTGCTGGCGCTCGCGGGCCGTGTCGGCGTCGACATCACGCTTGAGGACTGGGACCGCATCGGCCGCGACATACCTACCATCGTCAACCTGATGCCATCGGGCAAATACCTCATGGAGGAGTTCTTCTACGCCGGCGGCCTGCCGGTCGTGATCAAGCGCCTGGGCGAGGCGGGGTTGCTCCACAAGGAGGCGCTCACCGTTTCCGGCAAGGGCATCTGGGAGGAGGTCAAGGACGTCCGCAACTGGAACGAGGACGTCATCCTGCCCGCCGACAAGGCGCTGACCGCGCAGGGCGGTATCGCGGTGCTGAAGGGCAACCTCGCTCCCAATGGCGCGGTGCTGAAGCCGTCAGCGGCCACCCCTGCGCTGATGGTGCACCGAGGGCGAGCCGTCGTGTTCGAGGATATCGACGACTACAAGGCCAAGATCAACGACGAGGCGCTCGACATCGACGAGACCTGCGTCATGGTGCTGAAGAACTGCGGGCCGAAGGGTTATCCCGGCATGGCCGAGGTCGGCAACATGGGCCTGCCTCCGAAGGTGCTGCGCAAGGGCATCTTCGATATGGTGCGCATCTCCGACGCCCGCATGTCTGGCACCGCCTATGGCACGGTGGTCCTGCACACCAGCCCCGAAGCGGCTGTCGGCGGGCCGTTGGCTATCGTGCAGGATGGCGACATGATCGAGCTCGACGTGCCGAACCGTCGTCTGCACCTCGATGTACCGGCTGAAGAGATCGCCCGCAGGCTGGCGGCCTGGCAGAGCGCCGTGCCAACGCCCACCGGCGGCTACGCCCGCCTGTACCACGACCATGTGACCGGCGCCGATACCGGCGCCGACCTCGATTTCCTCCGGGGGTGCCGTGGCAACGCGGTGCCGCGCGACTCCCATTGATCCCAAGCACAACCACTGGAAGAAGCCATGAAATTCTCCGCCACGTTCCACGATCTCCGGGGCAAGTCCGTCTTCATTACCGGCGGCGGCTCCGGCATTGGCGAGTACCTGACCGAGGGTTTCGTCGCGCAGGGGGCGCGCGTCGCCTTCGTGCAGCGTTCCGATGCCAGCCCGCTATGCGACCGGCTGGAGAAGGAGCATGGGGAGCGCCCGCTATTCATCAAGTGCGACGTCACCGACATCCCGGCCCTGCAGTCGGCGATCAGGCAGGCTGACAACGCGCACGGCCCCGTGGAAGTGCTGGTCAACAATGCGGCGTGGGACAATCGGCACACGCTCGACGAACTCACCGTCGAGCAGTGGGACTACATGCAGAACGTGAACATTCGCCATCACTTCTTCGCCATCCAGGCGGTCGCACCCGGCATGCGCGCCGCAGGCGCCGGATCGATCATAAACTATTCCTCAATCTCCTACATGATGGGCAATGACGGCTACCCCGCCTATGCGGCGGCGAAATCCGGCATCACCGGTCTTACGCGCGCGCTCGCCCGCGAGCTGGGCAGGGACAATATCCGCGTCAACGCCCTGATGCCCGGTTGGGTGCTGACGGACCGGCAGCGCGAGCTTTGGGCGTCGCCCGAGGGACTGCAGAACCACATCGACCGCCAGAGCCTCAAAATCGAGATCCCGCCTGAAGCGATGGTGGAACCCACGCTCTTCCTGGCCTCCAACGCATCGACGGTGATGACCGGCCAGGCGCTGGTGGTCGACGCGGGCGTCGTCGTCACCGGATGAGCCCCTTCTGCGCCGCGGTCGACTGGGGCACCTCGTCCTTCCGCCTGTGGCTGCTCCATCGCGACGGCTCGATCCTCGCCGAGCGGCGTACCGCCGACGGAATGATGGCAGCGCGTGAAACCGGCTTCGCCGAGGTGCTCGAACATCGCCTCGCCGAGGTCGGCGCGGCTCCCGACCTCCCAGTCGTCGTCTGCGGAATGGCCGGCGCGAAGCATGGCTGGATTGAAGCGCCCTATCTCGACACACCGGCCAACCTGGCCGAACTGGCAACGCAGGCGGTCACGCCAGCCCATCCGGGGCGCGATGTACGCATCCTGCCCGGCATAGCCCAGCGCGACGCCGCCTTTCCGGATGTGATGCGAGGAGAGGAGACGCAACTCCTCGGGCTCGCGGCGGAAGGAACCCGCTCGGGCCTTGCCTGTCTGCCCGGCACCCACTCCAAGTGGGCGGTGCTGCGTGAGGGGCGCGTGGAATCCTTCTCCACTTTCATGACCGGCGAGATGTTCGCCGCGCTCTCCGGGCACACGATTCTCAGACTCAGCACGGAAGGTGAAGCCTCGCCCGACGATCCCACGTTCCTGGCCGCCGTTCGCGAGGCCGCCACGTCCCCTGCCGCCATCGCCAATCAGCTTTTCGCCATCCGCGCCGGCGCGTTGCTCGGCTTTCCGGCGCGCGGCGCCGCAGGCCTGTCCGGCGCGCTCATAGGGCTCGAACTGGTAGGTGTCGCCATCCGCCATAGCGACGCCCGCGACGAAGTTGTTCTCGTCTCCGCCGGTCGCCTGGGCGACCTCTATAGATCCGCCCTTGCCGACCTTGGCTTCACCGTCCGCACAGCCGATGCCGATGCCCTCGTCAGGCGTGGTCTGCTCAGCGCGGCGCTGGCCCTTTGGGGCTAAGCGTCGCTCCGGTCATGCGCCCGCAAGCGGGGAGAGACGACGGTTTCACCCCGTCGTCAGCGTCCTTCGGACCGCATCCCGCCATCCCCTGATCGCCGACTTCCGTTCCGCCTCGCCCATCTGCGGCTCGAACCGCCTGTCCAGCGCCCAGCTCTTGGCGAATTCGCGCTGCCCCGGCCACACCCCGGCGCGCGAACCCGCGAGCCACGCCGCACCCAATGCCGTCGTCTCCCGGATCTTCGGCCGGTCGACCGGCACGGCAAGGATGTCGGCCAGCGCCTGCATGGTCCAGTCCGACGCTACCATGCCGCCGTCGGCGCGCAGCACCTTGCCGTCGGCCGCGCCCGGCCAGTCCCTTGTCATAGCGTCCAGAAGGTCGCGCGTCTGGAAGGCGACGCTCTGTAATGCCGCCTTGGCGAACTCGGCCGGTCCGGTATTGCGCGTCAGCCCGAAAATGGCGCCGCGCGCCTCCGCGTCCCAGTGCGGAGCGCCGAGGCCTACGAAGGCTGGCACCAGGTAGACATGCTGCGAGGGGTCGGCTTTCGCGGCGTACTCGCCGCTATGCTCTGCCTTGCCGATGATCTTCAGCCCATCCCGCAGCCACTGAACTGCCGCACCCGCGATGAAGATCGAACCCTCCAGCGCGTAGGTGACCTTGCCGTCGAGCCGGTAGGCGATGGTCGAGAGCAGGCGGTTCTTCGAGTGAACCAGCTTGTCGCCCGTGTTGAGCACGGCGAAGCAGCCGGTGCCGTAGGTCGATTTCATCGTCCCCGGCTCGAAGCACGCCTGGCCGATCGTCGCCGCCTGCTGGTCACCCGCCACGCCGAGGATGGGGATCTCGGCTCCGAAATACCTCTTCTCCGTGACGCCGAAATCGGCAGCGCAATCCTTTACTTCAGGTAACAGCGCCGCTGGAATGTCGAGCAGGCCGAGCAGTTCGGGATCCCATTCGCCTCGCGCGATGTTGTAGACCAGCGTGCGCGACGCGTTGGTGGCGTCGGTGACGTGCGCCTTTCCGCCCGTGAGCCGCCAGATGAGAAAACTGTCGATCGTTCCCGCGAGCAGCTCACCCTTTTCGGCCCGGCGTCGAGCGCCCTTCACATTATCGAGCAGCCAGGCGATCTTGGTGCCTGAGAAATAGGGGTCGAGCAACAGCCCCGTCTTCTTCGTGAACTTGTGCTCCAGACCCTTTGCCTTGAGCTTCTGGCACAGCGCAGCAGTGCGGCGGTCCTGCCAGACGATGGCGTTGTGGATGCCCTTGCCGGTCGCCTTCTCCCAGATCACCACCGTCTCGCGCTGGTTGGTGATGCCGATGGCCGCGATATCCGAGGCGGTGAGTTTCGCCTTGCGCAATGCCTGCTTCACAGTGGCAAGCACGCTTTTCCAGATGTGTTCCGGATCGTGCTCGACCCAGCCGGAGGCGGGGAAATGCTGCGGGAATTCCTTCTGGCCAATACCGACAACGGTCATGCGACTGTCGAAAACGATCGCCCTCGTCGACGTGGTTCCCTGGTCGATAGCCAGAACGTATCCGCTCATTCATCCCCTCCAACAGTAAGGGAGGCGGCTTGTCGCCGCCTCCCGGTAATCATCCGACCGCGCACCGGCGGCCGGTGGTCAGCCTACTGGCTCTCCCACTGCTTGATGAGCTCTTCATAAGCAATGGTCTGCCCCGGCTCCTTCTCGTTCTCGAGCTTCGCCTTCGGTCCGCCCGGCTTGCCGAGCCATTCGGACGGATCCTTCGGCTCGTTAAGGCGCGGGCCGCAGCCGCCATAGACGTTGGCCTGCTCGTCCGCGGCTTGCATGCGGGCCATTGTGATGTCCATCTCCTCGGCGAGGCGATCCATCGCCTGTTGCGGCGTGAAGGCACCCGAGTTCACGTCGCCGATCTGCTGCCACCAGATTTGGGCGAGCTTCGGATAGTCGGGCACGTTGATGCCTGTCGGCGACCAGCGCACGCGGTCGGGCGAGCGGTAGAACTCGACCAGGCCGCCGAGCTTGGGCGCGCGGTCGGTGAAGGACTGGTGCCTGATGTCCGAGTCGCGGATGATGGTGAGGCCGGTATGCGCCTTCTTCAGCGAGTTGGTCTTGGCCACGGTGAACTGCGCGTAGAGCCATGCGGCCTTGGCGCGGTCCGTCGGGGTGGACTTCAGGATCGTCCACGACCCTACGTCCTGGTAGCCGACCTTCTGGCCTTCCTTCCAGTACGGACCGTGGGGCGAAGGCGCCATTCGCCACAGCAGGTTACCCTCGTCGTCCACGGTGTTGTTGCCTTCCGACTTGGGCTTCACCATGTCGGCGAGGAAGGCCGTGTACCAGAAGATCTGCTGGGCGACGTTGCCCTGGCTGAGCGCCGGCAGCGACTGGTAGAAGTCATAGCTGGCCGCTCCCGGAGGCGCGTAGTTGCGCAGCCACTCGTCCCACTTGGCGACCGCGTAGACCGAAGCCGGGCCGTTCGCCTCGCCGCCGCGCGCCACGCTGGCGCCCTGCGGATTGCACGAGCCGGCCTCCATGCGGATGCCCCACTCGTCGATGGGGATGCCGTTCGGCTCGCCCTCGGTTCCGGTACCCGCCATGGAGAGCCATGCGTCGGTCATGCGCCAGCCGAGGTCGGGCGCGCGCTTGCCGTAGTCCATGTGTCCGTAGACGCGAACGCCGTCGATCTCCTTCACGTCGTTGGTGAAGAATTCGGCGATGTCCTCATAGGCCGACCAGTTCACAGGCACGCCGAGCTCGTAGCCGTATTTGGCCTTGAACTGCTCCTTCAGGTCCTCCCGGTCGAACCAGTCCTTGCGGAACCAGTAGAGGTTGGCGAACTGCTGGTCGGGAAGCTGGTAGAGCTTGCCGTCCGGTCCGGTCGTGAACTTGATGCCGATGAAGTCCTCGAGATCGAGGGTCGGCAGCGTCACGTCCTTGCCCTCGCCCGCCATGAAGTCGGTGAGGTTTACCGCAAGCTGCATGCGCGAATGCGTGCCGATCAGATCGGAGTCGTTGACATAGGCGTCATACAGGTTGCGGTTGGTCTGCATCTGCGTCTGCACGGCTTGCACCACCTCGCCCTCGCCGAGGATCTGGTGGTTCACCTTGATTCCGGTGATCGCCTCGAAGGCTTTAGTAAGTACCTTCGATTCGTACTCGTGCGTCGGGATGCCTTCCGAGAGCACGTTGATCTCCATGCCCGCGAAGGGCTTGGCCGCGTCGACGAACCACTGCATCTCCGCTTCCTGTGCTGCCCGGTCGAGCGTTGAGAGTCCGGCGATCTCGCTGTCGAGGAATGCCTTCGCCTCGTCCATGCCAGCCTGTGCATGACCGACGCCAAGCAGTAGGACAAGCGCTGTTGTTGATGTTAACAAATGCCGTCGCATGAGTTCCTCCCTATCCACGGGTTTACGAGTGCGATGGAGCGGTCGCCGGCACGCGGTCGCTCCACCCTTTCCCCCTCTAGACGAACCGAAATACGCCGACGGCGTAGACGACCGAGAGAGTGAGAGCCCAGCGCAGGTCGGGCCCGACAAGGCCCAGCCATGCAAGATGTATGTACGCGCTGCCGAGCAGCGAGATGAACAGGCGGTCGCCGCGTGTGGTGGTCAGCCCCAGTATTCCGTGACGAGGCGCCCCACCGGGGCTTGCGAATTCCCACACGGTCATACCGACCAGCATGAGGAAAATGACGGCAAAGAAGGCGGCGGTCTGCCACGTCCAGGCCATCCAGGTGAGGTCGAACTGCTCGATCATCGCCATCTCCTATACGCGGCCCAGGGCGAAGCCCTTGGCGATGTAGTTGCGCACAAAATAGATCACGAGGGCGCCCGGTATGATGGTGAGCACGCCGGCGGCGGCAAGCAGGCCGAGCTCGTAGCCCGAGGTGGAGGCGGTGCGGGTCATCACGGCGGCGATTGGCTTCGCGGCGACCGCCGTCAGCGACTTGGCGAGCAGCATCTCCACCCAGGAGAACATGAAGCAGAAGAAGGCGGTCACCCCGATTCCGCTCGCGATCAGCGGCATGAAGATCTTCACGAAGAAGCGCGGCCAGGAATAACCGTCGATATAGGCGGTTTCGTCGATCTCCTTGGGGACGCCCGACATAAAGCCTTCGAGTATCCAGACGGCCAGGGGGACGTTGAACAGTGTATGCGCGAGCGCCACGGCCCAGGGCGTATCGAATAGTTCGATCGCCGAATAAAGCTGGTAGAAGGGCAGCGCGAATACAGCCGGTGGTGCCATGCGGTTAGTCAGCAGCCAGAAGAACAGGTGCTTGTCGCCAAGGAAACGGTAGCGCGAGAAGGCGTAGGCCGCAGGCAGCGCTACGGCGACGGAGATCACGGTGTTCATCACCACATAGGTGATCGAGCTGATATAGCCGTTGTACCAGACCGGATTGGTGAGGATCTCGACATAGCTCGCGACGGTAAAGTTGCGCGGGAAGAGCCCGAAGCCGCCGAGGATCTCGTTCGTCGTCTTGAACGACATGTTGAGCAGCCAGTAGATCGGCAGCATCAGGAAGACGATATAGAGCGTCGGCACCAGCCAGCGCCAGCCGTAGGCGCGGCCGAGCCGGCGCGCGGTGCGCGGCCGCGCCGCCGCACCATCTTCCATCATCGCACCGCTGCGGCCCGCCGCCATGTTCTTGGTCGCAGACATGTCAGCCCTCCGCCTCGGACCTGGTCATGAGCGTGTAGAAGATCCAGCAGACAAGCAGCGTCATCAGGAAATAGATGATGCTCATTGCAGCCGCGATGCCGAGATTGAACTCGCCCAGCGCGGCTTTCACCAGGTCGATCGAAAGGAATGTGGTGGCGTTGCCGGGTCCACCGCCGGTAAGTACGAACGGCTCGGTGTAGATCATGAACGAGTCTATGAAGCGCAGGAGCACGGCGATGGTGAGCACGCGCCGCATCTTCGGCAGCTGGATGTAACGGAACACCGCCCACGCAGACGCGCTGTCGATGCGCGCGGCCTGATAATAAGCGTCGGGTATCGAGCGCAACCCGGCATAGGCGAGCAGCACGACCAGCGAGGTCCAGTGCCAGACATCCATGAGGATCACGGTGAACCAGGCGTCGCCGGCCTGCCGCGTGAAGTTGTAGTTGATGCCGATCTTGTTGAGCGTGTAGCCGAGCAGCCCGATATCGGGCAGCGCAAAGATGTTCCACATCGCGCCGACCACGTTCCACGGGATCAGGAGCGGCAGCGCCATCAGCACCAGGCAGACCGACACCCATGGACCGGAGCGCGGCATGGCCAGCGCCACTGCGACACCGAGCGGAATCTCGATCGCCAGGATGGTAAGGGTAAAGGCAAGCTGGCGGCCGAGCGAAGCGTGGAAACGGCTGGAAGTGAGCACTTCCTGATACCACTTCACGCCCTCGAAGAAGAACAGGTTGTTGCCGAACGTCTCCTGCACCGAGTAGTTCACGACCGTCATCAGCGGAATGATGGCGTTGAACGCTACCAGCAGCAACACCGGCAGCACCATGAACCAGGCCTTGTTGTTCCATGGCTTGTTCATGGCCGCCTCTCCTCGACGCGCCATGAATCGGCGTAGATGTTGATGCCCTTGGGGTCGAACACGATGTGCGGTTCCGCCGGGATCTCGCCGTCCTCCGGAACGATCGCCGCGATCTCATGACCTGCGAGCCGGGCGCGCACGATCTTGTGGCGACCGATGTCCTCGACCTTGTTGATGGTGACCGGCAAGCCGGTTCGGCCGAGCCGCACGTACTCGGGACGGATGCCGAGTTCGACGCTGCCTGCTCCGCTGACCTCGTACGGGCCCGCGAGTTCAATCTCTGCCTCGCCGATGCGAGCGGCACGCCCCTCAAGCTTTGCCGGCAGCACATTCATGCCCGGCGAGCCGATGAAATAGCCGACGAATGTGTGGCTGGGCCGCTCGAAAAGCTCGGCTGGAGTGCCGATCTGCACGATCTCGCCTTCGAACATCACAACCACCGCATCGGCGAACGTCAGCGCCTCGGTCTGATCGTGCGTGACATAGACCATGGTGAAGCCGACGCGGCGGTGGAGTTGCCTCAGTTGCGAGCGCAGCACCCACTTCATGTGCGGATCGATCACGGTCAGCGGCTCGTCGAACAGGATGGCGTTGACGTCTGAGCGCACCAGGCCGCGCCCGAGCGCGATCTTCTGCTTGGCGTCGGCAGTCAGCCCCCTTGCCCGCTTATCCGCCATCGGAGCCAGGTCGATCATATCGATGATCTCGTTGACGCGCTCCGCCACTTCCGGCTCCGGCACGCCACGATTGCGAAGCGGGAAGGCGAGATTGTCGCGAACGGTCATGGTGTCGTAGACGACCGGGAACTGGAAAACCTGCGCTATGTTTCGCGCTTCCGTCGACAGTTCCGTTACATCGTTGCCGTCGAACAGGAGTCGCCCCTCGCTCGGCATCAACAAGCCGGAAATGATGTTGAGAAGGGTGGTCTTGCCGCAACCCGAGGGTCCAAGGAGCGCGTAGGCACCTCCGTTCTCGAAGGTGTGGTGGACTTCCTTCAGCGCGTAGTCGGCCTGGGAGCGCGGTGCCGTCAGGTAGGAGTGGCGGATATGATCGAGCGAGATACGTGCCATGCGCCCTCCTACGCCGCCCGTCGCTCGGACCGCACTGCGCGGCCGGCAGCGTCGAAAACCATCAGATGGCGCTGGTCTATGTAGACGTCGATCATTTCGCCGGGCTCGAATATCCTTATGCCGTGCGTCAGCATCACCCAGCGCACGCCGGCGAAGTCGAGGTGGACGAAGCTCTCGGAACCCGTGATCTCGGTGACGGAAACGCGCGCTGGAACGGCCACGGCTCCTTCGGCCTGGCCCTGCAACGAGAGATGGTGGGGCTGAAAGCCGATCGTGTATGTCGCATCGGCAATGCCCGCGAGGTTGGCGGGCACCGGGAGGTCCGCCCCACCATCAAGGCGGAAGCTGCCGCCCTTTTTCGGCAGCTCGATCGTGTTGAGTGGCGGATCGGCGAAGGTCCGGGCCGTGACCAGGTCGTCTGGTCGGCGGAAGACGTCGATCGTCGGCCCGAACTGGGTCACCCGCCCCTCGGAAAGGGTCGCCGTGTTGCCGCCGAGAAGCAGCGCCTCGTGCGGTTCGGTCGTCGCATAGACGAAGATCGCGCCGGTTTCTGAGAATATCCTCGGCAGTTCGGCGCGCAACTCCTCGCGCAGCTTGTAGTCGAGATTGGCGAGCGGCTCGTCGAGAAGCACCAGCCCGGCGTTCTTGACGATGGCGCGAGCCAGCGCGGTGCGCTGCTGCTGCCCGCCGGAAAGGCTCAAAGGCGTGCGATCGAGGAAACGCGTAAGCTTCAGAAGCTCGGCCGCACGCTTCACTTCGCGGTCGATGTGACTTCTGTCCGCGCCGGCGACACGCAGGGGCGACGCGATGTTCTCGTACACCGTCATCGCCGGGTAGTTGATGAACTGCTGGTAGACCATCGCCACGTTGCGGCGCTGCACCGGGACCCCGGTGACGTCCTTGCCGTCGAACCAGACGGAACCGGATGTGGGAACGTCAAGCCCCGCCATCAGCCGCATGAGGCTGGTCTTGCCCGAAAGCGTGGGACCGAGCAGGACATTGAGCGTGCCGTGCTGAAGCGTCAGCGATACGTCGCGGATATGCTCCGCCGCACCAACCGTCTTCGATATGTTCCTCAACTCCAGCACGACGCCTCCTCCCAGGCTGCTGCCGTATTTCGTCTCGGCCTATGCGGCCGCCGTCCTCGCTCCGTTACCTGTCTTACGCATGAATTCATCGAGAGACGCGGCCTGTTCCGCCGTAAGCGTCAGGCCGCGCTTGGTGCGGCGCCAGAGCACGTCCTCGGCCGTCACGGCCCATTCGTGCTTGGTGAGATAAGTAACCTCGGCCTCGTACAGGTCGGCGCCGAAATGCCGGCCCAGATCGGCTGCGGAAGCCGCCTCGCCGAGAATCAGGCGCGCATGCGTGCCGTAGAGCCGGCACAGCCGTCGCGCATGGCCCTCTTCGAGGAAAGGGTAGTCGGCCAGAAGCGCCTTCACGAGCCCGTCGAAGCTCCCGGCCGGGAACTCGCCGCCCGGCAGCGTCGCGCCTTCCGTCCAGGGTTTGCCGCTGACGCCGATCAACTTGCCGATCCGCGCCATGGTCGCCTCGGCGAGTTTGCGGTAAGTCGTGATCTTGCCGCCGAAGATATTCACGAGCGGGGCCTTGCCGGGGCCAGCATCGGCCTCGAGCACATAGTCGCGCGTCGCCTCCTGCGCCTTGCTCGAACCATCGTCGTAGAGCGGGCGCACGCCGGAATAGGACCAGACGATGTCGTCGCGGGTGACCGGCTCGCGGAAATATTCGCTCGCGCCGGCGCAGAGATAATCGACCTCGGCATCGGTGATATGCGTCTCGCCCGGCTCGCCGTCGTAGTCACGATCGGTCGTGCCGATGAGGGTGAAGTCCTCTTCATAGGGTATGGCGAAGAAGATGCGTCCGTCCGCGTTCTGGAAGAAATAGGCGCGTTCGTGTTCGAACTTGCGACGGATGACGAAATGGCTGCCCTGGACGAGGCGCACGTTGTGCGTATCGTTCCGGCCGAGCGCCTCGGCGAGCACCTTGTCGACCCACGGACCGGCGGCGTTGACGAGCAGCCGCGCCGAGAAGGACTCGCGTGCCCCGGTCGACCTGTCCTCGACGGTCACCGTCCAAGAATCCGGATGTCGCTCCGCTGCAACGATGCGGCTGCGCGTCCGGATCGATGCGCCGAGATCGGCAGCCGAGCGCGCGTTGAGCACGACCAGCCGCGAATCGTTGACCCAGCAATCGGAGAACTCGAAGGCTTTCGTGAAATTCGGTTTCAGCGGCGCGCCTGCCTCGTCACGGGTGAGGTCCAGTACCTTTGTCACCGGAAGGCGGCGCCGGCCGCCGATGTGGTCGTAGAGGAAGAGGCCGAGGCGCAGCAACCAGGCAGGGCGCAGGCCGCGATGGTGTGGAAGCACCAGGCGCAGCGGCCAGATTATATGCGGCGCCATGTTCCATAGAACCTCGCGTTCCATCAGCGCTTCGCGCACGAGGCCGAACCGGTACTGCTCCAGATAGCGCAGGCCGCCGTGGATGAGCTTGGTGGAGGCCGACGACGTACCGGAGGCGAGATCGTTCATCTCCGCGAGCAGAACCGAATAGCCGCGGCCGACCGCGTCGCGCGCGATGCCGCATCCATTGATTCCGCCACCGATGACGATGATGTCGTAGGCTTCCACGCCGGTCTCCCGCTTTCGCATTGCAGCATTTTGCCGGATTGCGAAAGCGAGCCGAGGTTAGAAAACGGTTAAATGAATGTCAAACGAAACTACGTGAAAACAAAATGCAGAAAATAGCGGCTGATCGGCCCACGCGCATCCAGTAATCGAAAGCAAATGAAATCAGTCGCTTGTGCCGGTCTCGATAAGCGCAACGTCGTTCTCCGCGCAGATGCGGCGGATCGCATCCGGGTCGCAACGGTCTGTGACCAGAGTATGCACCTGCGACAGATGTCCGATGCGGACTGGCGCAGTCCGTTCGAATTTGGTCCTGTCCGAAACGAGGATGACGTGCCGCGCGTTCGCCATGATCGCCTGCGCCACCTTCACCTCGCGGAAATCGAAGTCGAGAAGGGCTCCATCCTCGTCGATCGCCGACGTGCCGATCACCGCGAAATCGACCTTGAACTGGCGGATGAAGTCGACCGCCGCCTCACCGATGATGCCGCCGTCCGAGGCCCGCACGACCCCGCCTGCAATGACCACTTCGAACTGCGGGAAGGGTCGCATGCGATTGGCAACGTTGATGTTGTTGGTGATCACCATGAGGCGGTTGCGCGTCAGCAGCGCCTCGCTGACCGCCTCGGTGGTCGTCCCGATATTGATGAACAGCGATGCGTCATCAGGGATGAGGTCTGCCGCCGCGGCGCCGATCATGCGTTTCTCGGCGGCCGCGATCTGCCGGCGCTGCTCGTACTGCATGTTGTGCGTTGACGACGGCAGCAGGGCCCCGCCGTGTATGCGCGTCAGGATGCGCTTTTCGCAAAGTTCGTTGAGATCCTTGCGCACGGTCTGTGGCGTGACATCGAATGCCTCGGCGAGTTCGTCGACGAGGACGCGCCCCTTCCGCTTCGCAAGTTCCACGATCTCAGATTGCCGCGGCGGCAGGAACACGAGAGACTTCTCCGCTTTCGTTTCGCTTTCGATATCATGGATATCGTCGGATTGGCAAAAGCGCTCTATGCGCCCCCGTCGAGCCTTTCGGAACTGGCGATGGCGGGGTGCTTCACGCCGAATTCACCATGCCCGAGCGCCTGCGCAACGCCGCGCAGCTCCGCCAGCCCCTTCATGCGGCCGATCGTCGGATACCCCGGCTGGCTCTCGCGCTTCAGGTCGTCGAGGATATGGAGGCCGTGGTCGGGTCGCATCGGGATCTGCCGGTCAGCGCGGCCGCTCGCCTCTCGTCGTGCTTCCTCCCTCAGCACCTCGGCAATGAGCGCCACCATGTCGACGTCGCCGTCGAGATGCTCCGATTCGTGGAACGAGGCGCCAACGCCAGGGGCCTCGCGCCGCACGTTGCGCAGGTGGAGGAAATACACGCGGTCGCCCAGCCGGTGCATCATCCCGGGCAAGTCGTTGTCCGGCCGCGCGCCGAGCGAGCCGGAGCACAGCGTGATGCCGTTCGCCGGGCTGTCCACCGCCTGCATCACTGCCCGGTAATCCTCCTCGCAGGACATGATGCGCGGCAGGCCGAGCAGCGGGAACGGCGGGTCGTCGGGGTGGCAGCAGAGCCTCAGTCCCAGTCTCTCCGCGACCGGCGTAACCTCGGAGAGGAAATCGACGAGATTGCCGCGCAGCCTTTCGGCCGGGATGTGATCATATTCGGCGAGATGTTCCTTCACCCGCGCCGGCGTCAGTATGTCGGCATCGCCCGGCAGACCGCAGGTGACGCTGGCGGTCAGGCGCTCCCTCGTTTCGCTAGTCATGCCGCGGAAGCGGGCCTCCGCTTCGGCGGCGAGGTCTTCCGGGATGTCGCCCCGCGCACCCACGCGTTCGAGGATGAAGAGGTCGAAGGCGGCGAAGTCCACCGCATCGAACCGCATCGTGGTCCCCCCGTGCGGCACGGTCCAGTACAGCTCGGTGCGCGTCCAGTCGAGCACCGGCATGAAATTGTAGCAGATGACCTCGATGCCGGCCGCCCCCAGGTTCTCGAGACTGGTCTTGTAGGCGGCGACATGGGCCCGCCACTCGCCCTTCTGCTTCTTGATGTCCTCTGAGACGGGCAGGCTCTCCACGACCTCCCATTCCAGCCCGGAAGGCGATCCGTCGCGGCGCCGCCGGATGAGCTCCTGCCGCCTGGCGATCTCGTCGGGAGTCCACACGATCCCATAGGGTATATGATGCAGCGCGCTGACCACCCCTTCGGCGCCGGCCTGCAGGATGTCGTCGATGCCGGTGGCGTCGCTCGGTCCGAACCAGCGCCAGGTCTGCCGCATTTCGCTCTCCGTTCTAGCCGAATGCCAGGTTGGGCAGCCACAGCACCAGGCCGGGCAGGAACAGCAGCGCCAGGATGACGGCGATGATGGTTGCCACGAACGGTATGGCTTCGATGGTGTATTCCTCGACCTTCACGTTCATGAGCGAGCAGACCGCGTACATCGCCACGCCGACGGGCGGCGTCATCCCGCCGAGCGTCACGATGCTCATCATCAGAATGCCGAAATGCACCGGGTCGAAGCCCGCCTGCGTCGCCACCGGCAGGAAGATCGGCGTCAGCAGGAGCACAAGCACCGTGCTCTCGATGAAGAAGCCGGCGATCAGCAGGAACAGGAGCACGACCAGCACGACGACGTTGGGATCGCTGATCCCCGAGATCATCCATCCCGATATGCCCTGCGGCACCTGCAGATAGATGATGGCGAAGCCCACCATCCCGGACATCAGGATGATGATCATGATCAGGCCGATGTCGGAGATGGCGTGGTCGAAGGCGCGCTTCAGCTTCGCGCCCGTCATGTCGCGGTGGAACACGAACCCGACGAGCACCGCGTAGACGACGGCGAACGCGCCGACCTCGGAGGGCGTGAAGATTCCGCCGCGGATGGTGAGCACCAGCGCGACCGGGAAGAGCAGCGCCCACTTTGCGGCCCATGCCGCGCTGCCCAGCGCCTTGAGCGTCGGCGGCTCCGTGTCGGCCACCACGTAGCCGCGCCTGCGCGCGATCAGATAGGTGGTGATCATCAGTGCGGTCATCATGAGCAGGCCCGGAATGATGCCCGCGATGAACAGCCGGCCGATCGAGACGTTGCCGACATAGCCGTAGAGGATCAAGCCGATTGACGGGGGGATGGTCGCGGTTATCAGGGATCCCACCGCGATCGCCGCCGCGGAGAAGCCCTTTCCGTAGCCCTTGGCCACCATCGTCGGCCCGAGGATGCGCGCCTCCATCGCGGCGTCGGCGACGGCGGAACCGGAGATGCCGCCCATCAGTGTGGAGAGCACGATCGCCACCTGCGCCAGCCCTCCCGCCATCCAGCCGACGGCGACGTAGGAGAATCGGAACAGCCGGTCGGTGATGCCGCTCTCGTTCATCAGGTGGCCGGCAAACACGAAGAACGGCACCGCCAGCAGCGGGAAGCTCTGGCTCATCGTGGCGATCTTCTGCACGCCGATTGACATCGGCATGCCGGCGTCGGTGAGGAAGAACACGAAGCCCGAGATGCCGATCGCGAAGGCGACCGGCGCGCCGAGGAACATCAGCGTGAAGAACAGGACGGAGATCAGCAGCATCGCCTACAGCTCCGCCGGGACGCTGGTCTCGTCGGGGGCGCGCGAGTAGACCAGGGTGCGCCCGTCCGTCCGCATCGTCCACGCCACATAGAGGTTGCGCAAGAGCGCCACGCCGAGCATGGCGCATCCGGCGGGCACCGCCAGCGTGACCCAGGCATAGGAGAGCCCGCTGTCGCCGAAGGTACGCTGCCAGTTCTGCAGCGCCAGCTTGACGCCCTCGATCGCGAGCATGGCGAGAAACACGAGGATGATCCCCGCCAGCACCGCTTCGATCGCGAGCCTGTTGCGATGCGGCAGCCAGGAGACCAGCAGGTCGATGCCGATATGCCCCTTCTGGCGCATGGCGCGCGCGGCGCCGAAGAAGCACAGCCATATGAAGAGCAGCTGCGCGAGGTCCACCGACCAGATCAGCGGATGCCCGAAAGAGCGCATGACGCCGGCCGCGAACACCAGCACGCAGATCGTGGCCAGCAGGCCGGCGGCAATGAGGAATTCGATTTGCGCCAGTCGACGGAGCATGCTCCCCTCCGGAAAAAGAGCGCGCATGAGCGCCTGGCGCCCATGCGCAAGTGGGGAGAGGCTTACTTGGCCGCGATGGCCTGCAGTTCGTCGCGCAGGGCCCCGTAGCCGAGCTTGTCGTAGACGCCCGCCGTTGCTTCCTTGAACGGCGTCACATCGATCTCGTTGATCGTCATGCCGGCCGCCTTGAGGTCGCCCTCGATCTTGCCGAGCGCGTCGCGCGTGCCGTAGGAGGCGACGTCGCCAGCCTTCAGCGCCTCGTCGCGCAGCACCTTCTGCAGGTCGGCGGGCAGGCTGTCGAACCAGGCCGCGCTCGTCACCAGGCCGGTGATGAGATTGATGTGTCCGGTCTTGGTGAGCACCTTGGTGACCTCGAACAGCTTCGAGCCGTAGCCGGCGGGCAATTGCGCCTCGACCGAGTCGATGACCTTCTGCTGCAGCGCAGAGTAGACCTCGGCATAGGGCATCGGGGTGGGCACCGCGCCCATGGCAGTGACCGTCTCGACCCACACCGGCGCGCCAGGCGTGCGCATGCGGTTGCCCGACAGGTCAGCCGGAGTGTTCACCGGGCCGGCGGTCCACAGATGCCGCTCGCCCTGCCACCAGTTGAACGACAGCACCTGGTGACCGGACGTGTCGTGCAGCTTCTGCACCCATTCCTCGAACTTGTCCGAGGTGACGACCTTGCGGATCCCGTCATAGCCGTTGGCCAGATAGGGCGCACCCAGCACCCCGAACTCGTTGACGAAGTTGGCGAGACGCCCGCCGTCCACCACGACCGCGACCGGTGCGCCTGCACGCGCCTGCTCCAGCACGTCCTCGTCCGGGCCGAGCTGCGAATTGGGGAACAGCTTGACCTCGATCTTGCCGCCCGACGCGGTGGCCACGCCCTCCACGAAACTCTCCAGCCCCTTGTAAAGCGGGTCTGAAGTTGCGAGCGCGGTGTTGACGCTGAGCGTGTAATCTGCTGCCAGCGCGGCCGAGCCGACGCCAAATGTGATGACTGCCGACGCGGCGAGCGCGCCCATGGATGTGATTTTCATGAATTCCTCCCGTGATCCAACGCTGCACTGTGAATTGGATAACTGGTATGGTAGTATGGCAGACGCGGAGGAGTCAATATGAACCTTACCCTTCCTGTCGAGGAACCGGCCGGCGCGGGGCGCGGCGCCACCGTCAGCCATCGCGTGTTTGATGCCCTGCGTCGGGCGATCGTCCAGGGAAGGCTGCTTCCCGGAAACACCCTGTCCGAGGCGGACGTGGCGAAGCAGCTCGGCGTCTCGCGGCAGCCGGTGCGCGAGGCCTTCATCAAGCTCGCGGAGGCCGGGCTGGTGGGGATCCGCCCGCAGCGGGGAACGCTGGTTCTGCTGATATCTCGCCGCGAGGTGGAGAACGCGCGCTTCCTGCGAGAGGCGATCGAGGTGGCCATCGCCCGCAAGGCCGCGCTGGAAGCGACGCCGGCCCACATTGCGGTGATGCGCGAGACGCTTGAGGCCCAGCGCGAGGCCAGCGCCCGCGGCGACGCGCCTGCCTTCATCAGCGCCGACGACGCCCTGCACCAAGCCATTGCCCGCAGCGCGGAATGCGAGCACGCGTGGAAAGTGCTGGACGGCCTGAAGGTCCAGATGGACCGGGTGCGCTATCTCTCGATGGAGGAAGCGACGCCAATTCCGGTGCTGATCGCCCAGCATGATGCGATCGTCGATGCGATCGCCGCCGGCGATCCCGACAAAGCCGAGGCGGCCATGCATACCCACCTTTCGGAGATCCTCCGCTCGCTTCCGCGTATCGTGGCGGCGCATCCGGAAATGTTCAGCGCGTGAATTGGTCGAGGCGCGGCGGGTCACGGACACATCTGTTCCTCGCCACGCCCGGCATTTCAGCCGTCTGGCCATTGGGTTGCGCCATGATCGCTTCGCGACCAGGCTGGGAAGACGGGCGGCCGTTCGGACGCTCATCTTAGTAACAGTGCGACCTTACGGCCGCCCGTCCGGTGGCTTGCCCGGATGCACGTGGATCCCGCTTCGCTCCCTCCCGGGAGCTTCGCAGGACGCCGCTCGGCAGGCATTAACGC
>JAEYRU010000098.1 GCA_023435335.1 Pseudomonadota bacterium
GGAGGCGGCGCTCGCGCTCAACATGTCGCCGGCCAAGCGCATGTGGCGGGTGATCCTGCCGCAGGCGGTGCTGATCATGCTGCCGTCCTGGGGCAACCTCCTCATCGAACTGCTGAAGGGCACCGCCCTGGTCGCGCTGATCGCGGTCGCCGACCTGATGTTCCAGGTCAAGCAGATCAACGGCACGACCTTCCTTTCCGCTGAGTCGTTCGGCACCGCGCTGATCATCTACTACGTGATCGCGCGTTTCATGATCACGCCCTTCATGCGCTGGCTCGAGCGCTTCATGATGCGCAAGATGGGAAGGGCCTGAGCCATGGTCGACTGGCGCTGGGACTTCACCTGGGACATCCTGCCCCGCCTCATCGTCGCAACCGGCAACACGCTGCTGGCGGCCGGCCTCGGTTATGCCATCGCCGTGGTGCTCGGCCTCGTGCTGGCGCTCGCCCAGCGCACGCCGTCGCGCGCCGTGACGATGGTGGTGCGCGAAGCCGTCGAGTTCGTCCGCTCGACGCCGCTGGTTCTGCAGATCTTCTTCGTCTTCTACGTCGGACCGCAATTCGGTCTCAGGCTCTCGCCCTGGACTGCCGGCATGATCGCCATCGGCCTGCACTATGCGGCCTATCTCTCCGAGGTCTATCGCGGCGGGCTCGAAAGCGTTCCCAGGGGGCAATGGGAGGCAGCGACCTCGCTCAACCTCTCCACCCCCCGCACCTATTTCCGCGTCATCATCCCGCAGGCACTTCCGCCGTCGCTGGCCGGCATGGGCAACTATCTGGTCGGCATCTTCAAGGACACCCCCATGCTGTCCGTGATCGGGGTGGCCGAACTGATGCACACCGCCAATGCGATCGGCTCCGAGACCTATCGTTTCCTCGAACCCTACACTTTGGTCGGGGTCATCTTCCTGGCCATATCGCTTCCTACCGCCGCCGGCATTCGCGTCTTCGAGGCCTGGGTGCGCCGAAAACTGGGGCTGAGCTGATGACGCACGAAAACCTCGCCGATTTCCCGCTCGCGCTTGAGGGCGACGACGTGCCGATGGTGAGCTTCAGAAAGGTCACCAAGCGCTACGGCAATCTCGTCGTGCTCGACTCGCTCGATCTCGACGTCGCCGAAGGCGAGATGGTCACCATCATCGGCCCCTCCGGCTCGGGCAAGACGACCGTGCTCCGCATGCTCATGACGCTGGAAAAGATCAATGGCGGCGTCATCTATGTGGACGGGCAGCCGCTCACCCACATGCCCGCCGGCGCTGGCCCCAACGGCGGACTCGTGCCTGCCAACAGCCGCCATCTGCGCCGGATGCGTTCGAAGATCGGCATGTGCTTCCAGCACTTCAACCTGTTCCCGCACATGACGGCGCTGGAGAACTGCATGGAAGGCCCGGTGCACGTCCTCGGCATCTCCAGGAAGGAAGCGCGCGAGCGTTCGGAGGAACTGCTGGAGATGGTCGGCATGGCCGAAAAGCGCGATCAGCACCCCTCGCGCCTGTCCGGCGGCCAGCAGCAGCGCGTCGCGATTGCCCGCGCGCTGGCCATGCGGCCCAAGGTCATGCTGTTCGACGAGGTCACCTCCGCGCTCGACCCGGAAGTGATCGGCGAGGTCACCAACGTCATCCGGGAGCTGGTCGGCAAGCACAACCTGACCATGCTCATGGTCACGCACCAGATGGGCTTCGCCAAGGACATTTCGGACCGCGTGTGCTTCTTCTTCGGAGGGCGGATCGAGGAGCAGGGCACGCCGGAAGAACTGTTCGGCAACCCTCGACGGGAGCGCACGCAGCAATTCCTCAGCGCGGTGAAGGAGGCGACTTGAGCCTTCATCTGGCCGATATCCTGGCCGCACGCAGGACCATCGCCGGGGTTGCCGCGCGCACGCCGCTCGTGCCCTCGCCCTTTCTTTCCGCGCGCTGCGGAAGCGAGTTCCTGCTGAAGCTGGAGAACACGCAGCCGATCGGCGCCTTCAAGCTGCGCGGGGCGGTCAACGCGGTGTTCAATCTTCCCGCTGGCGCAGCCGGCGTCACCTGCTGCTCGACCGGCAACCACGGCCGCGGCGTCGCCTATGCGGCGCGCGCACGCGGGCTGCGGGCGGTTGTATGCATGTCGTCGCTGGTGCCGCGGGCCAAGGTGGAAGGCATCCGCGCCCTCGGCGCCGAGGTCCGCATTACCGGGCGAAGCCAGGACGACGCGCTGGCTGAATCCCTGCGGCTGGCCGCCGAGGAAGGACTGGTGGAGATTTCTCCCTTCGACGATCCGCTGGTCATTGCGGGCCAGGGGACCATCGGGCTCGAATTGCTGGAAGACCGGCCGGACCTCGCGGCCGTTCTGGTGCCGCTCTCGGGGGGCGGCTTGGCGGCGGGCATCGCGCTCGCCGCCAAGGCAATCAAACCGGACATCAGGGTGATCGGCGTCTCGATGGACAGGGGCGCGGCGATGCACGCGTCGATCCGCGCCGGCCGGCCGGTGGAGGTCGAGGAGGTGGCCAGCCTCGCCGATTCGCTGGGCGGCGGCATCGGAATGGAGAACCGCCTGTCCTTCCCGCTTTGCCGCACGCTGCTCGACGACGTGGTGCTGGTGAGCGAGGATGAGATCTATCGCGCCATGCAGGCCCTCTACTACGAGGAGCGCATGGTGGCCGAGGGGGCGAGCGTCGTCGGCATCGCCGCGCTGCTCGCGGGCAGGCTGCCGCGGTTCACCGGTCCCGTGGCCGCCGTCCTCACCGGACGCAATGTCGACATGGCCGCCTTCACCGCCGTGGTCACCGGCCGCGACGTGCAGCTGGGTGACATGATCGTCGAGGGACACGCCTATGCCGCGTGAAGTCACCGTCCTGACCGAGGCCGAGCTGCGCCGCGTGATTCACCTCGACCTGAACGTCGTGGAGGTCGTGGAGAAGGCCTTCGCCGCGCTCGCGTCGGGAAAGGTGGTGATGCCTCCGATCATGTCCATGGCGATCCCGGAGGCGAACGGCGAGGTCGACGTGAAGACGGCATGGATCCCGGGCTTCGAAGGTTTCGCGATCAAGGTGAGCCCCGGCTTCTTGGATAATCCGAGGATCGGTCTGCCCAGCCTCAACGGCCTGATGATCCTCTTCTCGGCGAAGACCGGAATGGTGGATGCGCTGCTGCTCGACAATGGCTACCTGACCGATCTGCGCACCGCGGCGGCCGGCGCTGTCGCCGCGAAGCATCTGGCGCCGGCCACAATCGACACCGCCGGCGTCATGGGAACGGGGGTACAGGCGCGGTTGCAGCTTCAGGCGGCGCACCTGGTGCGCCCGTTTCGACAGGCATTGGTTTGGGGCCGCGATCCTGCCAGGGCGCAGGCCTGCGCCATCGACCTCGCCGCGACGCTCGGCATTCCGGTGCGCGCCGAGGCCGACCCCGCGCGCCTTGTGGCCGAGAGCCAGCTGGTCGTGACCACCACCCCTGCCGAAGAGCCGATCCTGAAGGCCGAATGGCTGCATCCCGGCCTGCACATCACCGCCATGGGTTCCGACCAGCAGGGCAAGAACGAGATCGAGCCGGCCGCCCTTGCCGCCGCCGACCTCTACGTCGCCGACCGCGTCAGCCAGTGCGAGAAGCTCGGCGAATTGCGCAGCGCCATCACATCGGGCCTCTGGACACGCGGCGCTCCGCCGGAGCTGGGCGATATCGTTTCCCGCAAGTCGACCGGCCGGACGAGCGATGCGCAGGTCACCATCTGCGACCTGACCGGAACCGGCGCGCAGGACACGGCTATCGCCACCTTTGCGCTCGCCGCGGCGCGCGCCGCCGGCGCGGGCTCGGTGATCGCGACCTAGGGATCTCCTGCAATGGAACGCCCGTCCTCGGCCCCGTCCTCCTCGAACCTGATCCGGGGAACCGCCGCGGCATGTGAATGGAAGTCGGCGCCGCCTCCAGCGAAATCAACAACTTCGACGAATTGTGCCGCCAGTCTATCCCCATCCGCGCAAGTAGCCTCACAATATGCGCAGGTGAAAGGCCCCGCGGATGCACAGGGTGGCAGGAAGCGATCGGATACTGGAGCACATCGTGGCGTTGCTCGTCGCGCTGGCGGTCCAGGCCGAGCGCGCCGCTTGCCGCTCCTTCCCCATTCGCTGGCTCGCTCTCGTCATCCTGCGGACCGCGGAAGCCAGGGCTTGCGCCTGTGCCGCCGAGGTGACGCCATGCGAATGGCGCGGCTTCGCGCACACCGCCGAACTTGGCTACGGGCCGGGCGACGCGATCCTGCTTGCCGCACGCTTTCGGATGCTGGCCGCCATGCTCGCCGCGCTGTTGCGCGCGGGCCGGGTCCCGCCGGGACGCAGCCGCCGTTGCGACGGCGCGCGGGCCTGTTTCGTCCAATGCGCGGCTCGGCCTGCCGTCGTCTCGACCGCCCTGGCGGGAGGACCGTACGACACGTCCTAAGCCGAGTTGGCCTGAATGAACTCCACATGCCGGGCGTATCGACCCGTGTGGCGAAACCGCCGCGCGGAGCGCCGGGCGTTGCGTTGCGACTGGAGACGGAGCGGCGGAACCGATGCTGAAACTCGACGACCGCGACCTCAGGATGCTCGCCATCCTGCGCGAGGAAGGCCGCATATCCAAGGCTGACCTGGCCCGTCGGGTAAACCTCTCGGCGGCCCCCTGCTGGGAGCGGCTGAAGCGGCTGGAACAGGCCGGCATCATCACCGGCTACCGCGCCGAGGTGGCGCTGAAGAAGATCGCCGCGCACATCGTCGTCTTCATGGCGGCCGAGCTGGAACAGCACCGGGTCGAGGATTTCCAGACCTTCGAGCGCGAGGTCGCCCGCCACGACGAGATCGTCGCCTGCTGGGCGGTCGGCGGCGGCTTCGACTACATACTGCAGATCGTCACCCGCGACATCGATTCCTACCAGCGCCTCATCGACCACCTGCTGGAGGCGCGGGTGGGGCTGGCGCGCTATTTCACCTATGTGGTGACCAAGCCGGTGAAGCTGTCTGCGGCCCTGCCGTTCGACCTGCTGCTGGGAGAAGGATGATTTTCCCCGGCGGCGAAAATCCGAAGGATCATCCGCCGGGCCGGTTCACTCCCGACGAAACGCCGGGTGTTCCCGCGCGACATTCAGTGCTCCCGGAGACCTGAGGAGCCGCCCCATGCCGTCCGCCGCCGCGTTGCAGAAGACCGACCTCTCGATCCTGGCCGATCCCCGCCTCTTCCGCGAGTTCGCCTATGTCGGCGGCGCCTGGACCGCCGGTAGCGCACGCGGCTTCATCGATGTGACCAACCCCGCCGACGGCAGCCGCGTCGGTTCGGTTCCGGCGCTCACGGCAGCCGACACGCAGGCCGCCATCGACGGCGCGCATGCAGCCTTCGCGTCATGGTCGGCGCAGCTCCCCCAGACCCGCGCGAAACTGCTGCGCCGCTGGTTCGAACTTATCGTATCGGCGCGCGACGACCTCGCCCGCCTCATGGTGGAGGAACAGGGCAAGCCCTTGTCCGAGGCGCTCGGGGAGATCGACTACGCCGCCTCCTTCGTCGAGTTCTACGCCGAAGAGGCGAGGCGTCTGAACATCGAGAGCGTCGCCTCGCATCTGCCGGACGCGGACATGCAGCTGATGCGTCAGCCTGTCGGCGTCGCCGGTCTGGTGACGCCGTGGAACTTCCCCTCCGCCATGCTGACGCGCAAGGCGGCCGCCGCGCTCGCCGCCGGCTGCACGGTGGTCGTGCATCCCTCCTCCGACACGCCCTTCTCCGCGCTGGCGCTGGCCGAGCTGGCCGAGCGCGCCGGCCTGCCCGCCGGGGTTTTCAACATCGTCACCGGCCACGCACCCGAGGTGGTCGGCGCCATGACTGCCTCCCCGCTGGTGCGCGTGCTTTCCTTCACCGGCTCCACCGAGGTCGGCCGGCTGCTTTACGCGCAGTCGGCTCCGACCATCAAGCGGCTGGTCATGGAACTGGGCGGCCATGCGCCCTTCGTCGCGTTCGTCGATTGCGACCTTGACCGCGCCGTCGATCGCGCCATCGCCGCCAAGTTCGCGACTTCCGGCCAGGATTGCCTCGCCGCCAACCGGTTCTACATCGAGCGGCCGATCTACGAGCGCTTCGTCGCCGCCTTCGCCGAGCGGGTGCGTTTGCTCACGGTAGGGCCGGGCATGGCCGATCCCGACATCGGCCCGCTCATCAACGCCCGAGCCGTGGCGAAGCAGCAGGCTCATGTCGCCGATGCTCTGGCGAAAGGCGCGCGGCTCGTTTGCGGCGGCAAGGTCCATGCGGCCGGCCCCAACTTCTATGAACCGACCGTGCTCGCGGATGTGCCGGACGATGCCGGGATATTCCGCGAGGAGACATTCGGCCCGGTCGCCGCGTTCGCGCCTTTCGACAGCGAGGACGAGGTGCTCGCCCGCGCCAACGCCACCGAAACCGGGCTGGTGGCCTATTTGCACAGCAGCAGCGCCGCGCGAATATCCCGCATGAGCAGGGCGCTGGAGTTCGGTATGGTCGCGGTCAACCGGACCAAGGTCACCGGCGCGCCGATCCCCTTCGGCGGCGTGAAGCAGGCCGGTCTGGGCCGCGAGGGCTCGCGCCACGGCATGGAAGCCTATACCGACATCAAATATGTCTGCCGGGACATCGGCTGACGGCGTCGCCGCCCGCACCCATCAACGAGGAGCAAGAAGAATGCTGAAGAACGACACGCTCGACCAGTGGGACCGGGAATACTTCTTCCATCCCTCCACCCATCTCGCGATGCATGCGCGCGGCGAGAGCCCCAACCGCATCGTCACCGGCGGCAGCGGCGTCTGGATCGAGGACCGCGACGGCAAGCGCCTGCTGGACGCCTTCGCGGGACTTTACTGCGTCAATGTCGGCTACGGCCGGCCCGAGATCGCCGAGGCGATCGCGGCGCAGGCGAAGGAACTCGCCTACTACCACGCCTATGTCGGCCACGGCACGGAAGCCTCGATCACGCTGGCGAAGATGGTGCTGGAGCGCGCTCCGAAGAACATGTCGAAGGTCTATTTCGGCCTCGGCGGCTCGGACGCCAACGA
>JAEYRU010000111.1 GCA_023435335.1 Pseudomonadota bacterium
GGGGGGCAGAGTATCCCTCGGGGAAATCATTTCCTGCCACCTGCAGCGAGCGCTACCAACGTCCTCCCCGACAGCCGCATGATGGACAGGAAGGACACCCCGACCGACCACCCGTTTCTACTTCCCAACTTTTTCCTTGACGTTCGGCAGACCGTTGAGAACCAAGGCCTTCAGGATCTACGACGCTCAGTAGAGTGATTTCTGTGGCGCCGTTGGCGAGTTGTGTCTGAATATATTTTCACGGCAAAACATAGCAAAGCGATTTATTTTTGGAGCTATTTGCTCCCTATTTCCCATCAGCAGGTGTATTTATCATAATATATCGTCGTAAATTATGAGATAATGAAGTAAATTTCAAAAAAGGCGATTTCACGAGTGTGCTATCATCCTTTTAGTCTTGCGGGTTCGCTGCAAGGCGCAAACTGTTGTTCAGAAGGAACACATCATGACCGCTCTTACCTCTGCCCTCCTTTCCTCCGCTTCCGTGCTCGACGAGAGCATCCTTGGCGTTCAGTTGCCCGAGGACTTCGATGCCGCCGTGCTCGCATGCGGGGTCTCAGAAGACGCGCTCGCCGAAGTGCGGGCCCGTTCGGTCCGTATCATGGGACATCGCCGCCGTGACGCGGCGCAGACCTTTGCCTTTGGAGACGACCTCGTCTTTGTCCAGCAGCAGATGCGTGGCGAAGACGTTTTCGCCGACTTCGCATCCGAGACGTACGGATACGACACGAAGTACATCGTGAAGTTCATGCGCATCTCGATCGAACTGGCAGCGGACCGCTACCGCTGCATCGCGAACTCGATGAGCAGCACGCAACTCATTGAGATGCTGCCGCGCACGCCGCAGGAGCGCGACGAAATCCTCACCAAGCTTGAACAGGGCCAGAAGGTGACCGCGGCGCAGATCAAGAACTGGGGCAAGGAGGAGGCGCCAGTCAACCCGCTCGTCCAGTCCGGCCGCAAGGGGCTGATGGCCGTCGGGCAGTCGAATTTGAAGAGCGGGGTGTCGGCCTTCACCATGCTGGTCGGCAAGGTCCTGGCGCGCATCCTTTCGGAACTCGAGCCGGAGAAGGGCAAGGCCAAGGCGATCCAGAAGGGCAAGCTGAGTCAGGACGTGCGCGCTGATGCAAGGACCGCCGTCGGCCATCTGGAGCGCGTCGCCTGCGGGCTGAAGACTAACTCCTTCGGGGACACCGAACCGGCCGACCTGCCGGACGGGTCAGGATGGCGCAAGGTGAAGGACGTCGTTTCCGTCTTGGGGCGCCCAGACAATGAGTGGCCAAAACGCAGCGAGCTGCGATCGTGGTTGACCGACGAGGTGGTGCCGACCTTGCGCTGGGCGCTCGGCGATGACGAAGCCATCGAAGCAGAGGTGCGGCCGACCCTCGGTGTCGCCGTCGAGGATGCCAAGGTGATGCCTGCGGCGCGTGACCTGGACGATGATGAGGACGTCATCGAGACTGCGATCTCGGACGCTGAGGTCGAGACTGCAGTCGCAGCACCAGACGCGGTTGGGCCGACGAAGCGGTCCGGCAAGGCTTCGCCCGCGAAGGCCATGAGATCGTCGCTTGTCGACGTGCCGTTGGCGGCGGAGGACCTGCCGTTGGCGTTGGCCGCAGCGGCGGAACGCGAAAGCCCGCGCCCCTGATCTCGCACCCCCGGGGGGCACCCTGCAGTGCCCCGGGGTCCGGCCGGAATTGAAACAAGACCCTCTTCGCAAGAAGGGGGTCTTTTTGCATCGAGCCGCCATTCAGTTCCCGGCGCCGTCCGGCGGCAGGCCGGGCGCAGTTTGACTTGGTTGGTTCCAGATCGCCGGACCCGCCCCGCCGCCAGGCTGCCGTTAACCACGCGATCGTTTTGCGGGCTCAGATCCGATCCGGATCCTGTCACTGGTGTTCCGGCTTCGGATGACCCGGGGCAGAAAGCGGCCTCCGTCAGTGTTTGCACCACCGACGAAGGCCTGACCCGCAACCTTGTTAGGAAAGGACTTGGGCTATGCGTACCTCTATCTTCTCTTCCCTCTTCAATGAAGCCGGACCGGCGACGAGCCCCCAGCTTCCTGTCTCGGATGAGTTCGCTTCCGCGCCGCGGCCGGCGTCGGCCCTGGGCGCAGGCGCGCTGATCGACGCGCTCCTTGCCGAACTTCTCGCCAGCGAGGCCCGGGCGCAGCGTGCCGAAGCGCGCCTTGCGGCACATGGCCGCCATTGCATCTGCAGCGCTGCCGAGATCGCGGTCGAGGACGCAGAGGCCGCCGCGGCCTGACCCCTCGCGCTTCGCGACCGTCGTTTCGGTCGCGCGCCGCCACCCGCTTCTCGGCTTCGTCCGGTGATCTGACCTGCCGCCCGTATCGGGCGGCCGCCGGACGCTGACGCGTCGCCGAAGGCGGGCGGGGGACCAACGGTATCAGTCGCAGCGCGTGTCTCCAGCCGCGATGCCGCGCCCCATGTCGACACCCCATCTTCATCGGAGTTCTCCAATGATCACCCGACCCGACTTGAACAACCTTCGCCCTCTCGTCTCGCCCCGAACCGGATCTGAACGTCGCGACCCAACCGAACCATTCCAAGGCGTCGACATCGGCAGCGTCACGTTCGATCTCGAAGAGCTGCTGCCCGCCTTCGAACAACTGGTCGGCGACACCTTGGCCCAGATCGAGGCCTGCCCGCCGAAGTCCGACGCGACCTTCGAAGGCTATGAAGGCCTGCTGGCGGCGATCCGATCGGCGACGACGCTGGAGGGTGTCGTGCTGGAGCGCGGCATCGAACTTGTCGCCATGACCAATCCCGACCTGGTGGTCGTACCGCTTGACCGGCCGCTCCCGGTCCATGAGACCGCGAAGGCCGTGTTCCGGCGCAATGACTGGTCCAAGGCTTCTAGCCTGCGGCTTGATTCCGAGGTTGCCACGCGCGAGTTCTACAAGCCCGACATCCTGATCGTCGATTGCCCCCGGCAATTGGCACTGATCATCGACGTCAAGCGCTCGGTCAGTTCCTACAAGCCGCGCACGCTCGCCGAGTTGCGTTCACGCATGATGGCGAGCGCGCTCGTCGTGCGCGACGTGCTGGAGCGGGATCATGACGCGCCGCCGGTTGCCCGTGCCGACATCGCCATCATCGACGGCGCCGGCGACTGCCGTGACGAAGCGAAGGGCATCTTCGCGCTCGCCGATCTTGACTGGATCCTGCGGGTCGAAGGTGCCGCCGAGGCGATCGCCCGGTTGCGCGCGCTCTTCGGCACCAAGGTACGCGCCGTGCTTGACCGCCGCTGCGAGGCGATCGTCGGCCCGCGCCTTGAGCAGCGTCGTGTCGCCGCCACCAGCCGGGTGCCGCACGCCGCGGGTTCGCGGTCCGGCAAGGGCAGCGCAGAGGCCCACCCGAACCCAGACCAAGCTGTCGGTGACGAGGGGGGCAACGGTGGTGCGGCCTTGGAGGCGGCCCCCGTTGAACCCGATGCCGATGACAATGATGGTGAGCTCGGCACCGATGGCGGCTCGCTTCCTCCGGATCTCCTCCACCGGGCAGTCCCGGCGGCAGCGCGCGCGCCTCGTCCTCGCATCAGGGTAGGTATTGCCACGCGGGGGATGCATTGATGACCGGGCGCGACAACCACGAAGCGCCGCATGCGGACCTTGGCCCCCACGACCGCCAGAACCTCGACGAGACAGCTCGCGTGATCTCCCTCGCCGACGCGCGTCGCGCGCGGGCGGCCCGTAACCCGGATCCTTTTGGTCGGGAGGTGAAGAGGCCTGACCCGGCAGGCGGTGCGATCTTGCCGGAAGGTGTGGGTACCGCACCCCACGCCGTTACCGACCTTGGCGTGATCGCAGGCGAGCCATCCTTCGCGATCCGGCGACGAAAGCTGGCCGAGGCAATGGCCGCCATCAGCGGCGAGATGCCGAACGAGCGGACGCTCGACCACCGCATGATCGCCACCGGACTGGCGGCAGGTCACGGATATGGAGCGGCCGATCCCGATGGCGATATCGAATGGCCGATCGGCAGCACCCTGGACGATCCGGCCGTCGTGGTGGGGCTGGTGCTTCATCACGCAAGGCATGGCGGAGCGCGTGGCTTTCCGATCCCGCCGTCGGTGCACCACGCGTTGAACCGTCACGTCGCTGCGGGGAGTGATGCGGCACGGCTAGTGCGTGACTGGTGGCGCATGCGCTCTGCAACGGCGGCGCGCCGACATCTTCACGTCTACGAGGGAGGCAAACCATGACCGGGCGACTGCGGGAACACCTGCTCCGTCGGCTGCGCCATGATGCGCGGCTGCGCGCGCTGGAGGACGCCACTGCCCGCGGCATCCTTGCGAGCGGAGATCGAGACGGCTTTGGCGATGACAGCCCACGACTGCGCATCCGACGCACGGCGGCCGAGGAGGATAGCTTCCGCCTGCCGTTCAACGACACGAACGACGATGTCGTTCATCGCCCCATCGTATGCGGGCCACTCCTTGCAGGACGATCGCGGCGCGAGGCAGCCACCATCCTGGCGCGGCTTGGCATCCCGATGCCGTCTGGTGGCTCGAGACCCCCGACGCGGTCCTCGAGAATGCACGCCTCCGTTACAGTCGCCGAAGTCTGGCAGGCGGTGCTGGCGAACGCTGCGCCCCGTCCGGACGAGCTGGCAGTGATGCTCCTGCTGGTAGACGCTATCGAACGTGCTGGCCTCGTCGACGAGGTGTGGCAAAGGTCTCTGCGCAGCCGACGCTGGGTGGCGACAGTGCTGTCTCGGGTCGACGGCTTCGGGCTGCGGCTTACCCGCATGCTGAAGGAAGGAACCTTTGGCCATGCAGTCGGCATCTTTGACGGTTATGAGCTGCGCCCTGACCTGGTCAGGCTGCCGTCGCGCTTCGAGCCTGGACGATCGATCATCCTCTTTGGCGCCAGGGACGAAGATAGACGTAGCGGTGCCGACGGCGACGAGAAGGTTGCGTTCGCAGTTCGGTTCGGCGTCCCGGTGTTGGGCCTAGCCGAAGAGTGGGAAGAGCTTCCGGCCCGACTGCAGCGCACCGCAGACCTTCGCCTGGAGACGGGGCCGATGAGTGCCTCGATTGTCGACGCGGTTGTGACTGAGGTGCTTGGCGTGCCGCCGGACAGCACAACAGCCCTGCTGCCGGACGAGCTCTCCCGACACCTATCGATCCATGACCTCGCCGCCGCGGTAAGGCCGGGGCTGAGCATCAATGACGTGGTGGTGGCGTTGCGGCGGCTTGCCGACGTCGATGAAGAAGCGGGCCACGGCAAGAACGGAACCAGGCGTGTCGACGCAGGCGCGGCGCGGTCAGCCAAGTCTCGTGCTGTCGCCTCCGATACAAGCGGCCGGAATGGCCGCACTGTCTCCTCGGGGGTGGAACTCATTGAGCCTTTGGCATCGCAAGCAGGCGAGCCCGCAGCACCGACCGTGGAGACCCTGCATGGCTATGGGGACGCCAAGGCGTGGGCGCTGAACCTCAAGCATGACCTCGCGCTCTGGACCTCCGGCACGCTGCCCTGGTCGCAGATGAGCACGAAGCTGCTCCTGTCGGGCCCACCCGGAACGGGCAAGACCACCTTTGCCCGGGCGCTGTGCAACACGCTGCAGGTACCGCTGGTGGCAACCTCCGTCTCGACCTGGCTCGAACCCAGTCATCTCGGCGATGTCATCAAGCGCATGCGTCTGACCTTCGAAGAGGCAAGGCGCCGTGCTCCCTGCATCCTGTTCGTCGACGAGATCGATGGCATTGGCAGGCGGGGCGAGAAGAACGACTACGACGACTATTGGAATTCTGTCGTCAACAAGCTGCTGGAACTCATCGACGGTACGTTGAAGTCCGAAGGGTTGATCATCGTCGGGGCCACCAACCGTGCGAATGTCATCGACCCGGCCATCAGACGCTCCGGCCGCCTGGAGACGCATATCGAGATCCCATTGCCGGATGTCGACGCCCTTGTCGGCATCCTCGCACATCATCTGGGAGCAGACCTCGCCGATCTGATCGCCACGCGGCCGGCGCCACACCTGAGTGAGGTCGTTGGGGAGGACACCCGGATCCCGTCAGTCTCGGCTGCAAGTTCAAACGCCCACCGACGTGAGACGGAGACCGCCAATGCTGACGTTTGATCCGCGAGGCGGGGCGAACGACCCGGGCTTCGAACAGGTGCTCCACCGTCTCAAGGCGCTGGTTGCTGATCTGGAGGCTGTGCAGTCCGGCCGTTCCGGAGCAGTACTTCCCAAAACGGCGCCTCTGCTGAACCAGTGGGATCTTGCGCAGCGCGCGGCGGTCTGCCTCGTCGGCCGCTCGAGTGGCCATCCGCTCTTGCCAGGTGAGGGCCGACAGATCGCCACCTCTGACCTCTGGCTGTTGTCCGCCGACCATCGGTGGGCGCGGACACTATCGCGCTGGTATCGCCTCGGCGAGCCGCGTGGCCATGGCGCAAGTGTGCCTCGATGGCATCAGTAGCCCATCGCCCCTGCCGAACACTGACCCCAAGAGTGATCCGATGACTGAGCCGACGCGCACAAACCCGCAAGATGCAGACTCGCCCCCGCCGCTCGCGGCGCAGCTCCGACCGCTCGCCCGTCTCGCGGTCGGCCGCAGCGGAGCCGATATCGAGCGCCTGGTGAGGGAGGCGAGGCTGAAGTCCAGACGCGCAGGACAGAAGCTCGCCTGGAACGACCTTGTCCAGGCGCTAGGTGACGGACGGCTGGACAGGCCTGAACATCTTCGCTGGCGCATGGCGGTGCATGAAGCCGGGCATGCGCTGGTTCATCTGAAGGTGGGCACAGGGCGCATCGTGGTGATCTCCATCGAAGCCGAGCAAGGCGGCACCGTCCGGATCGAGCCCGAACCCCACGTGCTGGAAACGGAGGCCTGGACCATGGCCCAGATCGTGGTCCGCCTTGCCGGGCGGGCGGCCGAAGACCTTGTCTTCGGCGATCCGGTGGCAGGATCGGGCGGCCCGCCGGAAAGCGATCTGGCCGTCGCGACCGATATCGCTGTGCAGCTCGAAGCCTCGCTCGGCTTCGGCCGCCATCAGCCGCTGCTCCATCGCAGCATGGACAATAGAAGCCACATGCTGGCTTTGGATGCCCACCTCTCGGCCGGCGTCAATGAACGGCTGGAGGAATGCTACGGCCGGGCGCGTGCCATCCTCGAAGCCGATCGGGACGCTCATCTGGGGCTGGCAGACATGCTGCTGCGGCAAGGCGTGCTCGAGGGGGCCGAACTGGACGATGCGCTTGGTGAGCTTCGGCAGCATCTGCATCGCGGCGGTGGCGCAACGTAATTGCGATTGGACGGCACCCAGTCCGGCGTCCGGAAGCTGTCGCAGCTCGTTCTATGCAATCCGATGCATGGTGACGTGCCCGCAACTCATCTCGATTTACGCTAATCCGATTCGAAAGCAGCGCCAGGCGATTCAAGGCTCGAAGCCAGCGTTACAAAACTGCCCAGCCACGATTCAAAACCCGAAGCAAACGTTACGGGCGCAGACTCCGTTTGCCGGATGACGCAAGTCGACGTGCCCGCACCTTGGTTCAAAGCGAAATAATTTACGCTAATCTGATTCCGAACCGTTGGATCGCGATTCAGAAAGCCCGGCCACCGATTCAAGACGCAGGATGCGCGATTCAAGCTAACGGCGTTTGTGGCTTGCAAGGCTCCAGGCGACAATTCCTGCACGGCAATGATGCCGGACAGGGAGGCCACGATGGCACGACGTCGAGGAGGAGACCGCGAGGAGCGGCTGAGGAAACAGCGCGAGTACCAGCGCGAATATCGCAAGCGCATCAAGGAGGCGCGCGTTCCCGATCGGGACGAGATAGCACGCGAGATGCTGCACTACGCGATCACTGAGAACCTCAGGCTTGGGCGAGGCAACAAGCTCGGGATATTGGCGAGGTCGATCGTCGAGCGGCTGGTTGCGCGCGGCTACGATCAGGATGCCACGCGGCGTGCCTTCATCGCTATCGTCCATCGGTATCAGGCGGGCTGGAGCTTCCAGCGCAAGCTTCATCTCGATGACCAGAACGAAGGTGCCCTCGAGGGAGATGACTGATTGCGAGCGCCGGGCGCCGAAGGGGACGGCTGCCCGGTCTGCTCCGATGCTGTGACCCTTGTCGCGTTCCCAGGAATGTTCGCCGTCGGGCCGTCCGGCTGGCTTCCTTGCCCTTGTGAGCGGTCTCAAGAAGGCGGGGACGGCGAAAGCCACCGGACCGCGCCTGGGCCAAACCCCGTTATCACCACCGTTCGTATTCTCCCCATTACTCGATGAAACGGCGTTTACGATTCTTTCGATTCGAGAAGCCGCAACTGCGTTACAGCCCCCCGACGCATCAGGCGGGGAGGCCGAGGAAATCATTTCCTTCGATAGCCGGCGGAGTATGGCTGGGCATTCTCTCGGCTGCCAGTCGCCGCGTGAACGGAGCAAAGCGCCGCTTGCCCCGGATTATCTCACAGCTTCTTTTTCGGCCGCCGGCCACGCTTGTCCCCGAAGCGGTCGCCGCTCTTTTTCCCGGCCCACGGAGGTGGCAGATGCTGCTCGACCCACGGGAGCAGGCGAATGGGTTGCGGATCGAGGTGGCCCGTGATCACCGGATAGCGGGAGATGATCATTTGGAGCAGCGCGAGCCCTGCCGGATTGGTGTAGCGGGTAGCAGTTTCGGTTTCACCAAGCCGACCCGACAGATCCTCGATCACCCCGTCCGGCACACCTGCCTGCTTGAGGGTATCGGCAAAACCGTGGCGAAGTGCGTGGATCGGGCGCTGCCATAGGCCGTTTGGCATACACTTCTGGGCGACCGGCACGAAGTCCTTGTAGAACCGATCACCCGGGTCGTTCTTCTGTAGGTACGGCGAGAACAGCTCAGGAAACAGCCGCTTGTGCCCGAGTGCCTTGAGGCGCTCCACGTAGTCGATGAAATTCAACCTCAGCAGTTCGTTCGGCACCGGCAGGAGGCGATGGGACTGTGCGTTCTTGATGCGCCTCACCTCGTTCGCCTTGATCTGGATCGTCCAGTGACCATCGTTCTGAACGATTTCATCAAGCATGAGCCCGGCGAACTCGTTCCGCCTCGGTCCGAGGTAGGTGAAGAGCATGGGGAGATAGTAGTTGGCGGAATGGAAGACCAGCTCTCCAGGCAGTTCGGGCTTCTCCGCCGACAGCCGACCGGTGAAGAACGGAATGCCGAACAGTGGACGGATTTCCTCTGGCCCCGGCTTGACCTGCTGAAGTCGGACTTCTCCCTTGGGGGGCTTTCGTGGCCGCAACCCTTCGAAAGTCCATTCCGGCACCGTGTAGTGCGACGAACGCAGGTGCTTGAGGAAATGGTCGAGATTGCCGAGATGCCGGCGGATCGTGGCGGGACGCAGACCCAGCCTCAGCGTTTCCCCCTCCAGCTTCGCCTCCTCGGCGCGCTTCCTGCTCTCTTCACGCAAAGCGGCCGGTGACAGGGCACGGAGCCGCGGGCTTCGGCCGTAAAGCGGAAGGATGTGGTTGAAGTGCTGGCGAAGGGCGGCAACATGTTCCTGCGTGATCTCGCCCGAATGCTGGACCTCATGCTCTTCAAGGATGCCGCGGAATATCCCGACGAGGACTCGAACGTCGGAGGCCGTATCGTCTTCCCAGTCATCCTTGTGGTTCGAGATAAGCTTCTCCACCTCCGCGTCGAACTCCGTAAGAGGGAGGTTCTTGCGAGCCGTCTTCGCCTTGGGTGGCGTTGCCTCGGCAACGGGTCGGTGGATGGTAGGCGTGTCTGGTGTCGTGGTGACCGGCGCCGGCATGGGAGCCAACGGCGCTGGATCGCCTTGCCAGAGAACCGAGGGCCGCGGCGGCGGTGTAGCGGGAGCCGCCTCGACCCGAGGCGGCTCGGCACGGCTTGTCGCCGTCAGGGTAGGCTTTCGCGGGTCGTCAGCAGACGCCAACAGCGTGTCAGCGCGCGCCCGGAAGATCTCTTCCATCGCCGCATCCCGATGGAGCGGCGTGTCGTCCAGGCCTACCTGCTCCATGCGGTACAGGACCTGCCGTAGGAAGGGGCTGCGTGTGGTGCCCTTGCGGTCAGAGAGTACGCCGTCGCGTTCGGCGCGATAGGTAGCTTCGATGAACGGAATGTCGTGCGGCTGTGCGCCAGCCTCGATCAGGGCTTCACTCACGTCGCCGCCCTCGGCGAAGGAGAGCTCGTCTCCGGAACCGTAAGTGTGCAGGAGGCGGTACGCCCATCCGACCTGGCGGTCCGCTTCGCGGTGGTCAGGATCGCGCAAGGTGCCCGCCCTCTTGGCGGACAGGTCGAGTGCCTCGATCTCCTCGCGCATGGCCTCCGCTTCGAGAGCGAAGATGCGCGTCAGCTGTTCCCTTGTCGCCATCCTGACCTTCGGCACCAATTCCATCTGGAGCAGCATGGCGTTGAGCCGCCTTGCCACCACAGAGGCCTTCTTACGGTCCGAGAGCCTAAGGCTCAATGAAAGCCTGGCATTCCTGCCGCCAGCCGCGAATCCGACGGGAATGCGCGCCCGCCAGTAGAAGATCGGTCCCCGCAGAACGAGGTTTTCGACCTGGTGCCTTCGCAGTCCCATCCGCCCTTGCTCCGTCGGCCCAGGGCGGATGGACACCAGCTCTGGGCATCAGTTGTGGGCACCAGTTGCGGAAGGCCGATTCGACGCGATCGGGCGTCGGCTCGAAAGGCCGGATTTCTGCGGATTTCAACGATTCTGGGAAGCGTTTTGGCTGGGGAACCTGGATTCGAACCAGGACTAACGGAGTCAGAGTCCGTGGGTCTACCGTTAACCTATTCCCCAAAGCCGGCCGAGGACGCCTTCCGGCGTATGCGGCATGCACGGGCCTTTTACCGATGGGCCCAAAATAGTCAAGCACGGGCAGACTTCAACCCCGGCAGCGAAAACGCGGACATCAATCCGGGGCGTTCGCCCGCTCCAAACGTGCCGGCAGCGCCCCGATTGCAGACTTGGGCTTTGGCCACACTGATGGTATCGTGCTCTCAACGCAATGATGACGAGCGCTCGCTGCGTCCCCGCCTCTGATGGAATGAGGGGTTCGCGCGGCGCTGAAGGATACGACGTGGAAGACTCCGACTACGGCGGCTCTGCGCCGGGCGGTGGGTCGCGCGAGCCCGGCGGTGCCTCGCCCGGCTTCGCAGCTGCTGCTCCCGCCCTGGCGGCGGGATCTGGCGACCCCGCCCTACCCGGCAAGGCGAAGGGCAGAAAACGACGCAAGCGCCGGCGCGGGCGTAAGGTCTTCGCTCGGGAAGGGTTCGCGCCTGCAGCTTCGGCCGATGCACCCCCGGCGACGGACGCAACAGCGCCCTCCCCCCAGCTCCGCCCAGTCGCGGCTAGCATCGCCTCTCCTCACCGCATCGAGGCGCCCCAGCCGGACGACCGGCGTCGCGGGGGACATGGCAGCCTGCCGGTCTACGCCGCGCTCGATCTGGGGACCAACAACTGCCGGCTGCTCGTCGCCATTCCGGGGCGGCCGGGCCAGTTCCGGGTCATCGACGCGTTCTCGCGCATCGTACGATTGGGCGAAGGGTTGAGCGCCAGCGGCAGCCTCTCGCGGGCTGCGATGGGGCGGGCGGTGGAAGCGCTCAAGGTCTGCGCGGACAAGCTCGCCTCACGCGATATCAGCCGGCATCGGCTGATCGCCACCGAAGCCTGCCGCGCGGCCGCCAACGGGGCCGAATTCCTTGCCCGCGTGGAGGAAGAGACCGGGCTTGTTCTGGAAATCATCGACCGCGAGACCGAGGCGCGCCTCGCCGTCTCAGGCTGCGGCTCGCTGGTGGAGCGCGACACCGACGCGGTGGTTCTGTTCGACATCGGCGGTGGTTCCTCCGAGATCGCGCTCATCGACGTGTCGCAGCGGCGCTCGCCGCGGCTGGCCAGTCACATCGTGGCCTGGACCTCGCTGCCAGTCGGCGTCGTGTCGCTGGCGGAGCGGTTCGGCGGCCGCGACGTCACGCGTGAGAGCTTCGCCGCGATGGTGGCCGATGTGGAAGCCATGCTGCAGAAGTTCGAGGACCGGCAGCGGCTCGCCTCGCTTGCCGTCGGTCCTCGGTTCCACCTGCTCGGCACCTCAGGCACGGTGACCACACTGGCCGGGGTGCATCTCGGGCTCGAACGCTACGACCGCCGCTTCGTCGACGGGCTGTGGATGAACGACGGCGAGGTCGATCTGATGATCGAGCGACTGCTTTCCTGGGAGTTCCACGAGCGGGTTGCCAATCCCTGCATCGGGGCCGACCGCGCCGACCTGGTGCTCGCCGGGTGTGCCATCCTCGAGGCAATCCGCCGCGTATGGCCGTCGCAGCGGCTGCGCGTCGCCGACCGGGGGCTGCGCGAAGGCATCCTCAGCGAACTCATGGCCGACGACGGCGTGTGGGCGCGCGGCAACCGGCGTCCGTGGGAGAATCGCAACGGAGCATGGCGGCGATGAAGAAGCCCGGCGGCGGGC